>JAVKSP010000012.1:0-38619 GCA_039583645.1 Solirubrobacteraceae bacterium
GATCATGATCGGCCCGGGTCAATAGGGAGGCAGATCGGACCACCACTGGCCGAGTACGCGGAAGGCGGCCCAGAACGCGCGCTTAGCCGGCTCCTCGTCGAGCGCCTCGTCGATGTTGGGGACATACAGGGCCTCGATCGAGGGGGTTAAGTTCTGGAGCTCTCCCGGACGCGCATCCAGCTGGCGCGCCAGCGGCACTTGCATGTCGTTGAGCACGGCGAGCGCCTCTGGGCCCATCACCACGACGATCTTGGGCTGCACGATCGCGAGCTCGCGCAGGAGCCGCGCCACGCACTCGGGGTCGGCCAGCGCGGGATCAGGGACGGGGCACTTGACGCACAGCGTTCCGTACACCGCAAGCGGATCGATTCCCAGCCGCTTGAGCGACTTCATCAGCGCGTTGCCGGTGCGCCCGTAGAAGGCGACGCCCTCCTCGACCTCAGCCGGACGGGCCGAATACTTGAGCAGGAAGATGTCAGCTTGGGGGTGACCCGAGCCGAGCACCGGCATCAGCTGGCCCCGGGGGCAGTGCGGGCAGGACTGGAGCTCACGCGCAAATGCGTTCAGCTCGCGGATCGCTCGCTCCAGATACTTCTCCCGGATCTCGTCGTCAGTCGCCGGCATCCCCCTCGGATTGGACGGCTCCGGAGCTTTTCCTTGCGCGCGCATCAGGAGTTGCGGTCAGGATTCGCGTTCTGAGCCGCGCTTGGCGGCCCGGCGCACGCGCAGATCGCGGGCTGCACGCCGGGCTGCGGGCGGCATCGCCTTGGTCTGCAAGAACTTGAGCGCCTGCACATAGAGCAGGTTCGCGGGATTGCGGATGATGTCCGCCTCGCGCAGCGATTCGAGAAACTCTTCGGGCCCGTCGAAGTCGCGCATACGGATTCGCACCGAGCCGAGGCCCTGGGGCACGTGGGCATCGGAACCGGCGCCGGCGGGTATGCGGTATTTGGCGGCGAACCTCGCCGCCTCCTCGTTGAACTCGCTGATCGCCACGCGCGGGTTGAAGACCTCGATCGCGTCGACCCGGTCGAGCACCGGCAGCAGGTGCTCGTAGTCGGGGACCGAGTGCAGCCGGTCAAACGGGTGGGGCACGTACACAAGTCCGCCCTGGCGCTTTATCTCGGCGATCGTGTCGCGCAACGTGCCGCCGCGCCGGATGCGCTTTGAGATGAACAGACCGATCACCTCGCCCTGGTCGGCGGTTTTGATCTCCTCGCCGACTATCACCTTGATCCCCTTGGCCTTCGCCTGCGCCTCGAGCGCGCCCGAGATCTCGTTATGGTCGGTGACCGCGATCGCGCCGAGATCGCGGCTCTTGGCCTCCTCGAGCAGGACCTCCACGGGGGTGGCGCAATCGTGCGAGTGGTCGGTGTGCATGTGCAGGTCGACATCGATCAGGGGCCGCGAGCGCAATTGCGCTTGCAGCTGCCGGCTGCTGCGGCCGTCCTGGCGGCGTGCGACCAGCTCCGCGTAGACCTGTTCGAGATCATCCGCGACCCGCGACCACGAGAGCTTCTTGCGCAGCGTCGCGGCTCCGGCTTTGCGCGCCTGCCGGAGCTCGGGATCGGCCACCAGGCGCGCGAGCTGAGCGGCGAGCGTCTCCATATCGCCCGGCTCGAACTCGAGCCCGTACGCGCCGTCGCCCAGCAGCTCCTCATAGGCGGGCAGGCGCGAGGCGACCGGCACCGCGCCGGCCCCAATCGCACGCAGCAGGAGCCCGGGGGTCACGTGCACGCCCTCCGAGGCGAGCACCACCACATCGGCGCGGGCGAGCGCCTGGCTCTCGCTCAGCTCGCTCGGGTCGACGAACCGCACCCGCTCCCGCAGCCTGTGACTGAGCGTCGCCGGCGCGGCCAGCTGGCGAGGGGAGAACACGGTGGCCCGCCACCCGGGCGTGCGCTGAAGCGAGCGCAGCGCCCGCAGGAAGATGCGCAGGGCCGCCCGCTCCTCTGTCGCCACCAGCAGCAGCTCGACCTCGTCACGGTCCCGCTGCTCACGCACCACGGGCGAGGCGCCGGGCAGGATCACGCGGTAATCAGCGGGGAAGAACTGCTGCGTGAGCTCGGCCGTGGCCCGGTAGCTGGCGATGCGGACGTCGAGGCGGGAGAACAGCAGCCGCGAGAGCGGACGCGTCAACTGGGTTGAAAGGACGCGCTCGGTGGGAGCGTGGAAGCCGCCTACGTTGAGCGCCCGCGAGTGGCGCAGCGCCGTGCTGGCCGCGCTCGGCTGAAACGGCTCGTGCACGTGCACGAGGTCCAGCGACACGCCCGTCAGCACTTCCTCCACCGTGCGCGCCACGTCCACCGGCAGCGAGGCCGCGCGACGCCGGGCGAACGAGAACGGCAGTACCTCGCCCACGCCGAGCACCAGGGGCTTGCCGGTGGCCCGCTGCAGCAGCGTGCCCGGGTCGGCGCGGATTGCGCGACGGCTCGAGCGGATCAGTTCCGGCGACTGCGAAGGGGCCAGCACCAGCACGCGGTGACCGCGCGCGCCCAACTGCTCGGCGGTGCGCGCAACGTACTCGTTGACCTCGTTGGCCACCTCCCACGCGAACGGCGTCACGTGCGCGATCGCGAGGCCGTCAGCGGGCACGCTTGTGGAGTCTAGGGTGCGCTCAGCGGCTCTTGACGGGCCGCTTGCGCTTCGAGGCGGCCCTGGCCCGCGCGTGCTTGGAGATGAAGGCCTCGGTCAAGTCGCGCGCCTCGGCGTCGGGTCGCTGGTTCATGGGCGACTTCATCAGATATGAGCTCGGCCCGTCGAGCTGACCGGCGACGCCGTTGTTGAGGGCCAATTTGGCCAAGCGCACCGCGTCGATCACGATCCCGGCCGAGTTGGGCGAGTCCCACACCTCGAGCTTGAGCTCGATGTTGAGCGGCACATCGCCGAATGCCTGGCCCTCGACGCGGATGTGGGCCCACTTGCGGTCAGTCAGCCACGGCACGTAGTCCGAGGGGCCGATGTAGACGTCGTCCGCCGGAAGCGTGTGGCCCATGATCGAGGTGACTGCGTTGGTCTTCGAGATCTTCTTGGACTCCAGCCGTTCGCGCTCGAGCATGTTGTAGAAGTCCATGTTGCCGCCGACGTTGAGCTGCGAGGTGCGCAGCATGCGCACGCCGCGGTCGTGGAGCAGGCGAGCCAGCGAGCGGTGGACGATGGTGGCGCCGACCTGAGACTTGATGTCATCGCCGATGATGGGCAGGCCGGCCTTGCGGAAACGTTGCTCCCAGTACTGCTCGCGCGCGATGAACACCGGGATGCAGTTCACGAACGCGCAGCCCGCCTCGAGCACCTGCTCGACATACCACTTGGTGGCCTGCTCGGACCCCACCGGCAGGTAGGAGACGACCACGTCGGTGTGGCTCTCCTTGAGGATCTGAACGATGTCGGCGGTCGGACCGGGGGCCTTTTTGATCTTCTGCTTGAGGTACTTGCCGAGCCCGTCGTGGGTCATCCCGCGCTGGACCTCGACGCCCAGCTTCGGCAGCTGGTCGGCGAACTCGAGCGTGTTGTTCTGGCCCGCGAAGATCGCCTGCGTCAGCTCCTTGCCCACCTTGTCGGCGTCGATGTCGAACGCGGCCGAGAACTCGATGTCGCGCACGTGGTAGCCGCCGAGGTCGACGTGCATCAGTCCCGGCACGCTCTGCGCCGGGTCGGCGTCGCGGTAGTAGTGGACGCCCTGCACGAATGAGCTCGCGCAGTTGCCGACGCCGATGATGGCGACTCGGACCTTGTCGTCCTGATAGCGCGCCGCGCCGTTGGTCGATGCCGGAATCGTGCTCACGCCAGGGAACTACTCCCCGCGTGAAGCTTTGGTTACACGTTCGCGCTGGCGACGCGGCGCAATTCGCGCCGCACGTGCCAGATCCGTTGCGCCACCGTGAAGACGCTCAACGCTGCGAGCGCATACACCGCCGGCGCCAGCAGCTCGAAGTGTCCAAGCGAAGCGCCCTTGGCGAAGACCAGCCCCGCCGAGAGGATCACCACCCGCACCGGCCGAGTCGCCAGTCCCACCTTGCAGGCGACCCCGAGCGCCTCGGCGCGGGCGCGCGTGTAGGAGACCATCAACGACGCGAGTACGGCGGCGACCACGGCGGCGACCACGGCCTCGTCGCCACGCGTCGCGAAGTAGGCGGCGATCGCCAGCAGCACGACTCCCTCCTCGATGCGGTCGAGCGTGGAATCCAGGAATGCCCCGAACGGCGTCCCCTTACCGGACATGCGCGAGTAGCGGCCGTCGAGCGTGTCCATGATCGAGCCGATCACGAACGCCACTCCGGCGAGGAAGAAGAAACGCTCGAACACGAGCACCGCCGCCGCGACGTTGAGGGCGAAGCCGGTGAGCGAAATCGCGTTGGGGGTGAGGCGGGATTCGATCAGCCGCTCGCGCATGAGCTCCTGCGTGGTGGGGCCGGTGCGCTGGCGCCGCGCCCGCGGAGTTCGCGCCGGGCGCGGGCCCGCGTCCGCCCCTGAGGTTCGTGCGCGTAGCCGTGTGTCGGGCATCAGGTGACCACTACGCGGTCGCCTCGTCGAGCGCCCACTTGGTGACGCCGACGCGAGGCAGCACGCGGCGGGCGAGCACTACCGAGACCCCGGCGGTCATTGCCCCGAGCAAGACGTCCGTCAGGTAGTGGTTGCCGGTGACGATCACGACGAAGGTGATCAGCACGGGGTACAGAGCCGACAGTGCCTTGACCCAGCGCCGAGGCGAGACGCTCGCCATCGACCAGCCCGCGAGCACCGCGAAGCAGACGTGCACGGAGGGCACCGCGGCGTAGAGGTTGAGAGTGGCGCTGGAGATGCCCTGCTCGGCGGTGATGCCGGTCATCTGCTTGACGGCGTCCGTGAGGCCCCACTCCGGCATCAGCCGGGGCGGCGCGGTGGGATACAGCGCGTATCCGATCAGCGCGATCACCATGGCGATCATGAAGGCGTTGCGCAGCAGGTAGAACGAGCGGTTGTGGCGCAGGTAGATGTAGAGCACGACGCCGCCCGTGACGACGAGGTGGGCGTTCAGATAGATGAAGCTGGCCGCCTCCATCAACCATTGCTGCGGCAGCGCCCAGTTCTGGATCGCGGGCTCGACGAACACGTGCAGCGCCCGCTCCAGGTTGATGATCCGCGTGGCGTCGCCGAAGGGCTGGTAGCCCGGGTCGTAGGCGCCCCCGTTGACCGCGAGGCGCACCATGCCGTAGAGCACGTAGAAGCCCACCAGGATCAGGATCTGGCGCAGGAGGTCGGGCCAGCCGCGCGGCAGGACGCGCGACTCAAACCAAGTCAGTGCTCGCCGCATCGCCATTGCATCGTATCCGGCCGGGGTGTCTTTTAGCTTGGGCGCGACTTCACGTGCAGCGCGGCGATGTCGCTCCGATCCGCGTGAGCGAAAAGACCGTCTGCAGCTTCACCGCACCCCCCCGCCGCAGCACCAGCCTGGTGAAGTCGCCGGCCGGTTCGACGCACCCCGACCCAGTCGTGATCTCCCAGTAAGGGGTGAAATGGACGTGCAGGAAGACCTGTCCTGCGTGCTGCGCCTCGAGGGTCAGCCAGTCGGGACCGAGCTTGGTCAAGGTGGCGGCGCCCTGTGCGATAGGGGTGGCGTGCGCGACGGCGAAAACTCTCCAGGCGGCGGTGCGCATGACTGGATGCAGGTAGCTCAGCCCGTGGTCGATCAGCTTCTTCTCGGCCCGCCCGGCGTAGTCCGTCGGCGCGTTCGGTACCGCGACGAAGCGCACGGAGTTCGCGTGCAGCCAGCGCTCGTAGCGCGCCGCTGTGAGGCGCCCGTTGTAGAACAGCGGGTTGTCCTTGATGTCGAGCTGGCGCTCCCAGCCGCGCGCGATCGGGAAGTGCGAGGCCACCGCGTAGGCCTCCCAGTGGAAGCTCGTGAAGGGAATCTCGACCCGGAACGGCGGACCGGGCTGGCGCTCCAAAAAGCGCAGCAGCGGGCGGTAGTAGCCGGCTTGGTGCGAGGGATCCGAGCTGGCCGTGGTCAGATCGCGGATGGGGTCGTGCCAGCCGATGTACAGCAGCGGCGCCGCCAGCAGCGCGAGCAGCGCGGGCTTCCGGCGCCACAAAAGCAGGGCCGCCAGCGGGGCGGCGAGCCAGGTGCCGAGCCGTGCCGCGTTGCTGCCCACTGCGCTGGGGATCGTGTAGCTCGCGGCCGTCGCGAGCGCGTAGAGGGCGATGCCGGCGCGCAGGGTCGCCTGCTGCGGGCGCGTCACGAGCAGCGCTCCCAGTGCGAGCAACGGAATCGGCCAGAAGGCGCTGAAAACGAACGGCTCGACGCCGCCCTCGGGGAACGCGAGCGCCACGAACCCGACGGGGACGAGCGCGGCGACAGCGACCGCTGCGCCGGGCACGACCGCCCCTGGCCGGCGGTCTCGCCACCAGCCACCCAGCGCGTATGCCACGCCGGCGAGGGCGACGAACAGCGCCGCGACGGGGCTTGAGAGCGCCGTCGTGACCGCCAGCAGGCACGCCAGCCAGGGCCTTTTGCGGTCGAGCGCTGTTATCGCCGCGATGCCGGGGAGCGCGCCGAAGGCGAAGGCGAGCCTGCCGGTGAAGAGGTTGGTCGCGGTCGCGGCGGCGAACACCGTCGAGCCCAGCCAGCTATCGGGCCCGTAGTGCCTGCGCGCCAGTGGCTCGAATAAGGCAGCGGTCGCCGTGGCCGCGAGCGCGGCGGCCAACTGGGGCGTGAGCAGGGCCGAGACTGCGGGGAACAGCAGGCTGTACGCGACTATGTGGTGACCCGAGTACCAGTAGTTGTTCCAGATCCCGAACGGGTTCTGCGCAAAGAGGTGCGCGCGGAACATGTGCGCGGCGAGATCGAGGCTGGGAGGGGAGGCGATGACGTAGGCGGCCCCGAGCGCGGCCGCGAGCGCCGTGGGGAGGAGGCGCAGCCAGGTGGTCCGAGGGGCGAGGAAGCCGCCGCCGAGCGGTGGACGATTTCGCTCGCCTGGTGAGAAAAAACGCCCGCGCCGCCCGGGGCCACCGGGGCTGAGGGACTTTTTGCTCGCGGTGTCGCGCGTCGCGGTCATCGCTCGCTCACGAACTCCACGATCCGCTGCGCCACCTCGGGTCGCTCGAACCACGGCCAGTGGCCGGCGCCATCGACGAGCCAGGCGTCGGCGTCTGGCAGCCGCTCGCGGTAGCGCTCGGCGAACGCCGATGAAAACCACGGGTCCTGAGCGCCCCAGACCACCAGCGCCGGCATCGCGAGGCGCTCGAGATCGGCGCCGGCCGCTTGCAGCCGCGACGCCCCGGCCGAGCGATGAAGTCGGAGGATGGCCCGCTGCGTCCCCTGGTCGAACTGCTCCCAGACCGCGTCCAGCCAAGCGTCGGAGAGTGTCTCAGGGTCGGCGCACGCCCGGCGCAGCGCCCGCCGCATGGTCCGGCGCGTGATCGCCCCCATGGCCAGCTCGCCGAGCCCAAGCGTGCGCCACATGCGCGGCAGCCCGCGCCAGCTGAAGCCGGGGAGCAGCGGTAGTGGATCGACCAGCACGAGGCGCCGTACGCGCTCGGAATTTCGCTGCGCGAAGACCAGGCCGGCCCCGGCACCCCAATCGTGGGCCACAAGCGTGACCTGCGCGATCTCCAGTCGGTCGAGCAACAGCTCGATGAAGTTGGCCAACCCGTCGAGCGTGTACTCGAGGTTGGCGGCTTTGGTCGAGCGGCCGAAGCCGACCAGGTCAGGGGCGACGCCGCCGGTGCGTTCGAGTAGGTCGACCCAATCGTCTGAGCTCGTTGGGCAGCCATGCAGGTAAAGCGGAGGCGCTGAGGAAGCCTCGGCGCGGCGATAGAAGATGGGCGCACCCGCGAGATCGATGGTGTGCTCGGCGACCTGCACCCGCAAGCGAGGATAACGTGAGCGGAATGAGCGCAAGCAGCGCGGGCGCGACTTGGCGTAAGCCCTCGCCTCGGCGCGTGCGCGCGATCCGAGACCGCCTGCGGCTCGTGTACGGCATTCCGCAGGCAAAGCCGCACGGCCAGCCCCTGGCGGAGCTGATTCTGACCGTGCTCTCGCAGTCGACCAACGACCGCAACCGCGACGCCGCGTACTTCTCTTTGCGCGAGCGCTTTGCGAGCTGGGAGGCGGTCCGCGAAGCGCCCGTGGACGAACTCGAGTACGCGATCCGCCCAGGTGGCATCTCGAGGATCAAGTCGGCCCGCATCAAGGCGATTCTTCAAGCCATCAGCGACCGTGATCGCACCGGCGAGCTGACGCTCGACTGGCTCGTCGAGCTGCCGGTGCCCGAGGCTGAGACCTATCTCTGCTCGCTGCCGGGCGTGGGACGCAAGACGGCGGCCTGCGTGCTGCTGTTCGCGCTCGGCATGCGTGATGTCCCGGTCGACACCCACGTCGCGCGCGTGGGCACGCGGCTCGCTCTGTTCCGGCCGGGGGCGCCTTTTGAGCAGCTGCACGACACGATGCTCGCGCTCACGCCCCCCGGGGAGGAACTCGAGTTACACCTCAATCTGCTGCGTCACGGACGGCGCACCTGCAATGCGCGACGCCCCAACTGCGCTGAGTGCGCGCTCAACCGGATGTGCCCCAAGATCGGGGTCCAGCGCGGCTGAGCGAAAACGCAAATCTGCTACGCTCTCGCTTAGATTTTCACGAACGGGAACGCAGAGGAGCGAAACGACTTATGGCAAAAACGATCGGTATTGACCTTGGAACGACCAACAGCTGCATGGCCGTGCTCGAGGGCGGCGAACCGACCGTGATCGAGAATGCTGAGGGCGGTCGGGTAACGCCTTCGGTGGTCGCGTTCACGCAGGGCGGGGAGCGCTTGGTGGGCACGGTGGCCAAGCGTCAGGCCGTCACCAATCCCCAGAACACCGTCTTCTCGATCAAGCGCTTCATGGGCCGCAAGGAGGCCGAGGTGCGCGAGGAGGAGGCGATCGTGCCCTACAAGGTGGTCGCTGGTCCCAACGGTGACGCGCGCGTCGAGGCAGGCGGCAAGCAGTACTCGCCGCCTGAGATCTCGGCGATGATCCTCGGCAAGCTCAAGGCCGACGCCGAGGCGTATCTGGGGACGACCGTCGACAGCGCGGTCATCACGGTGCCGGCGTACTTCAACGACGACCAGCGCCAGGCGACCAAGGACGCCGGCAAGGTCGCCGGCCTCGACGTCAAGCGGATCATCAATGAGCCGACCGCGGCCTCACTCGCATACGGGCTCGACAAGGAGTCCGACCAGACCATTCTGGTCTTCGACCTCGGCGGCGGCACGTTCGACGTGTCCGTGCTCGAGATCGGCGAGGGCGTGTTCGAGGTCAAGGCGACCTCGGGCGACAACCACCTCGGCGGCGACAACTTCGACAAGGCCGTGGTCGACTGGCTGGTCGCTGAATTTCGCAAGTCGCAGGGCATTGACCTGAGCAAGGACCCGATGGCGCTGCAGCGGCTGTATGAGGCGGCCGAGAAGGCCAAGGTCGAGCTCTCGACCACGCAGGAGACCCAGATCAACCTGCCATTCATCACCGCCGACGCAAGCGGCCCCAAGCACCTCGACACACGCCTGACGCGCGCCAAGCTCAACGAGCTCACCGCCGACCTGCTCGACCGCACGGTCGCGCCGGTCCGCCAGGCGCTCGACGACGCCAAGGAGAAGGGCGTCTCGGAGATCGAGCACGTGGTCCTCGTCGGCGGCATGACGCGCATGCCGGCCGTGCAGGAGAAGGTCAAGGAACTCACCGGCAAGGAGCCCCATCGCGGCGTGAACCCGGACGAGGTCGTGGCGGTTGGCGCCGCGATTCAGGCCGGGGTCCTGGCCGGCGATGTAAAGGACGTGCTGTTGCTCGACGTCACGCCGCTGACCCTCGGCATCGAGACCAAGGGCGGGGTCATGACCAAGCTGATCGAGCGCAACACCACGATCCCGACGCGCAAGTCCGAGGTCTTCTCGACCGCCGAGGACAACCAGCCCTCGGTCGAGATCCACGTCTTGCAGGGTGAGCGCGAGATGGCGACCTACAACAAGTCGCTCGGCAAGTTCCAGCTGACCGGCATCCCGCCGGCCCCGCGCGGCATTCCGCAGATCGAGGTCGGGTTTGACATCGACGCCAACGGCATCCTCAACGTCTCGGCCAAGGATCTCGGCACCGGCAAGGAGCAGAAGATCGAGATCAGGTCCGGCTCGGGGCTCTCCGACGAGGAGATCAAGCGCATGGTCTCCGACGCCGAGACCCACGCCGAAGACGACCGCCGCCTGCGTGAGCTCGCGGAGGCCCGCAACAACGGCGAGAACGCGGCCTACCAGGCCGAACGCCAGCTCAAGGACCTCGGCGAGACAGTCGATGAGGCTGCCAAGAGCGAGATCGAGGACGCGATCAAGGAGGTGCGCGAGGTGCTCACCTCTGAGGACGCGGCGCAGATCCAGGCCAAGACCGACGCCCTGCAGGCCGCCTTCCACAAGGTGTCCGAGGCGATGTACCAGCGCGCCCAGGAGCAGGCGGCCGACGGTTCCTCGGCCGACGGAGCCGCGTCCGGAGACGGCGCGAGCGCCGAGGAGGACGTCGTCGACGCGGAAGTAGTGGACGAAGGCAAGTAGTCGATGGCGCCCGGAGATCACAAGGCTCGCGATTTGAGCTCCGAGACGGACACCGCGGCCGAGGACGAAACTCGAGTGTCCTCGGCCCCGGGTCCGATCTCGGAGCAGCCGCCCTCCGATAACGAAGGGCCCGCCAGCGAACACTCCGACCTCGCTGAAGAGCAGGTCGAGAGCGCCTCCGAGCCCGAGGACCATGCGGCCAAGCTCGAGCGCGATCTCGAGGAGCTGAGCGCCAAGGCCGAGAAGGCCGATCAGTACCTCGAGCTCGCCCAGCGCACCAGAGCGGACTTCGAGAACTACCGCAAACGTGCCCTGCGCGAGGCGGCGGGCGCCGAGGAGCGGGGCATCGTCAAGCTTGCGCGCGAGCTACTGCCGGCCGTCGACGACCTCGACCGCGCGGTGGCGGCGGCACTGGCCGCCGAGAATGCGCACGAGGACGGCGCCGCGAACCTGGTCTCCGGCGTCAAGCTGGTCCACGCCGGCGTCCTGGCGGCGCTGGCGCGCGTAGGCATCGAGCCCTACTCGCCTGAGGGCGAGCGCTTCGATCCCCAGCACCATGAGGCGGTCGCTCAGCAGCCGGTGGAGGGCGCCACGGCGGGCACGATCGTCGAGGTCTACCAGCGCGGCTACCGCCTGCGTGACGGCCTCGTGCTGCGCCCGGCGCGCGTAGTCGTAGCGGCGTGAGGGGAGCGGCATGGCGGCGCGGCCTGACTACTACAAGATCCTCGGAGTCGGCAAGAACGCCACGGACGACGAGATCCGCAAGGCCTATCGCCGGCTAGCCCGCAAGCATCACCCCGACCGCAACCCGGGCGACAAGCAGGCCGAGGAGAGGTTCAAGGAGATCTCCCAGGCCCACGACGTGCTCTCCGACGCCGAGAAGCGCAAGGCTTACGACCGGAGCGCGGCGCCGTTCGGTTTCAACATGCCGGGCGGCTTCGACCCGGGAGCCTTCGGTGGCGTCGGCGACATCCTCTCCAACATCTTCGGTGGCGCCACCGGGGGCGCCATCGCCGGTCGCGGCGGCGTGCGCTCCGGCCGCGGCGCACCGCACGGGCGCGACCTCGAGACCGAGGTCTCGCTCAGCTTCGACCAGGCGGTCGACGGCACCCAGGTGCCGCTGGCCGTTCCCACCTCGCACCCGTGCGCGACCTGCCACGGGACCGGGGCCAAGCCGGGGACGTCGCCCAAGGTCTGCCCGGTGTGCGGCGGCCGCGGGGTCGAGGCCCAGAGCCAGGGGATCTTCTCGATCTCGCAGCCCTGCTCGAACTGCCACGGGTCGGGCACCGTGATCGACGACCCCTGCCCCACGTGCGGCGGCAGCGGCGCCCAGCGCGGCGTCCGCAGGCTGCGCGTCAACATTCCCGCCGGCGTGCGCGACGGCAGCCGCATCCGCCTGGCCGGCAAGGGCGAGCCCGGGCCGCAGGGCGGTCAGCCCGGCGACCTCTACGTGATCACGCGGGTCACGCCCTCGCCCGTGTTCAAGCAGGCCGGCGACCACCTTGAGGTCGAGGTGCCGCTGACGATTCCCGAAGCCGTGCGCGGGGGCGTGGTCGAGGTGCCGACCCTGAGCGGTTCGAAGAAGCTGCGCGTCGCGGCCGGAACCAAGCACGGGACCGTGCAGCGGCTGCGGGGCGAAGGCGCGCCGCGGACCTCCGGCAAAGGCCGCGGCGACATCCACTACCGGTTCGTGATCGACGTGCCGGAGTCGCTGTCGGCCGAGCAGAGCGAGGCGGTCGACCGGCTCTCCCAGGTGATCGATGGCAACCCGCGCGCAAAGCTGTTCGACGCAGCTGCCAAGGGAGCGCGGTGATGGCCGCTCGCCGACCCAAGCCCGACGAGGGCGCCGAGCGCCCCAGAGCATCGGTGGTGCGGAGCTCGCGCGTGGAGGTCACCTCGGACCGCGGGGTGTTCATGATCTCGGTGGCCGCCGAGCTCGCCGAGATGCACCCCCAGACGCTGCGGATGTACGAGGCGCGGGGTCTGATCGAGCCTAAGCGCTCGCCCAAGGGCACCCGCCTCTACTCCTACAAGGATGTCAATCGCCTGCGGCGGATCCAGGAGATGACCGTCGAGCTGGGGATGAACCTGGCGGGCGTCGAGCGCGTGTTCGAGCTCGAGCAGCAACTCGAGACGATGGCGCGCAAGGTGGCGGCGCTCGACCGCCGGGCGCGTGAGCTGAAGGCCGAGGTGGAGCGCCTCGAGGAGCTCAGGCGCGAGCTCCGGGCCGAGATCGTGCCCTACCAGCGAGGTGGCGAACTGATCCGCCGGGTCGACATCAAGCGCTTCCGGTTTGCGCCGGATCCCCGCGACGACACCTAGCGCCGCGCAGGCCCTGCCGAGACGGGGTACTAGGGTGTGCAGAGCACCCCCCACGGTCACAGGAGGCCCTCGATCGCACGCAAATGGTGGACCCTGACGGTCGTCTCGGCGAGCATGTTCATGCTGCTGCTCGACATCACGATCGTGATCGTCGCGCTGCCTTCGATCCAACACGAGCTGGGCGGCTCGCTGTCCGATCTGCAGTGGGTCATCGACGCTTACTCGCTCAGCCTCGCGGCGTTGCTTTTGACCGCCGGCTCGCTTGCCGACCTGTTCGGCCGCCGGGTGATCTTCGCGACCGGGATCGCGATCTTCAGTTTGGGCTCGCTGCTGTGCGGCGTGGCCCCGAGCACGCTCTTCCTCACGCTGGCGCGCGCGGGGCAGGGGATCGGCGGGGCGATCATGTTCGCGACCGGGCTGGCGCTGCTGGCGAACGCGTTTCGGGGACCTGACCGCGGGATCGCCTTCGCGGTGTGGGGCGCGATTGCGGGCATCGCCGTCGCCGTGGGCCCGGTGCTCGGCGGCGCCATCACCTCTGGTCTTTCGTGGCGCTGGATCTTCCTCGTCAACGTACCGATCGGCGCCATCACGCTGGCGGCGACGCTGTTGCGCGTGGACGAGTCGCGCGAGCCCAGCGCGCGGCGGCCCGACCTGATCGGCTTCGCCACCTTCTCGAGCGCGCTCTTTTTGATCGTCTACGGCCTGATCGAGTCCGGGACGAAGGGGTGGGGGTCCGGGGTCGTCATCGGCTGCCTCGCCGGCGGCCTGGCGATGATGGTCGTCTTCTTCGTCTGCGAGGCGCTCCAGCAGCACCCCATGTTCGATCTCAGCCTGCTGCGCGTGCCGACCTTCGTGGGGGGACTGACGACGGCGTTTGCGATCTCTGCCGGGATCTTCGCGGTCATCGCCTACATCGTCATCTACTTCCAGAACCTGCTGCATTTCTCCGCGGTCGGCAGCGGCCTGCGACTGCTCGCACTCACGGGCGCCATCTTCGTCATCTCCGGAGTGGCCGGACGGCTCACCTCGCGCGTGTCGGCCCGCCTTCTCATCGCGCCGGGATTTGTCGTGATTGGTGTCGGCCTGCTGCTGATGCGCGGCATCACGCCGGACACCAGCTGGACTCACCTGCTGCTGGGCCTGATCGTGTCCGGGCTCGGAGCCGGGCTGGTCAATGTGCCACTGGCCTCGACCGCAGTCGGCGTGGTCCACCCCAGGCGGGCCGGCATGGCCTCGGGCGTCAACTCGACCTTCCGCCAGGTCGGATACGCCGCGGGGATCGCTGCACTTGGCACCGTGCTCGCGACCGAAGTCAGGAGCAAGGTGGTGAGCGCGCTGAGCGGGACGCCCCTGGCCCGCGCGTCGGACCACATCGCAGCGGCGGTCAGCACCGGCCATGCGGGCAGCGCGATCGCCTCGGTCCCGGGCTCCGCCCGGCACCACGTTGCAGCGGTGGCGCTGCTCGCCTTCACCTCGACGCTGAACGAGTTGCTGCTGATCACGGCGGTCATCTCGTTTGCAGGCGCGCTGCTGGCCTTTGTATTGATCCGCCAACGTGATTTCGTGCAGGCGGGGGCCGAAGGAGTGCCCGCGGCCGCGAGCGGCGAGCGCATGACCACCGAGGGGGAGGTCGCGCACGCGTGACAAGCTCACCCAGCTCTGCCATAATCTAAGTCGCTGCGACTTAGATTTACCGCAGCCTCACTGACCAGCCCAGCAGGAAGCCAATGCAGCCAGACCGTTTCACGATCAAGTCCCAGGAGGCGCTCCAGGCCGCGCAGCGGCTCGCTGACGAGCGCCGCAACCCCCAGACGACCCCCGAGCACCTGCTCGCCATCTTGCTCGAGCAGGAGGGCGGCGTGGTCGCGCCTGTGCTGCGCAAGCTCGGCGCCGACCCGGCCGCGGTCCGGCAGGCCCTGGGTCCGGCGCTCGACGCGCTCCCCACGATCACCGGCGGCGGCGCCCAGCAGGAGCCTGCGGCCGCTAGCGAGCTCATGCAGATCCTGCGCGAGGCCGAGCACGAGATGCGCGAGCTCAAGGACGAATACCTCTCCACCGAGCATCTCCTGCTGGCGCTCGCCAAGCACCCCGGGAAGGCCGGCGATGCCCTTCGCAGCTCCGGGGCGACCCGTGACGACTTGCTCAAGGCGCTCAGCGAGGTGCGCGGCTCGCACCGCGTGACCGATCAGAACCCCGAGGACAAGTTCCAGGCGCTCGAGCGCTTCGGCCGCGATCTCACGGAGGCCGCCTCCCAGGGCAAGCTCGATCCCGTGATCGGCCGCGACGACGAGATCCGGCGCGTGATCCAGGTGCTCTCGCGCCGGACCAAGAACAACCCGGTGCTGATCGGTGAGCCCGGCGTCGGCAAGACCGCCATCGTCGAGGGGCTCGCCCAGCGGATCGTCTCGGGCGACGTCCCCGACGGCCTCCGAGACCGCAAGCTCGTCGCGCTCGACATCGGCGCGATGGTCGCCGGCTCCAAATATCGCGGCGAGTTCGAGGACCGGCTGAAGGCGGTGCTGAAGGAGATCGCCGACGCCGAGGGTCAGATCGTCGTGTTCATCGACGAGTTGCACACGATCGTCGGGGCGGGCGCCGCCGAGGGCGCGGTCGATGCGGGCAACATGCTCAAGCCGATGCTCGCCCGCGGCGAGCTGCGCTGCGTGGGCGCGACCACGCTCGACGAGTACCGCAAGCACATCGAGAAGGACGCCGCGCTCGAACGCCGCTTCCAGCCCGTGCACGTCGACGAGCCCTCAGTGGAGGACACGATCGCGATCCTGCGCGGGCTGAAGGAGCGCTACCAGGTCCACCACAAGGTCCGCATCCAGGACTCCGCGCTGGTCGCGGCCGCCACCCTCAGCCACCGCTATATCGCGGACCGCTTCCTGCCCGACAAGGCGATCGACCTGGTCGACGAGGCCGCTTCGCGGCTGCGCATGGAGATCGACTCCAAGCCGACCGAGATCGACGAGGTCGACCGCCACATCATGCAGCTGGAGATCGAGCTGCAGTCGCTGGGCGACGACGACGACGCCGGCACGGCCGCGCGCCGCGAACAGCTCGAGCGCGCGCTGGCCTCCGAGCGCGAGCGCTCCGAGGCGATGCACGCCGAATGGCAGCGCGAGAAGGAGACGATCGGCAAGGTCGCCGAGCTGCACGAGCAGCTCGAGCAGGCCCGGATCGAGCTCGAGCGCGCCCAGCGCGAGGCCGACCTCGGCCGCGCCGCCGAGCTTCAGTACGGGACGATCCCCCAACTCGAGAAGCAGATCGAGGCAGCCGAGGCGGCCCAGTCCGCGGCGGCCGACGGGGCCGCGCCCAAGTTCCTCAAGGAGGAGGTCGACGCCGAGGACATCGCCGAGGTCGTCGCAAAGTGGACGGGGATTCCCGTCTCCCGCCTGATGGAGGGCGAGATCGAGAAGCTCGTGCACATGGAGGAGCGGCTGCACCAGCGCGTGATCGGCCAGGACGAGGCCGTCTCAGCGGTCGCAAGCGCGCTGCGGCGCTCGCGCGCCGGGCTGCAGGATCCCGATCGCCCCATCGGCACCTTCCTCTTTCTCGGTCCGACAGGGGTCGGAAAGACCGAGCTGGCACGGGCGCTGGCGGAGTTCATGTTCGACTCCCAGGACGCCATGGTCCGCCTCGACATGTCCGAGTACATGGAGAAGCACTCCGTCTCGCGGCTGGTCGGAGCGCCGCCCGGCTACGTCGGCTACGAGGAGGGTGGGCAGCTGACCGAGGCGGTCCGCCGCCGGCCGTACTCGGTGGTGCTGCTCGACGAGATTGAGAAGGCACACCCCGACGTCTTCAACGCGCTGCTGCAGGTGATGGACGACGGGCGGCTGACCGACGGCCAGGGCCGCACGGTGTCGTTCCGCAACGCGGTCCTGATCATGACCTCCAACATCCCGGGAGGCCGCGCGGGCGTGGAGAGCCACTTCCGCCCGGAATTCATCAACCGGCTCGACGACATCGTCGAGTTCAGCCCGCTGACGCGCGAGCAGCTCGCGGAGATCGTCGACATCCAGGTGGCGCGCGTCATCAAGCGCGTGCAAGAGCGCGAGATCGAGGTCGAGCTCAGCGATGGCGCTCGTACGCTGCTCGGCAACCTCGGCTACGACCCGACCTACGGCGCGCGCCCGCTCAAGCGCGTGATTCAGAAGCGGCTCGTGGATCCGCTGGCTCTGGCCATCCTGGAGGGGCGGTTCGTGGCCGGCGATACGGTCCGCGTCGATGCGGCCGAGGGCGAGATCGTGCTCGAGCGCGCCGAGGTACCTGTCGCGGCTTAACCGCCGCCAACGCCTAGGCCGGCGTCGGCGAAATCCGATACAAGTGAGAGCGATAACCCCTGAGCAGAGGAGGATTAGGCGTGCCCACCTACATCATGCTCTCAACGCTGACGCCCGAGGGCGTCCAGACGATCAAGAACAACCCCGCCCGCATCCGCGAAGTCAACCGCGAGGTCGAGCAACTCGGCGCCACCGTCAAGGCCCAGTGGGCGACGCTCGGCCAGTTCGACTTCGTCAATGTCGTCGAGGCTCCGGACGAGCAGACCATGGCGCGGGTCTCACTCGAGCTTGGCTCACGCGGCACCGCCAGGTACGAGACCCTGGTCGCGATCCCGGTCGACGACTTCATTGGCTCGATCTGAACGCCCCAGAGTTCTCGTCCTCGGCTCGGGCGGTCGCGAGCACGCCCTCATCCAGGCGCTGCGGCGCTCGCCCCAAGACCCCGAGCTCCTCTGCGCCCCCGGCAACGCCGGCATCGCCGCCAACGCGCGGGTGCTCGAACTCGCAGCCGACGACTTCGACGCGATCCTCTCGGCCGCGGGCCAAGAGCGGGTCGACCTCGTTGTCGTCGGCCCCGAGGCGCCGCTGGTCAACGGCATAACCGAGGTCCTCGCCGGTGCGGGCATTCCCTGCTTCGGCCCCAGCGCGGCGGCGGCCCGGCTCGAAGGCTCGAAGGCTTTCTGCAAGGAGGTGATGGCCGCCGCGGGCGTGGCCACGGCCACGCACGCGGTCGCGAGCGACCCGACCGAAGGCCTCGCTGCGATCGAGCGCTATCCGGCGGTGATCAAGGCCGACGGCCTCGCGGCCGGCAAGGGCGTGCTGATCGTCGCAGACGAGCGGGAGGCTCAGGCGGCGCTTGAGCAGTTGCTCGTCGAGCGGCGCTTCGACACCGACAAGGTCGTGGTCGAGGAGTTCCTCGAGGGCGAGGAGTGCTCGCTGCTCGCCCTCTGCGACGGCCGCCGAGCGCTGCCGCTGGCCTCGGCCCAGGACTACAAGCGGATCTTCGATGGGGACCGCGGCCCGAACACGGGCGGCATGGGGTCGTACTCGCCGATCCCCGAGGTGGACTCAGACCGCGCGGCCGAGATCTGCATGGCCGTGCACCAGCCCCTGCTGGACGAGCTTGCCCGGCGCGGGATCGCCTTCCACGGCTGCCTGTACGCCGGCTTGATGCTGACCCACGACGGTCCCAAGGTGCTCGAGTTCAACGTCCGCTTCGGCGACCCCGAGACCCAGGCCATCCTGCCCCGCATGCGCTCTGACCTGCTGGAGCTGCTCGAGCGCGCGATCGTTCCCGGCGGGCTCGAGCGCGTCGAGGTCGATTGGGCCCAGGAGACCGCTGTGACGCTCGTGCTCGCGAGCCGTGGCTATCCGGAGTCCTCGTCAAAGGGGGACGTCATCACCGGCCTCGAGCAAGTGCCCCCGGCGGTCCACGTGGCGCACGCAGGCACGGCCCGCGACGCGGCGGGCACGCTGATCACGGCCGGTGGACGGGTGCTGAATGTGACCGCCTTGGGGGAGGACGCCGCGAGCGCCCGCGCCGCCGCCTATGCTGCCGCCGACATGATCGAGTTCGAGGGCAAGCAGCTGCGGCGCGACATCGCGCTGCGGGCGGCGGAGGGGATCGTCAAGTGACCGAGGAGACACGTTCGCTGGAGGCCGTGGCCGAGACCGAGACCGAGCTCGCCGAAATCGAGGTGGATGCTCCGCGCGTCGGCATCGTCATGGGCTCGAAGAGCGACCTGCCGGCGATGGAGGCGGCCGAGCGCGAGCTGAGCGAGCGCGGGATCCGCTCGGAGGTGCGCGTCATGTCCGCCCATCGCGAGCCCGACAAGGTGGCCGACTACGCGCGTAACGCGAGGATGCGCGGCTTGCGCGTGATCATTGCCGGCGCGGGACTCTCGGCAGCGCTGCCCGGCGTGGTCGCGGCGCACAGCGACCTGCCCGTGATCGGTGTGCCGCTGACCAGCCGCACCTCGGTCGCGGGAGGTCTCGACGCGCTGCTCTCGATCACCCAGATGCCGCCCGGCGTCCCCGTGGCCTGCGTGGGGGTCGATAGCGCCAAGAATGCCGCGGTGCTGGCCGCGCGCATCCTCGGCAGCTGAGTGGCGGCCACCCGCCGCGCTAGCCTTCGTCCCGGCCAAGTGGCAGAAGCCGTTCTTCATCTTTCGGCCGTCGCGGGCGGTCCGCTGCTCGACTCTGCCGGGGACCGGCTCGGCCGGGTCGAGGACGTGATCGCGAGACTCGACCTCGCCGACCGCACTCCTCCGGTGGTGGGGCTCAAGGCCCGGATCGCGGGGCGGGAGATGTTCGTCCCCATCCACCGCGTGGAGCTCGAGCCAGCCTCCGCCCGGACATCCACAACGAAGCTGGACCTGGCGCAGTTCGAGCGCCGCTCCGGAGAGGTCCTGTTGCGCTGCGACGTGCTCGATCGCAGCCTGATCGACGTCGAGCGGGCCCGTCTGGTCAAGGCCCGCGAGGTGGATCTCTACGGCGACCAGGGGACATGGAGGGTCGCCGGCATCGACCCGAGTCTCTCGGCCCGGCTGCGGCGACTGCTGCCCAGGCGCTTCAGACGCCACCAAGCAGACCACGACCAGTTCGTGCCCTGGGAGCGGATGGAGGCGTTCGTCGGCCACGTGCCCACCTCGCGGCTGAAGCTGCGCTCCCGCCGGCTGGCCCGGCTGCACCCGGCGCAGATCGCCGATCTCGTGGAGGCCGCCTCGCACGAGGAGGGCGAGGAGATCATGGAGGCCGTGGGGCAGGACAAGGAGCTCGAGGCAGATGTCTTCGAGGAGCTCGACGACGAGCACCAGGTGGAGTTCCTGCGCGAGCGCTCAGACCGCGAGGTCGCGGCAGTGCTCGGGCGCATGGAGACCGACGACGCCGCAGACCTGCTGCTGCAGATCGAGCAGGACCGCCGCCTGCCGATCCTGAACCTGCTGCCGGCGGTCAAACAGCGCAAGATCAAGACCGTGCTCGGCTACAACCCCGAGACGGCGGGCGGCCTGATGAACCCCGACTTCCTCTCCATAGCCGCCACCGCCACGGCCGCTGAGGCGCTCTCGCGGGTGCGCGCCTCGCAACTCGAGCCCGAGCAGCTCGCGACCGTGTGGGTCGTCGATGGGTCGGGCTCATTGGGCGGCGCCGTGCTGCTGGCCGAGCTCGTCTCGGCGTCCGAGCAGGCCACCGTGCAGAGCCTGATCGAGACCTCGCTGCCGACCGTCACCGCCGAGACCGACGTGCCCGAGCTGGCCCGCCTGATGTCCGACTACAACCTGACCGCGATGGCGGTCGTCGACGCTGACGGCAGGCCGATCGGGGTGGTCTCGGTCGACGACATTCTCGAGCGACTGCTCCCCGAGGAGTGGCGCTGGCGCGCGGGCGTGGCGCGCAGCTGAATTGAATTCTTTTCCGGGCCGACATGATCGGCCCGGCCGGTCCGCACATGTGCGCCGGCCAGATAGAGGTTGGTAGTCTGGGGGCGTCTGATGTCCCGACATGACAAATACCCAGAGAACGACGAGCTACCGCGAAGTAGGCGGCTCATGGCCTGGGTCGTGGGCGTCACCGCCTGATCCGCGGATGAGTTGACCTCCGACCCGGCCGCGGAAGCCGCTGTCCGGGTTCATCCAGGAGGTCGAGCCGATGACAGAGCCGACCGCGGGCGGGTCTCGCGGAGCAGCACCGCCGGTGCCGGCATCTGCCGGACGCGACCGTGCCGTGCTCGACTCCGCCCAGGTCGGCGAGATCCGGGGCGCCTTTGGCACGATCGGACAGCACGAAGAGGCGCATCGCGGGCTGCGCTCACGGCTGCTGGCGCTGCTGGCGATCATCGGGCCAGGGCTGATCGTGATGGTGGGCGACAACGACGCCGGCGGCGTCTCCACCTATGTGCAGGCGGGTCAGAACTACGGGGTCACCCTGCTGTGGGTGCTGCTGCTGCTGATCCCGGTTTTGGTCGTCAACCAGGAGATGGTGGTGCGGCTCGGCGCGGTCACTGGCGTCGGCCACGCGAAGCTGATCGTGGAGCGCTTTGGCCGTCTTTGGGGCTGGTTCATGTCGGGCTTTTTGCTGCTGCAGAACTTCTTGATCATCGTCACCGAGTTCATCGGCGTGAACCTCGCGCTGTCCTACTTCGGCGTCTCGCCCTATGTCGCGGTGCCGGTCGCCGCCGCGGCGCTGATCGCGATCACCACCAGCGGCAGCTTCCGCCTGTGGGAGCGCTCGATGTTCGTCTTCATCGTCGGCAACCTCCTGATCATCCCGCTGTTCTTCCTCTCTCACCCCGGGTGGGGCCAGATCG
The DNA here is from genome assembly GCA_039583645.1 of Solirubrobacteraceae bacterium. Lineage (GTDB taxonomy): Bacteria > Actinomycetota > Thermoleophilia > Solirubrobacterales > Solirubrobacteraceae > Palsa-465. The sequence continues at coordinate 21,471 of JAVKSP010000012.1, forward strand.
GCCATCACCTGTTCGTGCCGGGCATTCACGGCGGCGCCACATCGCGCGCCGTCCTGCTGATCATCGGCATCGTCGGCACCACGGTCGCGCCCTGGCAGCTGTTCTTCCAGCAGTCCAACATCGTCGACAAGCGCATCACGCCACGCTGGATCAACTATGAACGGGTCGACACGGTGTTCGGCGCAGTGGTCGTGGTGCTGGCCGCTGGTGCGTTGATCTGCACCACCGGCTTCGCCCTCGCGGGAACTCACTACTTCGGCCACTTCACCAACGCCGGCGGGGTGGCAACTGCGCTCGATCACACCGTCGGATCGGTGGCCGGAGCGTTCTTCGCGGTGGTGCTGCTGAACGCCTCCTTGATCGGCGCGGGGACGGTGACGCTCGCCTCGAGCTACGTGATCGGTGACATCTTCGTCACGCGGGCCTCGCTGCACCGCAGCTTCCGTGAAGCCAAGGGCTTCTATTCGATCTTCAGCGTTCTGATTCTGGCCGCCGCGGGCATCGTGCTGATCCCCGGCGCCCCGCTCGGGCTGATCACGCTGGCGGTGCAGGCGCTGTGCGGGATCCTGCTGCCGATGACGACGATGTTCTTGTTGATGCTCTCCAACGACCGCGAGGTCCTCGGACCCTGGGCCAATCCCCCCTGGCTGAAGGCGCTGGCCGCGGTGATCGTGGGCGCGCTCGTGCTGCTCTCGCTGATCCTCACCATGACCACCCTGTTCCCAGCGATCAACGTGAGCGACATGGCGATCGGCGGAGGCATCGTTCTGACCGCCGGGCTGGTGTTGCTCGGTGCCTTTTCGCTGCGCTCTCGCCGCGGCCTGGAAGCGGTCACGGTGATTGGCTCGCGGCCCGACGTTCCTCGGGAGCAATGGACGATGCCCCCGGCGACGTTGCTCAGCCGGCCCACCCTGTCGACGGCGCGCAGGGTCGCGATCACGGCGCTTGGCTCCTACATGGTCGTCGCGATCGTCCTGTTGATCGTCAAGACCGTGCAGCTCGCGAGCGGCTAGACGCTCGCGACGGCGAGCATGCGCTCAGGCCGCAGACAGATCACGACGCGCTCATCGGCTACCCGCCTCCGAATCTGCTCGTCTCGTGCCGGACCGTGGACGTACTTCTCGGTGATCCGGCGCGTCCACTCACCCTCGCGGTCGGCGAACAGCGCGGCCCGACCGATCGCGCGCACCTGGTGGTTGCGTCGCTGGCCGTCGCCTCGCTCCGGTTGCTCAGCGTCGACGCACAGCCCGGCGCGGGCGTCGCGCCGGAGACGCCGGAGGTGGGGCCGGTCGGCGATGCTGGTCAGGTAGAAGGCGCCGTCTTCCCACCGAAACCACAGCGGTGTGACATGGGGGAACCCGTGGCGGTCGAGCGTCGCCAGGCGCGCGGGCACGTCGAGCGCCAGCAGCTCGTCGATCTCGGTTTGTGACATCTGCCTCGGGGGCCTGAGCACGTGGGCCTGTGATACTGAATCAGTAATGGCTACACAAGACCTCTTCACCTCGCCGCTCGCCCGCGAGCTCGCCGAAGACGTGCTCGAGCGCTTCTGTCGCTACGTCCGCATCGATACTCAGTCGCAGCGCGACGGCCATGGCAGCCCCAGCACCCCGGGGCAGGTCGAGCTGGGGCGGCTGCTCGTCTCGGAGCTCGAGCGGGCCGGCCTCGAGGACGTGAGCCTCGACGCGAACGGATACGTGACGGCCACCCTGCCGCGCAACGTCGAGCACCCCACGCCGGTGATCGGGCTGATCGCCCACGTCGACACGACCCCCGACGCCCCGGGCCATGGCGTTGAGCCGATCGTGCATCGCGGCTATGACGGCGGCGTGATCGAGCTGCCCCGCTGCGGCACGCGGCTTGACCCGCAGGCCATCCCCGAACTCACGCGCAAGCGCGGCCACGACATCGTGACCTCGAGCGGCGACACGCTGCTCGGCGCCGACGACAAGGCCGGAGTGGCCGAGGTGATGGCCGCGGTCGCCTACCTCGCCGCTCATCCCGAGATACCGCGTCCCACGCTGCGGGTGGCGTTTACGCCTGACGAGGAGATCGGCGCCGGGGCCGGGCTGCTGGACCTCGAGCAATTTGGCGCCTATTGCGCGTACACGCTCGACGGCTCCGAGCGTGGCGAGCTTCAGGACGAGACCTTCTCGGCCCTCGAGGCGATCGTCACCGTGCATGGAGTGGAGGTTCATCCCGGACAGGCGACCGGCAAGCTCGTCAACGCCCTGCGACTGGCCGCGCAGATCATCGCGCGCCTGCCCACCGACACCCTCGCGCCGGAGTCGACATCGGACCGGGAGGGGTTCATCCACCCCTACGAGCTCGCGGGCACGGCGGCGAGCGCCAGCTTTCGCACGATCGTGCGCGATTTCGACGATGAGCGGCTCCGGGAGCACCTCGAGCTGCTCGAGCGCGCCGCGCACGAGGTGGTCGACACCGAGCCGCGGGCGCGACTCGAGCTCCAGGTGCACGAGCAGTACCGCAACATGCGCCGCTACCTCGAGCGCGTCCCGAACGTGCTCGCCGCCGCCGACGCGGCGATCCGCGCTGAGGGGATCGAGCCGGTGCGCAAGCCCATCCGCGGCGGCACCGACGGCTCGCGCTTGAGCGAGATGGGCCTGCCGACGCCCAACATCTTCACCGGCGGCCACGAGTATCACTCCGTTCGGGAGTGGGCATCGCTTCAGGACATGGCCGCCGCGGCGGCCACGGTCGTGCGGCTCGCCGAGGCCTGGACTCGGCCCGAGTACGTGGGCTCGGCCGAGGCGCGCCTGTCCGGTGCCCACGGCTGAGCCAAGCCCGGGCGTCATCGCACCCGGATAGGCTCTCCCGGTGACCTTCTCCGGCTCGCTGGCTTCGGTCGACGGGGAGATCATGCTCGCGTCGAGCGCGACCATCCCCGCGACAGATGAAGGACTGCTGCGCGGCGACGGCGTCTTCGAGGTGATCCGCCTCTATGACGGCAAGCCGTTCGGGTTCGAAGCCCACCTCAGGCGGCTCGAGCGCTCGGCCTCGAACCTCCGCTTGCCGCTCGACATCGAGTCGGTCCGCGCCGAGTCCGCGCGCCTGCTCGCCCACGCGGGGACCGGTCCCGAGCACGAGCTGCTGCGCGTCGTGATCACGCGCGGCGGCCGGCGGGTGCTGCTCACAGAGCCAATGGTTCGGGGGCCCGAGCGCATCCGGCTCGGCTCGATCACCTACTCCCCGACGCGCGTGCTCGACGGCGTCAAGTCGCTGTCGTACGCCTCCAACATGCTCGCCGGACGGCTCGCGCGTGAACGTGGCTTCGACGAGGCGCTGCTCGTCACGCCCCATGGACGCGTGCTCGAGGCGCCGACCAGCTCGATCTTCTGGGCGAAGGACGGCGAGCTCTTCACCCCACCGCTTTCCGACCACATTCTCGCCTCGATCACCCGTGGCGTGGTCGTCGAGGTCAGCGGCGCGACCGAGCGTGCGTGCGCGCTCGACGAGCTGCTCGAGGCCGACGAAGCCTTCCTCGCCTCGACCACGCGGGAGGTCCATCCGGTCGCGGCGATCGACGAGCGCGTCTTCGCGCCCCCCGCTCCGGTGACCGAGCGGACCGCGGCGGCGGTCTCAGAGCGGATTCGGTCGGAGCTAGCGGCCGGGGGATGAAGGTCCTCACGGTCATCGGGAACCGCCCCCAGTTCATCAAGGCGGCGGCGGTCACGCCCGAGCTCCGCCGCCGCCATGAAGAGGTGATGGTCCACACCGGCCAGCATTTCGACGAGGAGCTCTCGGCGGTGTTCTTCGCGGAGCTGGGGCTGCCGTCGCCCGAGCGTGAGCTTCGGGTGGCGCTAGGCTCGAACACCTCGCAGACCGCGCGCATGCTGGCCGCCTTGGAGCCTGTGATCGAGGAGGTGGCGCCCGACGCGGTGCTCGTTTACGGCGACACCAACTCGACCTTGGCTGGCGCGCTGGCCGGTGCGCAGGCGGGCCTGCCGGTCGCACATGTTGAGTCCGGGATGCGCTCGTTCGACCGCTCCATGCCCGAGGAGCTCAACCGCGTGCTGACGGACCATGCGAGCACGTTGCTGCTGTGCTCGTCAGAGGTGGCGGCGAGGAATCTGCACGAGGAGGGCGCGCGCGGTCTGGTGGAGGTGGTGGGCGACGTGATGGTGGACGTGGCGCTCAAGGTCCAGCCCTTGGCGCGCGAGAAGCTCGAGCTGCTCGCTGCGCACGGCCTCGAGCGGGGGCGGTACGTGCTCGTGACCGCCCACCGCGCGGGGAACGTCGACGATCCCGCGCGCCTGGGGCGGCTGGTCGAAGTCCTGCGCTCGGTGCCGATGGCGGTGATCTGGCCGCTTCACCCACGCACGCGGGCGCGGTTGCAGCAGCACGGTTTGCTGCCCGGGCTCGCCGAGATCATCCCCACGCCGCCGCTGGGCTACGTCGAGCTGACCGCCCTGCTGTGCAACGCGCGTGCCGTCATGACCGACTCGGGTGGGCTGCAGAAGGAGGCCTACCTGGCCGGCGTCCCGTGTGTGACGCTGCGCGCGACGACTGAGTGGACCGAGACCGTCGACCATGGCTGGAACGCGCTGGTGGACCTGGATGCTCAGTCGGCACTCGCGGCGCTCGAGCGCGAGCCGCCGGCGAACCGTCCCGCGCTATATGGAGACGGTCATGCGGGGGAACGCGTCGTCTCCGCGCTTACACTGCTGCTCCCATGAGTGACCCGCCAGTGCGGATCGGCGTCGCCGGCCTCGGTTACTGGGGCCCGAACCTCGCTCGAAACTTCGCGGCTCTGCCCGGGGCCGAGCTGCGCTGGTGCTGCGATCCGTCCGAGGCCGTCCGCGAGCGGGCCGCGACCATGTTCCCGGCCGCCCGCCACACGGTCGAGCTCGGACAGCTGCTCTCAGACCCCGAGCTCGACGCGATCGCGATCGCCTCGCCGGTGCACACGCACGCCGAGCTGGCCGTGCGGGTGCTGGAGGCGGGCAAGCACTGCTTCGTCGAGAAGCCGCTGGCGCAGTCGGTGGCCGACGCGGAGCGCGTGCTGGCCGCGGCTGAGCGCAGCGGACGCACGCTCATGGTCGGGCACCTGCTCGAGTACCACCCCGCTGTCAGCAAGCTCAAGCAGATCGTCGACGCCGGAGAGCTCGGCGACCGTATCTACTACATCTACGGCAACCGCCTGAACCTCGGCAAGCTGCGCGCGGACGAGAACGCGCTCTGGAGCCTGGGGGCGCACGACGTCTCGGTGGTGCTGCATCTGATCGGCGAGGAACCCAGCGAGCTGAGCGCGCACGGCGAGTCCTACGTCCGCGACGGGGTGGAGGACGTGGTCTTCTGCTATCTGCGCTTCCCGTCGGGTCTCGCCGCCCACCTCCACCTCTCCTGGCTGGATCCCCACAAGGAGCGCCGCCTCGTGGTGGTGGGCTCGCGCCGCATGGCGACCTTCGACGACATGGCGCTCGAGGGCAAGCTCGCGATCTACGACAAGGGCTTCGATGAGGACGCCCGCGGCTACGGGGAGTACATCACCCGCGCGGGCGCGATCTACGCTCCGCAGATCCCGAACGTCGAGCCCCTGCGCGTGGAGTGCCAGCACTTTCTCGACTGCATCAGGAGCGGTGAGGTCCCGCTCTCAGGCGGCAGGAGTGGGCTGCGGGTGGTACGGGTGCTCGAGGGGCTCCAGCGCTCGCTCGATCAGAGTTCGGCGGCTCGGAGCGAGGTCAGTGTCCACGTCTGAGGGCGAATCCAGGCCCGCGCGCAGTGTCGCCCCGGGCGCCTACATAGCGGCAGACGCCAGTCTCGATGAGGGGGTGCGAGCCGCCCCGGGCGCGGTTGTCTACGCCAAGGCCCAGATCGGGGCCGGGACGTGGATCGGCTCGGGGGCGGTCATCCACAACGGCACCATCGTCGGCGAGCGTTGCGTGATCGAAGACGGCGCTGTGCTCGGCAAGCACCCGCGACTGCGACCGGGCTCCAGTGCCGCCGGCGGCCGGCTGCGGCCGCTGTTCGTGGACGCTGGCGTGACCGTGTGCTCGGGCGCGGTGGTGTATGCCGGAGCCAACATCGGCCGCGGCGTGATCATCGGCGATCACGCACAGGTGCGCGAGCGCGCGGTGATCGGCGAGCGCACGGTTGTCGGCCGGGGCTCCGCCGTCGACTTCGACGCGGTGGTAGGGGCGCGGGTGTTGATCCAGACCGCTGCCTACGTGACGGGCGGGGCCGAGGTCGAGGACGACGTCTTCATCGGGCCGGGCGTGATCACAACCAATGACCACACCATGGGACGCCATGAGCCGGGCGACCTCGAAGGGCCGGTGCTGCGGCGCGCTTGCCGAGTCGGAGCCGGGGCGGTGCTGGTACCTGGCGTGGAGATCGGAGAGGAGGCGTTCATCGCCGCCGGAGCAGTAGTGACGCGTGACGTGGCCGACCGTACCGTCGTGATGGGCGTGCCCGGGCGCTATGTGCGCAGGGTCAGCGACGAGGACCTGCTCGAGCGCTGGCGTTAAGCTGCGCTGGACCGGAGCGCGCGCGTGGAGACCTGGGACATCCGCTCACTCGAGATCGAGCCACATCACCCCGTTGTGCTGCGCTCCGACGACGAGACACGCGCGATCGCGATCCATCTGCCGGCGGGCGAGGAACTGCAGGAGCATCAGGTTTACGAACGGACCTACATGGTTGTGGCCGACGGCGAGATCGAGGTGACCAAGGACGGCCGCACGATGACAGGAGGGGCCGGCTTCGTGTCCCACTTCGAGCCCCGGGAACGCCGCGCGGTGCGGGCGGTGCGTGACTCGCGCCTCGTGCTGGTGCTCGCCCCCTGGCCCGGCGTGGGTCACCCCTCGCGGCCCCGCTAGGGGTCCGAGCCGCCTCAGCGCGCCGCGGCCGCCCGTTCCGGCGCGACCACGCTGCGCTCGCTGGCCTCCGTCCAGATCACCTGGTCGCGCCCGGGTCCGACACCGATCAGCGCCACCGGCACTCCCACATACTTCGAGATCAGCGAGAGGTACTCGCGGGCGGCCGTTGGCAGGTCGCTCTCGCTCCGGCATTCGCCGATGTCCTCCGACCAGCCGGCAATCTCCTCGTATTCGCCGCCGGCATGGTGCAGCACGGTCTGGTGGTAGGGGAATTCGTCGAACTCGGCACCCTCGGCGCCGCGGTAGCGGGTGCAGACCTGAATGCGGTCCAGTCCCGAGAAGACGTCGAGCTTCGTGATTGCCAGCGCCGTGAGCGAGTTGATCCGCGCCACGTAGCGCAGGGCCACGAGGTCGAGCCAGCCGACCCGGCGAGCGCGCCCCGTCGTCGTGCCGTACTCGCCGCCGCGTTCGCGCAGGAGGTCCGAGAACGGTCCCTCGATTTCGGTCGGGAACGGGCCCGCGCCGACCCGAGTGGAGTAGGCCTTCGCCACGCCCCAGACCTCGTCGATGTCCTTGGGCCCGACGCCTGCCCCGATGCAGGCGGCTCCCGCGACCGGATTCGAGGAGGTCACGAACGGATAGGTGCCGTGGTCGATGTCGAGCAGCGCCCCCTGCGCCCCCTCGAACACCACCACCTCGCCGGCGTCAAGCCGCTCGTGCACGAGGCGCGTCGTATCGGCGGTGTATTGCTCGAGGCGGTGACCGTGAGTCAGATACTCCTCGGTCATCGTCTGCAGGTCGAGCGCCGGGTCCTTCGCATAGGGGCGCAGCGACAGCCGCTTGGGCTCGAGCGCGACGGTGATCTTCTTTTTGAGGATCTTCTCGTCCAGGAGGTCCTGGACGCGGATTCCCAGCCGCGCGGCCTTGTCGGCGTAGCAGGGACCGATACCGCGCCGCGTGGTGCCGATCTGGAGCTTGCCGAGGCGCGCCTCACCCGCGTGGTCGAGCAGCAGGTGGTAGGGCATGATCAGGTGCGCGTTGGCTGAGATGCGCAGGGCAGCCGTATCGACCCCCGTGCGCCGCAGCTCGTCGAGCTCGTCGGCCAGGACCCTGGGGTCGATCACGACGCCGTTGCCGATCACACACAGCTTGCCCGGATGGAGGATGCCGGAAGGAATCAGGTGCAGCTTCCAGGTGCGGCCGTTGCGCACGATGGTGTGGCCGGCGTTGTTGCCGCCCTGGAAGCGCACCACCGCGTCTGCGCGTTCGGCGAGCAGGTCGGTGACCTTGCCCTTGCCTTCATCGCCCCACTGGGCGCCCACGATCACCAATCCGGGCATGGCTACATCAATCCGAGCATTAGCGGTCTGCGCATAGCGAGGTCAGTGTAGGACGAGGGGCAGCTGATCCCGCGGCGGCCGAGATCGCTATGCGGGAGGGGCCCGCAACCCCACTCGATCCAGCGCTAAGCCTGAGCGAAGCGCAACTCCAAACGCCGGTCCTCCCCCAGCAGCGGCAGCTCGTCGCACATCTCGGTGAGACGCGAGACGGTCCGCTCGGTGATCTGCTCGCACAGCGCCTCGCGGTCGAGGATGTTGGTGGTGAGCACGATCGAACGCTGCTCCTCGTAGCGGGCGTTGACGATCGAATACAGCTCCTCGAGCACCCACTCGTTCGTGCGCTCCGCGCCGACGTCGTCGATGTGCAGCAGGTCGACGGCCGTGAGGCGGTCGAGCAGGTCGATGTGTGAGCGCTCGGCCCTGTGCGCGTCCCGGATCTCGTTGAGCAGCCGCGGCAGCGAATACACCGCCACCGACCGGCCCGCGGCGAGCGCCGCCTTGCTCACCAGCATCGCCAGGGTGGTCTTGCCGGTTCCAACCGGCCCCATGAACCACAGCCCCCGGCCCCCGTCGAGCTGCTCGGCGATCGTCTCGACGTAACGGCGAGTCACCGCGACAACGTGCCGATCGATCTCGGTCACGGGGGGACGTTCGAACGAGACGTCGCGGTAGCGCCGGGGAATCACCGCCGAGAGGCTGCGCGCCTTGCGGCGCGCGATCAGCTGCGTGCGGCACTCGCAGTGATATGCGGTGTTGGTCGCTTCGTCGATCACGAGTCCCGACCCGTCGCAGATGCCGAGCGGACAGCGCATGGTCAGGCCGCGAAGCGCTGATTCGCGTAGTTCATGAACTTGGGGTACTGCTTGTGGAAGGTCAGCACCACATCGCCAACGGGCCCGTTGCGGTGCTTGGCGATGATCAAGTCGGCCTCGCCGGGACGCTCGGAGTCCTGCTGGTAGTACTCCTCGCGATAGAGGAACATGACGAGGTCGGCGTCCGCCTCGATCTGTCCCGATTCACGCAGGTCTGAAAGCAACGGCCGCTTGTCCCCACCACGCTGCTCGACCGCGCGACTGAGCTGTGAGACCGCGATCACAGGCACGTCCAGCTCGCGGGCGAGGGTCTTCAGGCCGCGGCTGACCTGCGATACCTGCTCGACACGGTTCTCCACCCGCCCCTCGTGGCGCATTAGCTGCAGGTAGTCGACGATGATCAGGCCGAGTCCGCCGTCGCGTTCGAGCTGGTGGTGCAGGCGCCGCGCCTTGGCGCGCACCTCGAGCACCCCGATGTCGCTCGAGTCGTCGACGTACAGCGGCGCCTTGGAGAGACGGTTGGTCGCCTGCAGGATCTTCGGCCAGCGGTGCTCGGCGACCCTGCCACGGCGCAGCTCGTCGCCCGCGATATGAGCCTGCGAGGCGACGAAGCGCTGGGCGAGCTCGGACTCCGACATCTCCAGTGAAAACAGCACCACCGCCTGACCACGGTGGTCTGGATGACCGGTGCCGAGCGCGGCATTCTCGGCGACGTTGGCGACGAACGCCGATTTGCCCATGGAGGGTCGAGCGGCGACGATGATGAGGTTGCCGCGCTGGAAGCCCCCGGTGCGATCATCAAGGTCGGTGAACCCAGAGGGCGTGCCGGTGAGCGGCGACTTCTGCACGGAAAGGGCGTGCAGACGCTCGGTCTCCTCGTCGAGGATGTCACTGATCGCGCGTAGCTTCTTGGAGCGATCGTCCTGAGCGACCTCGAGCACGTCGCGTTCGGCCTGCTCGATCAGGTCTCTGGCCGAGGCTTCCCGCGAGGACACGCGCGCCTGGATCTTGTATGACGCCGTGAGCAACGCCCGCAGCTGGGCGTTCTCGCGCACGATCCGGGCGTAGTCGCGCGCGTGCCCGGCCGCCGGGACCCAGCCAGCGAGCTCGTCGATCGTCTCGGTGCCGCCGACCTCCTCCAGCCTGCCGTGCTGGCGCAGTGTCTCGGCGATGGTCAGCTGATCGATCTTGCGATCGTCGTTGTAGAGATCGAGCATCGCCTGGAAGACCGCGCCGTGCTGGTCGCGGTAGAAGTGCTCGGCGCGCAGCTGTTCCTCGATCAACAGGGCCTGCAGGTGCCGCTCGTCGAGCAGCACGGCCCCGAGCACCGACTTCTCAGCCTCCAGGTTGTGGGGCGGGACCAGCGCTTGTTGGGTGGCAGCCATCTTCTCTGTCTCGATCCTCAGCGGGCCCGAGTCTAGGTTCGCGTGCGGCGGGCGGGACCGAGCGATGCCGCAAGGAGCGACCAGTTCTTGTCGGGCGCTTCCGCGCCCGCGTCGTCCCTAGCTCTACGGAGTCCTAGCTAGAGCGTGAAATGCCGCTCCCAGACGCACTCGGGCGAAGCCCCGGTGCGTCTGGAGTGGTATTCACGCGCTCACCACGATCGTCTTGACCGTCGCCGTGAGGTCGTCGGTCACCTCGACCACGACCATGTACGTGCCGGTGTGGCGGATCGGCTCGTCGAGGTGGACCTTGCGGCGGTCGATCTCGATCCCGCGCGCCTCGCGGATCGCGTCGGCGATGTCCTGCGTCGTAACCGAGCCGAACAGGCGGCCGTCCTCGCCGGCCTGCTGCGGGATGGTCAGGACCGTTCGACTCAGCAGGACAACGTTGTCCTTCGAGCGCTCCTCGCTCTCGCGCACGGCCCGCTCGGCCCGCTCACGCTGGCGCGCGGCCGCGGCGACCGAGGCGGAGGTGGCGGGTTGAGCGAGCTTGCGCGGTTGCAGGTAGTTGCGCAGGTAGCCCGCCGACACGTCCACCACCTTGCCGCGTTCGCCTAGTGACTCGACGCCCTGGAGCAGGATCGCTTGGGGCATCCGCTAACTCCGGATCTCAGCGGCCGCCGCGCTCGCCCGGTTCCGCGACGTAGGGCAGCAGCGCGAGCTCCCGTGCCCGCTTGATCGCGCGCGCGAGCTGGCTTTGATGACGGCGGCAGGCGCCGGTGATGCGGCGCGAACGGATCTTGCCGCGTTCGGATATGAAACGCCGCAGCATGGACACGTCCTTGTAGTCGACCTGGTCGACCTTGTCGCGGCAGTACGGGCACGGCTTACGCCGCGACGAACCGCCCATGCCCTTCCTATCGCGCCGGCGAACCGGCCTCTTGCGTTGCTTTGCCACTGATCTCGGAGTGTAGGGAGTCGTCTGCGCCGAAGCAGTCTGTCTCAGGTGGTGTGGCTGGGTGACGAGCGTGAGGACCGCTCAGAACGGAATGTCCTCGTCACCTCCAGCTGCCACAGGCGCGGGCTCGAAGTCGCCGGTGTCGATCGGAACGTCGCTCTCCACTGGCTGCGCATTGCTGGAGAACCCGTTCTCGTTTCCGCCACCGGACGCATCATCGCGTCCGCCGCCGAGGAACTGCACGGACTCGGCGATGATATCGACGGCCGAGCGATTTTGTCCCTCCTCGGTAGTCCACTGCCGATGGCGCAGACGGCCATCGATCGCTATCTGCCGGCCCTTTTGGAGGTAGCGCTTGCAATTCTCGCCTTGCGCGCCCCAGACCGTGACGTCGAAGAAGTTGGGCTGGTCCTCCCAGTTACCTGCAGCGTTGCGGCGGCGACCATTGACGGCGATGCGCAGGCTGCACACCGATGTACTGCTGTTCGGCAGCGACCGCAGATCGGGATCCTTGGTCAGCCTGCCCGTGACGATGATCCGGTTGATGTCTCCTGCCATTGCTCGCTCCTTTCAGCGATCGTTGAAGTCAAGGCCGAGTCTAGGTAGAGCCCAGGCGGCAACCCAGCCCTCATCGCGGAAAGTGGCAGAAACGAGTGACCTCGTTCACGAAGTCGTGAGCGCCGTGGCGAAGGCGTTGCAAATAGGCGGGTCGCGGGCTCGCGACCCTGAGGTCGCGCTGCCTAGCTCTGCGTCTGTGCGTCGGCGGCCACGGGGGTCGCTGCCTGCTCAGTGGCCGTGGCAGTCGCGGGAGGCGCTGCCTGCTCGGTGGTCTCGGCAGGTGCGGGCTTGGTGGGCTGCTCGTTTGCTGCTTGACCCCCGCGAGCACCCGCAATGCTCTTGATGATCCGAAAGCGCAGGACTCCGTCGGTGATGTGCAGATTATGGCCCAGGTCTTCGAGCAGGCTGGGAGGAGCGGTGATCTGGAGCAGGTGAAACTCGGCGTCGTCCTGGCGCTCGATCCGGTAGGTCAGATTGCGCGTCCCCCAAGCGCTGCGGCCGACGATCGACCCGCCTCCTCGCTGGATGGCGGCCTCGAGATCCGCCAGGATCTTGGCGCGCGTCTCCTCTGGGGCCGCTGTCGAGAGCAGCAGCGTGAGGTCGTAGATGGTGGTGTCGGGGGCCATGTTTGAGGTCGCTGCGGGCCCACGGCTGAGTGTGCAGCCACCGAAGGCCCGGCGGCGGCCGACTATAGCGGCCCGCCGGGGTCGGGAGTCGACCCCCACGCGACCGCGCCGTTCTCGACGATCGGCTCGCCGTCGGCGCTCAAACGACCTCCCTCGCGCAGATCGCAGATCAGATCCCAATGCAACGCGGACGCGTTGCGGCCACCCGTCTCCGGATATGAACGCCCTAGCGCCAGATGAACCGTCCCGGCCATCTTTTCGTCGAGCAGAATCGTGCCGGTGGCACGCGAGATTCCCTCGTTGGTACCGATCCCGAGTTCGCCGAGGAAGCGGGCGCCGGCGTCGGTCGCGAGCGCCTTTTGGAGGTAGCTGTCGCCACGGCGCGCACGAGCAGCCACGACCTCGCCCTCGCTGAAGGTGAGCTCGACGTCCGCGACCTCAACGCCGCGTGGACTCGAAGGAACGCGAAACGAGATTGTGCCGGTGGCCGAGTCCTCGAGAGGCCCGGTGAAGACCTCGCCGCTTGGCATGTTCCGGCGCCCGTCGGAGTTGATCCAGGTACGCCCTTCGACCCGAAGGCGGAGGTCGGTCGCCTCGGCCTCAATGCGGATCTCGCGCGCGGTGTTCAGCTGCTCCACCAGGACTTGCTGGCGTTCGGACAGCGCTCGCCAGCCCCCGGTTGGATCGTCGCGGTCCAGGAACAGGGCACCGGCGACGAACGCCGCGTACTCGTCGTCGCCCATACCGGCCTGCTGTGCCAACGCCGGCGTCGGCCAGATGGTTTTGCACCAGCGCTGGCGAAGCCGGGCCTGGCGTACCGGCAGGCTCGCTCGCGTCGCGCGTGCGATCAGCGCTGGGTCGACATTCGCGAGCGCACGCGTATTGGCTGGAGCGTCGATTCCGACCATGCAGTCTGCGCTCTGCGCCTCGGAGAGCTTCAGGGGCGCAAACGCGTCAAGCTGTGATTCGGTCGCCCAGCGGTAGAAGTCAGGCGCGAACTCGGACGGCGCCACACGCACCAGCGGCCACGCTTGGCGCTCGAGCACCGCGCGGTGCAGCGCCCGCACCAGGGGCAGTCCGAGCAGGGGCATGTCGATCAGCACCTGGTCGCCTGGCCTGACCCTCAGGCACCAATCGCACAGCAGCCCGGCGTGCTTGTCCGGGTCAGGCGCGCCCATCACGCCCACCCGCTACCGCGGCCCAGCCAGCGCACTACGGCCCGGAGGCCACTGACTCGAGCTCGCGGCGTACGTCGCCGGTCACGGGATCGGCATGGCCGGCCCAGGCCGCTGCCGGTTCGAGTGAAGCCAGCTTGCGGATCGAGGCGCGCGTCTGCTCGGCGTCGGCATTGAAGGCGGCGTGGGGGATGCGGGGGGCGCCTTTGATCCCTGTCTGGGGGTCCAGCGTGTAAAAGCAATCGGACACGAGCGCGAGCCGGTCGGATTCGCGGAATAGCCCTATCAGTCCGGGAGCGTGGCCGGGAAGAGCCACGACCTTGAACCCTGCGACCTCTTCTCCTTCCTCGATCGTGCCCGAAATGTTGAGCGCCCCGCCATCCCACGCTCTCAGCAAGCGCGGATAGACCGCTCGTGCATGCGGAGCGAGCTTTGAGAAATCCCAGTAATCCCGAAATGGCTCCGAGGACTCGGCAGCTGCGCGATCCGCGGGGTGGCAGAAGATCGGCGCATCAAGGCCACCGGCGGCGCCGCGGTGATCGGCATCCGCATGGCCCAGCACCACGCGTCGAATTCCCCCCAGCCGAGCGCCGGCCACCCGGACCGCCGTGGTCATCGCCGAGATACCGGCGTCAAAGACGGTGACGCCCCCCGTGTCGGCGAGCAGATACACGTTCATGGTGCGCAAGGGGAAGCCCCCACGGACAATCCAGACGCCGCCGGCGATCGGCTCGGGCTCGTCGCCGTGAATCCTCGCCAGGATGCGCGTGCGCAGGTTCGCCAACGCCGCCAGGCGGGCTTCGCCCCGTGAGCCGGCGGGCGGCAGAAGCCCGAGCTGACGAGCGATCGTGCCGCTGTCCATGAAGGCATCGATTCGTTCGATTCGGTCGTTGGCAACGGTGACCACATCGCAACCCTCGATCTCGATGCGAGCGCCGTTGGGCATGAAGCCCTGGAAGTTCCCCGGCCCCGCGAAGGTCGCTCGCGCCCGCCAGCGAACCGCCGTACGGTTGCGGGAGGTAGTGGCGTCCAGCACCTCGAAGCTGAAATCGGGGAAGGCGTCGAAGAGTTCGGAGAAATATCTGCGCGTGCCCTCGGGCGCGATCAGGTCCTGCTGGCCGATGATGCGGTCCTCTCCTCCCGGCGCCCAGCAGTCCACGGCCGCATCCAGATCGTGCGCCGACAGCGCCGCGAAGTACTGCTTGGCGACCTCGGCCGTACTCACGGCCCGGCAGTCTACGCGTGCGGTGGATCAGGGGTAAAGGGTCTTCGGCGCGGATCGCCGTGAAGCCCGAGGTCCCCCGCCCTCCCCGGTGACGAAAAAGTCCCAAGCTCTGGTCGGCTATCCGTGAGCGCGCACACAGGCCCACCCACGCCACCACCCCCCGCGGTCCTCACTAGGGTGCCGGGAATGAGCGCGCGTCGGGAGCCCGGACGAGGAGAACGCCGGGAGCTGGGACGAGGAGAACGCGTCCTCCCGGGCCTGTGGCGATTGCGACTGCCGCTGCCGTGGCCGGGAGTGCCGCACTGCAACGCGTGGGCGATCGCGCGCGGAGACGGGATCGTGCTCGTCGACACGGGCATGCACGAGCCCGGATCGTTGGCGCAGCTCGAGCGCGCGCTCGAGCAGGTCGGCAGGAGGCTTGAGGACGTGCAGCTGCTGGCTTCCACCCACGCGCACTCAGACCACTGGGGACAGGCCGCGCCGATCCGCGAGCGCGCCGGCTGCGAGTTCTGGCTGCATCCCAACCACGCGCACGCCACGGAGTCCGCGGCGCGCCCGGAAGCGGCCCTCGCCCACAGGCTCGAGATCGGGCGGCAGTCGGGCGTTCCCGAGCATGACCTGCAGCGCTATGCGGAGCGCCTTCAGGACATTCCCTCCGGAGTCGCCGAGGCGATCGAGCCAGACCGCGACCTCGTGCCGGGGGTCGAGCTCGACACCGACCTGGGCACATGGAGCGTGTACGAGACACCAGGGCACGCGCCCTCGCACGTCTGCCTGTTCCAGCCCGAGCGACGCCTGCTGATCTCCGGGGACCACCTGCTCGGACGCATCGCGCTGTACTACGACTACGGCTGGACCCGCGACCCCGTGGGCGAGTTCCTGGACTCGCTGGACGTGGTCGAGCGGTTGAATGCACGGCTGTGCGTCGCCGGCCACGGCCGTCCCTTCGTCGATGTGCGCGCACACATCGAAGGCAATCGCAAGCTCGTCCGTCAACGTCTGGACGCCGTCGAGGGGGCGCTGGAGCCGTCGCCGCGAACCGTGATCGAGATCGTCCCGGAGGTGTATGGCGAGCCGCTGCGGTCATCCAATGCCGCGTTGCTGCTGACGCAAACGCTGTGCTATCTGCGCCACCTCGAGCTGCGCGGCGCGGTCGAGCGGGTCTCCGAGGATGACGCCGCGGCATGGCGCCGCACGATCCCGCGACAACCTTGACACGGTCATGTCAAGGTAGGTACAGTTTCGCT
Organism: Solirubrobacteraceae bacterium; assembly: GCA_039583645.1. GTDB lineage: Bacteria > Actinomycetota > Thermoleophilia > Solirubrobacterales > Solirubrobacteraceae > Palsa-465. The sequence goes on from JAVKSP010000012.1 coordinate 37,630, forward strand.
CCACTGTGCGCGTAGACGAGATCATCGCCACCAAGGGTGAGCCCACCTTCTCGTTTGAGTTCTTCCCGCCGAAGAGCGCCAACGGGGAGGAGAACCTGCGGGTGACGCTGCAGGCGCTTCAGCCCCTGGCCCCCGATTTCGTCTCCGTGACCTACGGAGCCGGCGGCTCGACGCGCGCGAAGACGGTCGAGCTCACCAAGTGGATCAAGCAGGATCTCGGCATCGAAGCGATGGCGCATCTGAGCTGCGTCGGCGCGACGCGCGAGGAACTGGTCGGGGTGCTCGACGGAATCGCGACGGCGGGGATCGAAAACGTGCTCGCCTTACGAGGCGATCCGCCGAAGGGCGAGACCGAATGGCGGCCCCACCCCGGAGGATTCCGCTACTCGACCGAGCTCGCCGCGCTGATCTCGAGCTCCTACCCGTCCCTCAGCATCGGCGCCGCCTGCTTTCCGGAGGTCCACCCCGAGGCGCCCGACCTCGCCCATGATCTGCGCTTCCTCAAGCAGAAGGTCTCAAGCGGCGCGTCGTTCTTGATCACGCAGCTCTTCTTCGACAACGAGCTGTACTTCCGCTTCGTCGACGAGGCCCGCGCGGCCGGGATCGACAACCCGATCATTCCAGGGATCATGCCGATCACCGACGTCGGCCAGATCAAGACGATCACCGGCCTGTGCCGGGCCACCGTCCCCGACTCGCTGCTCGAGCAGCTGGAGCTGCGCGCCGAGGACCCTGAGGCGGTGCTTCAACTCGGCGTCTCCTACGCGACCCTCCAGTGCGCCGAGCTCCTCGCCCGCGGCGCACCCGGCATTCACTTCTACACGCTCAACCGTTCACCGGCCACGCGCGCGATCCTCTCGGCGCTGAAGCTGCTGCGACCCTGGGCGAGCCGGCTCGCCGAAGCGGCGGTCGGCTAGTGTCCTGAGTCGTTAGTTCGCAGGCTTGTTGGGTTTGGGGGCGAATCCATCGTCGTTATCTACGACGATTGGA
>JAVKSP010000013.1:0-38446 GCA_039583645.1 Solirubrobacteraceae bacterium
ACCCCGGCGCGGGCGCGCTGCCGGCGCTATCGCTCGCGGCGGCCGTGGTCTCGACGCCGATCGGGGCGATCGCCGCGCGGCTGTCGCGCGCGATCGAGCGCCGCGCCGATCAATACTCGCTCGAGCTGACCCGCGCGCCGGAGGCGTTCGTCTCCTTCGAGCGGCAAATCGCGGTGCAGAACCTGATCGACATCGAGCCGCCGCGGCTGCTGCACTCGCTGATGGCGACCCACCCCGCGACGGCGGAGCGGATCGGCGCAGCGCTCCAGTTCGCCCGGCGAGCTGGACCGGCTACTCCTCTTCCTCGGTCCCCTGGCCCCCGTACTCGGGCAGGTTCTTGATCCCCTCACGGGTCTGCCACTTCGAGTAGTTGTCCTGCATGGCGTCGATCAGCTCGCGCATGAAGCGGGGCGAGAGGTTGATGCGCGAGACCACCACGCCGGGGACCTCGTCCTCTTCGACCTCGTGGTCGACGCGGGCAAAGGTGATCGTGAACTCGTAGTCGGAGTGGCTGACGTTGGCGAAGTTCGCGTACGCGCCACCCATGTGCTCGGGTGAGAAGTGAATATTGATGCGGCGCTCGGGGGTCCCTGGGTCGTCCATGGTGCTTAGTATCCCATCGTGTGCGCATCGTGGTGGTCGCCGTGGGGAGGTTGCGCCCACCATTCGCCGATGACGTGCAGCATTACCAGAAGCTGATCGCGCGCCACACCCGGCTGGAGGTCGTCGAGGTGAGGGAGGATGAGCAAGCCCCCCGCCGCGTGCCGCAGCGCGCCTTCGTCTCGCTCCTGCACCAGGCCGGGGAAGCAATGGACTCGATCGGCTTCAGCAGCTTTCTCGAGCAGCGGCGCCAGAGCGGCCAGGATCTGTGCTTCGTGATCGGTGGCCCCTTCGGGCTGGAGTTCGACGCGGTCGACCACCGCCTGTCGCTGGGGCCTCTCACGCTGCCACACCAGCTCGCGCGCGTGGTCCTGCTGGAACAGCTCTACCGTGGCCACAAGATCCTCGCCGGCGAGCCCTACCACTACTGACTTGACCGATCCGCTCTCACAACTACCGGCCGATCCGCTCACACACCTACGCGACGCCGTGTGCCGGGCTGCCGGCGCGGTGCGCGGCGACGGGGGCGAGTCGTGGGCTGCGCTGAAGCTGGAGCGCCCCAAGCACGACCGCCAGGGCGACTACGCAACCAACGCCGCGATGCTGCTCGCGCCGGCCATGCGCACAGCACCGCCGCGGGTTGCCGAACTGCTTGCGCAGGAGCTGGCGCACGAGCTCGGCGAGCTGCTCGACCGCACCGAGGTGGCCGGCCCCGGCTTTCTCAATGTGTTCCTCTCAGACGCGTGGTACCGGCGCACGCTGCGCTCGATCGCGGCCGCAGGCGAGCGCTTCGGCGCCGCCCAGGCCGACTCGCCGGAGCGAACCCTGATCGAGTTCGTCTCGGCCAACCCGACCGGCCCGCTGGTCGCCGCCAGCGGCCGTCACGCCGCCTACGGGGACTCGCTCGCGCGCATCCTCGAGCACCAGGGCCACGCGGTCTCGCGGGAGTACTACTTCAACGACGCCGGCGGCCAGATCGATCTGCTGGGCCAGTCCGTCCGGGCGCGCGCGCGGGGGCTGGAGGTGCCCGAGGGCGGCTACGAGGGCGAGTACGTGGTGCGGCTGGCGGCTCAGATCCCGGATGCGGCCGAGCGCCCGTCCGGCGAGCTGGCCCAGGCCGCGGTCGAGCTGCTGCTGGCGCAGATCACCGCCACGCTCGAGCGCTGCGGCGTCCACTACGACAACTTCTTCCGCGAGCGCTCGCTGCACGAAGGCTCTCCGCGCCCGCTCGACCTGGCGTTGGAGCGGCTTGAGCGCGACGGCCACCTCTATCGCTCGGAGGGCGCCATCTGGCTTCGCACCACCAGCTTCGGCGACGACAAGGACCGCGTGGTAGTGCGCTCCAACGGCGAGCCCACCTACCTCGCGTCCGACCTCGCCTACATGGTCAACAAGCGCGAGCGGGGGTTCGAGCGCCAGCTCACGCCGGTGGGCGCCGATCACACCGCCTACGTACGCACGCTGAAGGCTGCGGCGGCGATGCTGCTCGGCGATGCTGGTGCGATCGAGGCGCCGATCATCCAGTTCGTGCACCTGGTCGACGGCTCGGAGCGGGCCGCGATGTCCAAGCGCAGGGGCGCGTTCGTGACGCTCGACGAGCTGCTCGATGAGATCGGCGTCGACGCCACCAGGTTCTTCATGCTGCGCTCCTCACACGACCGCACGCTCGACCTGGACCTGGAGTTGGCCCGCCGCGAATCAGCCGAGAACCCGGTCTATTACGTCCAGTATGCGCATGCCCGCATCGCCTCGATTCTGCGGCGGGCGTCCTCGGACCGGCTGGCTGGCGCGCTTGCCCCAAGCGCCGACTGGGGCGACGGCCCGCTCGAACCCGCCGAACGCAACCTGATCAAGAAGCTGGCAGCGTTCCCGGCCGAGATCGACGAGGCGGCGATGCGCCGCGCGCCGCACCGGATCGCCGCCTACGCGCTCGAGCTGGCCCAGGAGTTCACGGGCTTCTATCGCGACTGCCGGGTGCTGGGCGCCGAGCCCGAGGCGGTGGAGAGCCTGCGCCTGGCGCTGTCCGCCGCCGCCGGAGGCCTGATCGGGACCGCGCTGGGGCTGCTCGGCGTGAGCGCGCCGCAATCTATGTAGTCAGAAGCTCAGCCGTCGAACCCCGCCAGCTCCTCCTCCAGCCGGCGGGCGTCGGCGGCCCCAAGCGGCGCCGCCGCGGGTTCGGCTGCCGCCCGCAGCCGCGCGCTGCGACGCCAGCGCACGACCGCGAAGCCGATCACGGCCAGCCCCACCAGCACCGCCGCCGGGGGCAGGATGTAAACCGACAGGTTGAAGCCTTGCGCCGGTGGCCGCGCGAGCACCGAGGGGCCGTACTGGGCGACCATCACCCGCTCGATCTGGGCCTTGGTGTCGCCGAGCGCGATCAGATGGCGGATCAGCGCGCGCTCGGAATTGGCCTGCGGAGACTGGGAGTTCGCCAGCGGCTCGTGACAGGCGGTGCACATGAGGTCGTTCTGGACCGTCATCAGCGAGGTGCGGGGGCGGCGGGCGGCGGCCGCGGACCCCGGCGCCAGCGCCAAGCCGGCCGTGGGCCCGGCGAGTAGCGCCACGGCGAGCAGGAAGGCGGCGATCCGTCTCACACGCTGTGGCCGAGCAGCGGCCGCAGCGCGCTGCGGAGCCATTCGCTGTCGACCGGGCCCCGGCTCACCGCCGTGACTCGTCCGGCGCGGTTGATCACGAACGTCTCAGGCACGGCGTCCGTTCCGAAGGCGCTGACGAAGTTGCCGCTCACATCGCGCAGCACCAGGTAGGAGATGTGCTCCTGGCGCACGAATTGTTCTGAGTCAACCGAGTTGTCGAGATAGGTGACGCCGACCACGCTCGCGTTGCGGCCCGCGATCTGGCGCTGCGTGCGCTCGAGGATCGGCGCTTCCGCCCGGCAGGGCGTGCACCAGGAGGCGAAGATGTTCAACACGATCACCTTGCCCTGCAGCCCGGCGAGGCTGACTCGGCGAGATGAGTCGAGCACCGGCAGGATGGTGTGGGCGTCGGGAGCGACCGGCTGCACGCCGTGGGCGAGCTGGGCCTCGATCGTGTCACTGGCACCCTTTCCTGCGATCGCGAATACCAACAGCGCCACCAGGGCGGCGGCGACCGCGATCGCCGAGCTGGGCAGCAACAGTCGACGCATGTCCAGACCAAGAGTAGTCGGCTCGCGAACCCCAACGGCTGCATCGGCAAACGCGGCGCAGTAGGCTGGAAGCGGGACGTTTTCCACCGGACAGGTGACGGGTCAATAAATGGCGCTCAAGACCGAAGGCCTCGAGTCTGAGCTAATCGAGTCGGTTTGCGCGCAGGCGCACGACCGGCTCTCCAGCAGCGATGACGCCGAAAGGTTCGAGGCCTTCGTGCGCCAGTACTACCACTGGGTGGCGCCCCAGGATCTCGCCGATCGCGGCGCGGACGAGCTCTACTGTGCCGCGGCCGCCCACTGGCGCCTGGCCCAGCAGCGCCGCCCCGGGGAGGCGAAGGTCCGCGTATACAACCCGGCCGCGGAGGAGGATGGATACGCCTCGCCACACACGGTGGTCGAAATCGTCGGCGACGACATGCCCTTCCTGGTCGACTCGGTGACGATGGAGCTCAACCGCCAGGGGTACGCGATCGACCTCGTGATCCATCCCATGATGCGTTTCAGGCGCGACGAGCAGGGACGCCTGACGGAGGTGGTCGAGTCCGGGCAGGAGGCGCCGGACGCCACGGAGGAGTCGATCCTGCGCGCCGAGGTCACGCACGAGGACGATGCCCAGGCGCGCAAGCGTCTGCAGGAAAGCGTCGCCAAGGTGCTCGATGACGTCGCCGCGGCCGTGCACGACTGGCACGCGATGAGCAACTGCACCGCCGCGATCGCCGACGAGCTGGAATCGAACCCGCCGCCGATCGAGCGCGCCGAGATCCAGGAAGGGATCCAGCTGCTGCACTGGCTGGCCGACGATCACTTCACCTTCCTCGGCTACCGCGAGTACGACTTCGTCTGCAAGGACGGCGAATGGGGGCTTGAGCCGGTGAAGGGCTCGGGCCTCGGCATCCTGCGCGGCGCGCCCAAGCGGAGGTTCACCAAGCTCAAACCGCGTGCGCTCGAGCTGGCGCGCTCCCGGCATCTGCTGGTGGTGACCAAGGCCAACTCGCGCTCCACGGTCCACCGCCCCGCGTACCTCGACTACATCGGCATCCGCAAGTTCGACGAAGACGGCGAGGTGGTCGGCGAGCGGCGCTTCCTCGGCCTCTTCACGCATTACGCATACCGCGAGAGCCCGTTGCAGATCCCGATGCTGCGGGGCAAGGTCAAGCGCGTGCTGGAGCGAGCCGGTTTCCCGCCGGCGAGCCACGACTCGAAGGCGCTGCTGGAGATCCTCGAGGCCTACCCGCGCGACTCCCTGTTCCAAATCGAGGACGACAAGCTGTTCGAGATCGCGATGGGCATCCTCGGCCTGGGCGAGCGCCAGCGCCTGCGCCTGTTCGTGCGCGATGACCCCTTGGACCGCTTCGTCGCCTGCCTGGTGATCTTCCCGCGCGACCGCTTCAACACCCAGAACCGCGAGCGCATCGCGCGCATCTTGTGCGAGGAGTTCGGCGGCAGCCACGTCGATTGGACGCTGCATCTGTCCGAGTCGGTGCTGGTGCGCGTGCACTACATCGTCCACTGCACCGACGGCATCCCTGACTACGACGCAGCGGCGATCGAGCGCCGCCTGCTGCGAGCGGTTCGCAACTGGGGCGACGAGTTACGCGCGGCTCTGATCGACGAGCATGGGTCCGAGCGCGGGCAGTCGCTGTACCGGCGCTATGAGTCCGCCTTCCCGCCCGCCTACCGCGAAGATCACGGCGCACGGTCCGCGGTGGCGGACACCGCGCAGCTCGAAGAGCTGCTCCGCGACGGCGGCCCCATCATCCATCTGTACCGCCCCGCCGAGGAAGAGGACGTCAAGGCGCCGCCGGACGCGATTCGCTGCGAGCTCTTCAGCTCCGCCGACGTCGCGCTCTCGGACGTTTTGCCGACCTTCGAGCACATGGGCGCGAAGGTCGTCGACGAGCACCCCTACGAGATCCGGCCGCGCGACTCGGACCCGGTGTGGCTGTACGACTTCGGTTTGCGCGCCGCGGCCGACGACATCGAGCGCGTACGAGAGGCCTTCCAGGAGGCTTTTCTCGGGGTGTGGCGGGGTGAGCTCGAGGACGACGGGCTCGGGGGGCTGGTGCTGGCGGCGTCGCTCTCAGGACGCGAGGTCGCGCTGCTGCGCGCGGTCGCCCGCTACCTGCGCCAGGCCGCGATCCCGTATTCGGACGCCTACATGGTGCGCACGCTGCTGCGCCACCCGGATGTGGCGGGGTTGCTGATGGCGCTGTTCGCGGCGCGCCTGCACCCCCGCGAGCACGACGACGACAAGGCCCAGTCGCTCACGCAGGAAATCGAGGAACGGATCGACACCGTCGAGAGCCTCGACGAAGACCGCATCCTGCGCAGCTTCCTGACGGTGGTGCAAGCGATCCTGCGCACGTCGTACTTCTGCCAGGACCGCGGACAGCTTTCGTTCAAGCTCGACCCCACCGCGATCCCCTTCCTGCCCCAGCCCCGCCCGCGATTCGAGATCTTCGTCTACTCCCCCCGGGTGGAGGGCGTGCACCTGCGCGGGGGCAAGGTCGCGCGCGGGGGCTTGCGCTGGTCGGACCGCCCCGAGGACTTCCGCACCGAGGTGTTAGGGCTGATGAAGGCGCAGATGGTCAAGAACGCGCTGATCGTCCCCGTGGGATCCAAGGGCGGGTTCGTGGTCAAGCGGCCGCCCGCCGAGGGAGGCCGGGAGGCGCTCCAGCAGGAGGCGATCGAGTGCTACAAGACCTTCCTGCGCGGTCTGCTCGACCTGACCGACAACATCGCGGACGGCAAGGTGCTCCACCCCGAGGACGTGGTCCGCTACGACGACGACGACCCTTACCTCGTGGTGGCCGCCGACAAGGGCACCGCAGCGTTCTCGGACATCGCCAACGAGGTCTCCGCCGAATACGACTTCTGGCTGGGCGACGCCTTCGCCTCGGGCGGATCCCGGGGCTACGACCACAAGGTCATGGGCATCACGGCGCGCGGCGCCTGGGAGTCGGTCAAGCGTCACTTCCGTGAGCTCGGCCAGGACATCCAGACGACGGATTTCACGGTGGTCGGGATCGGCGACATGTCGGGCGACGTGTTCGGCAACGGCATGCTCCTTTCTCCCCACATCAAGCTGCTGGCGGCCTTCAACCACATGCACGTGTTTCTCGATCCGAATCCCGATCCGGAGCGGAGCTTCAAGGAGCGCAAGCGTCTGTTCGAGATGGAACGCTCGGCGTGGAGCGACTACTCCGAGGAGGCGATCTCCGAGGGGGGAGGGGTGTACCGGCGCAGCGCCAAGTCGATCCCAATCTCCGAGCAGGTGCAAAAGGCGCTGGCGATCGAAGCCAGCGAGCTCTCGCCGGCCGAGCTGATCCAGGCCATCCTGCGCGCCCCCGTCGACCTGCTGTTCAACGGCGGCATCGGCACCTACGTCAAGGCCTCGGACGAAAGCCACGCCGAGGCCGGCGACAAGACAAACGACTCGCTGCGCGTCGATGGCGAGGAGCTCTGCTGCCGCGTCGTCGGCGAGGGCGGCAATCTCGGCTTCACCCAGCGCGGCCGGATCGAATACGCCTCACACGGCGGTCCCGATCACGAAGGCGGCGCGATCAACACTGACGCGATCGACAACGTCGGCGGGGTCGCCACCTCCGACCTCGAGGTCAACATCAAGATCCTGCTCCGGCAGCTGGTCACGAGCGGCGAGCTCGGCGAGGAGGAGCGCAATGAGCTGCTCGCGGAGATGACCGATCCGGTCGCCGAGCGGGTCTTGTACGGCTGTTACACCCAGACCGAGGCACTGAGCCTGGCGCGCGCGCAGGCCGACTCGATGGTCGATGTCCACGACCGCTTGATCCACCACCTCGAACAGCTGGCGGTGCTGGACCGCGAACTCGAGTTCCTCCCAACCGAGGAGGGGATCTCCGACCGCAAGGCGGCCCATGAGGGCCTGCTGTCGCCGGAGCTGGCGGTGGTGATGGCCTACTGCAAGATTCACCTGTACAGCGAATTGCTCGAATCCGACCTGCCCGAGGACCCCTACCTGGGCCACGACCTCGAGCGCTACTTCCCGCCGCCCCTGCCGGACCGCTACGGCGAACAGATGCAGAGCCACCGCCTGCGGCGCGAGATCATCGCGACCGTGGTCGCCAACCAGTTGGTCGACCGCGGCGGCACCACCTTCACCTTCAGGCTGCAGGAGGAGACCGGCTGCGCCGCCTCGCTCCTGGCGCGAGCCTATGCGGTGGCGCGCGAGGTGTTCGAGATGCGCGCGTTCTGGGAGCAGGTCGAGGCGCTCGACAATCAGGTCGCGGCCGACGTTCAGCTGCGCATGCTGCTCGAGGGTCGGCGGCTGGTGGAGCGGGCGACCCGTTGGCTCGTTCGCGGCCACCCGCGCGGAGTCGAGATCGAGGCCACCACGCGCCGCTTCGAGGAAGGGGCGAAGGTGCTCCAACAGGCGCTGCCGGAGGCGCTCGACGACACCGACCGCGAGGCGTTCGAGGGGCGGGTGCACGAGCTGACCGAGGCCGGCGCTCCCAAGGAGCTCGCGGTGCGGGTGGCCAGCATGCCGGTGCTGGTGTCCGTGTTCGACATCGTCGAGGTCGCGGAGGCCACCTCCAGGCCGCTCGACGCGGTGATGCACGCCTACTTCGCGATCGGCTCGGAGATCGTGCTCACCTGGCTGCGCGAGCGGATCCTCGAGCTGCCCCGCGCCAACCGCTGGCAGGCGCTCGCCCGCGCCGCGCTGCGCGACGACCTCTACAGCCTGCACCGAGCGATCACCCAGGAAGTGCTGGAGCGCGCCGAGCAGGACGAGGACGCCGAGCAGGCGATCGCCGCCTGGGTGCAGCGCAACGAGACCGCGGTGGAACGCGTGCGGGGCATCCTCACCGACATCCGCGCTTCGCGCAGCTACGACATGACCACACTGCCGGTGGCGCTGCGCGAGGTCCGCAACCTGGTCAGGACGCCCGCGTCCGACGCCTGAGCGAGCGCCTGAGCACGCTCCACCAGTAGGCCATCAGCTCGAGCACGAAGCCGACGAAGAACGCCGGCGGGCTCGTCACCAGCCAGCCGGCGAAGCGGGAGAGACGGGCGCGCACGGGCGCCCAAGCTATCGTCCAGCACGCCATGGCCGTGCAGACAACCGTCACCGAACTGCCCGAGTCGCGGGTGCGCCTCGCCGCCGAGGTCCCAGCCGACGAGGTGGAGCGCCGCGTCCAGCAGGCCGCGCGCGAGCTCGGGCGTCAGCTGCGGATCCCGGGCTTTCGCCGCGGCAAGATTCCGCCCCCGGTCGTGATCCGCAGGCTGGGACGCGAGGCGGTGGTGGACGAAGCTGTGCGCAGCTCGCTGGCTCGGTGGTACCAGGAGGCGATCGACGCCGCCGGCGTCACGCCCGTCGGCGATCCCGAGCTCAAGGTCGAGAACCACCCTGCGGAGGGGGAAAAGTTTTCGTTCACGATCGAGGTCGGGGTGCGGCCGCAGGCGCGCCTTGGCGAGTACAAGGGGCTTGAGATCGGCCGCCGCGAGCCCCGCGCGGAGCCCGAACAGATAGACCAGGAGCTCGAAGCCCTGCGCGAGCGCCTGGCCACGCTCGAGCGCGTCGAGCGGCCCGCCGAGAGTGGTGACTTTGTCGTGATCGACTACACGGGCACGGTCGACGGCGCCCCTCTGGAGGGCGCAGAGGGTCGCGACCAGCTGCTCGAACTGGGCACCGGCCGCCTGCTGCCCGGGTTCGACGAGGGCCTGCTGGGCGCCTCGGCGGGCGACCAGCGATCCGTCGAGGTCACCTTCCCCGACGAGCACCCCGAGCACCTCCGCGGCCGCCAAGCCACCTTCGAGGTCACGGTCAACGAGGTCAAGGCCAAGCGCCTGCCGCAGCTCGACGACGACTTCGCCTCGGAGTCGGCGGGCTACGACACGCTCGAGGAGCTGCGCGAGGACATCGCCAACCGCCTCAGGGAGGCGGACGAGCGCGCCGTGGAGTCGGAGTTTGAGCGTGCCGCGGTGGACGCCGTGGTGAAGCATGCTCAGGTCGAGGTCCCGGCCAAACTCGTCCACGCCCGCGCGCACGAGCTCGTACACGAGACCCTGCACGCGCTCGAGCGCCAGGGCATCTCGAAGGACAACTATCTGCGCATCGCCGGCTCCGACGAGGAGAAGCTCGCCCAGGAGGCCGAGCCCGAAGCCGAGACGGCGCTCAGGCGCGAGGCAGTGCTGGCGGCGGTGGTCGAGGCGGAGGGCATCAAGCCCTCCGACGAGGAGGTGCTCGAGGAGCTTCGCCCCCTGGCCGAGCGTGACGGCCGCAAGCCCGAGAAGCTGCTGGAGGACCTGCGCAAGCGCGGCTCGCTCGAGCCCCTGCGCGACGAGCTGGCCAGCCGCCAGGCGGTGGCGCTGCTCGTCAGGGAAGCCAAGCCCATTCCCCCCGAGCAGGCGCGCGCGCGGGAGAAGCTGTGGACGCCCGACAAGGAGTCCGCCGAGGAGGGCTCCGGCCAGCTCTGGACCCCCGGCGGCTGACGGAGCCGCATTGCTACATTCGACTCCCCGGGCCGGCCACCGGCCCCGCGGGGAGGATTCCGGCGAGGGAAGCGAAAAAAGCGAGAGTCATGAGCCCACTGGTACCGATGGTCGTCGAGCAGACCTCCCGCGGCGAGCGGGCCTTCGACATCTTCAGCCGGCTGCTGAACGAGCGCATCATTTTTTTGGGCACTCCGGTGGACGACCAGATCGCGAACCTGATCGTGGCGCAGCTGCTGCACCTCGAGTCCGAGGACCCGGACAAGGACATTTCGATCTACATCAACTCCCCCGGCGGGTCGGTCTACGCGGGGCTCGCGATCTACGACACGATGCAGTTCATCAAGCCCGACGTGCAGACGATCTGCGTCGGGATCGCGATGTCGATGGGCGCGCTGTTGCTGGCGGGCGGCGCCAAGGGCAAGCGCATGGCGCTGCCCAACGCGAAGATCCTTATCCACCAGGTCTCGTCCGCCTTCCAGGGCCAGGCGACCGACATCGAGATCCACGCGCAGGAGATCATCGGCGTGCGCCGCCGGCTCGACGAGATCATTGCCAAGCACACCGGACAGGACCTCGACAAGGTCCGCCAGGACACTGACCGCGACAAATTTATGAGCCCCGATGAGGCTCAGGAGTACGGGATCATCGACCGGGTGATCTCGCACCACTGAGCCACTAGTCTTTGCAAGAGGCGGCCTCCGTAGCCGCCGTGGCGAGAGGGAACCGTATGGCACGTCCCACGGACTCCAACGAACAGCTTCTCTGCTCCTTCTGCGGTAAGTCGCAGCGGCAGGTCAAGAAGCTGATCGCCGGGCCGGGCGTCTACATCTGCGACGAGTGCATCGATCTCTGCAACGAGATCATCGACGAGGAGCTGTCGGCCGCTCCCAGCTTCGACATCGACAACCTGCCCAAGCCGCGCGAGATCTACGACGTGCTGAACGAGTACGTGGTGGGCCAGGAGCAGGCCAAGCGCACGCTCTCGGTGGCCGTCTACAACCACTACAAGCGCGTTCAGATGATGCAGTCCGACGAGGACGAGATCGAGCTGCAGAAGTCGAACATCCTCTTGCTCGGGCCGACGGGATGCGGCAAGACGCTGCTGGCGCAAACGCTCGCGCGCATCCTCAACGTGCCCTTCGCGATCGCTGACGCTACCGCCCTGACCGAGGCCGGCTACGTCGGCGAAGACGTCGAGAACATCCTGCTGAAGCTGATCCAGGCCGCCGACTATGACGTCAAGAAGGCCGAGACCGGGATCATCTACATCGACGAGGTCGACAAGATCGCGCGCAAGGCTGACAACCCCTCGATCACGCGCGACGTCTCCGGCGAGGGCGTGCAGCAGGCTTTGCTGAAGATCCTCGAGGGCACCACCGCGTCGGTTCCGCCCCAGGGCGGTCGCAAGCATCCCCACCAGGAGTTCCTCTCGATCGATACCACCAACGTGCTGTTCATCTGCGGCGGCGCCTTCGCCAACCTCGACAAGGTGATCGAGCGGCGCATTGGCCATCAGGGGATCGGGTTCGGCGCGGCGATCCAATCCAAGGACCAGCGCGACACAGGCGAGATCTTCGAGCACTGCCTGCCCGAGGACCTGATCCAGTACGGCCTGATCCCCGAGTTCATCGGCCGCCTGCCGGTGATGTCGGCGATCCACCAGCTCTCGCGTGATGAGCTCATGGAGATCCTGACCGAGCCCCGCAACGCGCTCGTCAAGCAGTTCCAGCGCTTCTTCCAGTTCGACGGCATCGAGCTGGTGTTCGCCGACGACGCGCTGTCCTCGGTGGCCGACAAGGCGCTCGAGCGCGATACCGGCGCCCGCGGCCTGCGCTCGATCGTCGAAGAGGTGCTGCTGGAGGTTCAGTTCGAGCTGCCCTCGCGTCGCGACGTGCAGAAGTGCGTGGTCACGCGCGAGACGATCGACAAGAACGTGCCGCCGACGCTGGTGACTGTCGCCGCGCCCGCGGAAGAAGCCGCTTAGCTCCCTTCGATGTGATCGTGTCCGGGGCGCGCATGCGCGCCCCGGCCGGGCCGATCATGATCGGCCCGGGCCGCCGGCACATGTGCCGGCGGCTACTTAGACTGGCTTTGTGGCCGCGCTGAAGGACAGGACCCGCTACGACCCCTCGGAGGTCGAGCCGAGGGTGCTCGAGCGCTGGCTTTCTTCGGGGTTGTTCCATCCCGCCCCCGACGGGACGGCCACCGAGAACTACTCGATCGCGATCCCGCCTCCAAACGTGACCGGGTCACTGCACATGGGCCACGCCTTCCAGGACACGATCATGGACGCGCTGATCCGCCGCCATCGCGCGCGTGGGCGGCGCGCCAAGTGGATCCTCGGCACCGACCACGCGGGCATCGCCACCCAGACCCAGGTGGAGCAGATGCTCGCCGCCGAGGGGTCCAGCCGCGAGCGGCTCGGGCGCGAGGCGTTCGAGCGGCGGGTGTGGGAATGGCGCGCTCAATACGGCGGCAAGATCATCGGCCAGCTCAAGCGGCTCGGCGCCTCGTGCGACTACCACGACGAGCGCTTCACGCTCGATCCCGCCTACGCCGAGGCCGTGCTCAAGGTCTTCGTCGCCCTCTACGAGAAGGGCTACATCTACCGCGACCGCTACCTCGTCAACTGGGACCCGGGCAGCCGCTCGGCGATCTCAGACCTCGAAGTGGATGACATCGAGGTCACCGACACCCTGTACTACATCGACTACCCGCTGGCCTCGGGCTCGGGCGCGATCACGGTCGCGACCGTGCGCCCGGAGACGATGCTGGCCGACGTCGCGATCGCGGTCAATCCGTCCGATGCGCGCTACGAGCGTCTGGTCGGGGAGAGCGCGATCCTGCCGCTTGTCGGGCGGCGGCTCCAGATCATCGCCGACGAACACGTGCGTCCCGACTTCGGTACGGGTGCGCTGAAGGTGACCCCCGGGCATGATCCCCACGATTTCGAGATCGGTCGCCGGCACAGGCTTGAGCAGATCAGCGTGATATGGGAGGACGGCCGCATCAGCGAAGCCGCCCCGGAGCGCTTCAGAGGCCTCACCGCCGCCGAGGCGGCGCAGGCTGTGGTGGCGGAGCTGCGCGACCAGGGACTGGTCACGCGGATCGAGGACTACCGGCACGCGGTGCCGTTCTCGCAACGTTCGGGCGAGCGCATCGAGCCGCTGGTGTCGCTGCAGTGGTTCATGCGCATGGACGAGCTCGCGGCGCCCGCGATCGAGGCCGTGCGCTCGCGCCGGGTCCGCTTTCACCCCGCCTCTAACGCGAGCGTCTACCTGAACTGGCTTGAGAACATCCGTCCCTGGGTGCTGTCCCGCCAGCTGTGGTGGGGCCACCGCCTGCCAGTCTGGTACCGGCGCGGGGAGACCTATGTGGGCGTCGAGCCGCCGGCGGGCCGCGGCTGGGAGCGCGACCCCGACGTGCTCGACACCTGGTTCTCGAGCGCGCTGTGGCCGTTCGCCGCGCTTGGCTGGCCCGAGCAGACCCCCGAGCTGCGGGCCTTCTATCCCACCGACGTGCTGGTCACGGCGCGGGACATCATCTTTTTGTGGGTGGCGCGCATGGTGATGATGGGGCTCGAGTTCACTGGCGAGGCGCCTTTCTCAGACGTCCACATCCACGCGATCATCCAGGCGCCCGACGGCCGGCGCATGTCGAAGTCGCTGGGCACCGGCATCGACCCGATGGACCTGATGGAGGGAGGGCCTCGTCCGCCCGTGTTCGAGCAGGGAGGCGAGTTTCCGGCCTATGGCGCAGACGCCCTGCGCTGGGGGCTGCTCGCGATGTCCTCTACGCAGGACGTCAAGTTCTCCGAAGAGAAGATCGGGCAGGGACGCCAGCTCACCAACAAGCTGTGGAACGCCGCCCGGCTGATCCTGCTGGGAGTTGGTGCCGAGGCCCGCGCCGAAGCCCGGCCGGCGCGAATCGAGGACCGCTGGATCCTCTCCCGTCTTCACCGCGCCCGCGAGGAGGTCTCGGGCCGACTCGAGGGCTACGACTTCGCCCACGCGGCGCTGGCGCTGTACGACTACATCTACGCCGAGCTGTGTGATTGGTACCTCGAGCTGGTCAAGCCGCGGCTGCGGGACGGCGAGCCCGAGGTTCAGGCGACGCTGCTGTATGTCCTGACCGAGACGCTGGCGCTCGCTCACCCGCTGATCCCGTTTGTGACCGAGGAGATCTACGCGTACCTGCCGGGAGCGGAGGGGCTACTCGCGGGGCGGGTCGAGGGGGCGCGGCCCCCGCAGGACGAGGAAGCCGAGCGCGTGCTCGGGCGCACCATCGAGGCGGTGCAGGCGATCCGGCGCTGGCGCGACCAGGCCGGGCTCAAGGCGGGCGCACGCGTCAGCGGACGGCTCGAGGCGCCGGGCTTTGAGCAGACCAGCGAGCACCTGAGCCGGCTGGCGCGGGTGGCGCTGGTGGACGACGGCGGCGCGGCCGTTGCTTCCGTCCCCATCGAGGGCGGCACGCTCGAGGTGATCTCGGCTGACGGTTTCGATCCTGCCGCGGCTTCGCGCAAGCGCGCGGCGGAACGCGAGCGCATCGAACGCGAGCTCGCGCGTGTGCGCGCCAAGCTCGCCAACGACGCTTTCGTCGAGAAGGCGCCGGCGGCTGTGGTGGAGGCCGAGCGCGGCAAGCTCGCGCGGCTGACGGCGGAGCTCGAGGCCCTGTGAGCGCTCGCCGCGACGCTGCGCCGGGCTGGTCGCTGGCCGACGCCGAGCGCTACCTGCGCTCGCTCGAGCTGTTCGGCATGCGCTTCGGCCTCGACCGCATGCGGCGACTGATGACCGCGCTCGGCCATCCCCAGCTTGACTTTCGCTCGATCCACGTGGTCGGCACGAACGGCAAGTCGTCGACCACGCGCATGATCGCGGCGATCCTCCGGCGCCACGGGCTGCGCACCGGTACCTACACCTCGCCCCATCTGGTCTCGTTTGCCGAGCGAATCAGGATCGCCGAGCGCGACCTGGCGCCGGCCGCGTTTGGAGCCGCCGTGCAGCGCGCGGCGCGGGCGGCTGAGCTGGTCAACCGTTCGCTCGCGGAGGGCGACCAGGTCACCCAGTTCGAGGTTCTGACGGCGGCGGCCTATTCGGAGCTCGCGCGGCGACAGGTCGAAGTAGCCGTGATCGAGGCCGGGCTTGGCGGCCGCTACGACGCGACCAACGTGATCCCCTCCACCGTGCAGGTGCTGACCACGGTGGGACTCGAACACACCCGCTGGCTGGGCCCGACCATCACCCACATCGCCGGCGAAAAGCTCGATGTGGTGCGCGAGGGCGGCACTCTCGCGCTCGGGTACGGGCTGCATCCGGACGCGCTCGCGGCGGCTCGCCGGGTTGCATCCGAGCGCGGTGCCCATGTGGTGTGCGCGCCGGAGGACGCCGGCGTGCCCGTGGCCGCGCTCGGCTCGTTCCAGCGACGCAACTTCGCCCTGGCGCGGGAGGCGGCGCGCGCCTACCTCGGTCAGCTCGACGAACGGGCGGTCGCCCGGGCCGCTGCCGAGGTGCTCGTGCCGGGGCGCCTCCAAGTGGTGGGGCACGATCCGCTGACCATGATCGACGGCGCTCACAATCCGGAGGGGATGGCCGCGCTGGTGGAGTCATTGCCCGAGGTGGCGGCGGGCCGCAAGCCGCTGGTCGCGGTCGTCTCGATCCTCGACGACAAGGACGCGGCGGCGATGCTGGGGACGCTGCTCGCGCACAGCGACGCACTGATCTGTACGAACTCTCATAATCCCCGTGCTTTGCCGCCGCCAACGCTCGAGTCGCTCGCGCGCCAGCTGGAGGGACCGCCCACGGAGATCGTGCGCGGCCCCGCGGCTGCGCTCGCGCGCGGGCATGCGCTGGCCGGGCGGGGTGGAGTGGTACTGGCGACCGGTTCGATCTACCTCGTGGCCGATCTGCTTGGCGCCGAAGCGCTCGAGCACGCCTCGACCCTGTAAAGCGATCGCGCATGGCTTCGAGCAGGAACACGAGGGCGGGCGGTGAAACAACCAGGCAGGCAATAGACAACGCTGCCGAACAGCCTCGGTTCCTGGCAATGATCGGACTGGTTGCGCTGCTTGTGGCAACCACGATTTTGGTGTTCTTTGGGATCGGGTACCTGTTCGGGCGGGTCTTCCTCTAAGGCACTGCGCGCTCTGGCAAACGGCTGGCGATTACACTGGAACTGGCAATGATGGCCTTCGCCGTCTTCGGGATCAAAAGCAGCGGGCTCAACCTCGCGGTCAACCTGCTGATTTTGTTCCTCGTGATCATCTGGCTCGCGCTCGTGTACTGGACGTACGCCGACGCCCGCCGCCGCGTCGCCGATCCCCTGCTGGTGGGCTGCGCGACCGCCGCCGCGCTGTTCCCGTTCGTGGGCACGATCGTGTACGCGATCGTGCGCCCGCCTGAGTACCTCGAGGACGTGCGCGAACGCGATCTCGAGATGCAGGCCGCCGAGGCGCGTCTGGCCCAGCTTGGGTACCAGACCTGCCCGCACTGCGATTTCCCCGTCGAGAAGGACTTTTTGCGCTGCCCGCACTGCCTGCGCAAGCTCAAAGAACCCTGCCGGGTGTGCGGCAAGCCGCTGGAGCCAGGCTGGAAGATCTGCCCCTTCTGCGAGTCGGAGGTCGGCTTCGCGGCTCCCACCGCGCGCCGCGTCCGCCGTCGTCGCGAACCCGCCCCCGAACCGGCCGGCGCCCAGCTCAGCGATGGCGCGATGGCCTCGCGGCCGGCGCCGACCCGTCAGCCCATCACCAGGCAGACGGCCGTCAGGCCGCCGGCGGCCGGGCCGGCGCAGAGTGCGCCGCTGCCCACCCGCCCCCAGACCAGTCGCCCGTAGCGCAGCGCGCCCCGGACCGTTATGGAGCGATCGCTGATCCTCGTCAAGCCTGACGCGTTCGCGCGCGGCCTGAGCGGGGAGATCATCGCCCGCTTCGAGCGCAAGGGACTGCGTCTGCAGGCTCTGAGGCTGATGACGATGGACCGCGAGCTGGCCGAGCGCCATTACGCCGAACACGAGGGCAAGCCGTTCTTCGAGGAGCTCGTGGAGTTCATCACCTCGGGGCCGCTGGTCGCGATGGTGCTCGAGGGAGAGCGGGCGGTAGAAGCGGCGCGCCAGGTGATCGGGGCCACCGATCCCCTGCGAGCTGATGCCGGCTCGATCCGCGGCGAGTATGCGATCGCCGTCGGTCAGAACATGGTTCACGGCTCGGACTCGCCCGCTTCGGCGGCACGCGAGGTGGCCCTGTTCTTCCCCGAGCTGGGTTGATCCTGGCCTCGAGGTCGCCCCAGCGGCGGGCGATCTTGGAGCAGCTGGGTGTTGCTTTTGAAGTCCGCGCGCCTGAGGTGGAGGAGCTCGTCAGTGGGCCGCCGCACGAGGTCGCGGTCGAGAACGCCTACCGCAAGGCGGCCGCGGTGTCCGCTCCGGGCGCGGTCGTGCTCGGCGCCGACACCGTGGTGGCGCTGGGGCAGAGGAGCTATGGCAAGCCCTCGTCGCCCGATGAGGCGCGGGAGACGCTGCGGGCCCTGTCGGGACGGAGGCATTTGGTGATCGGAGGGCTCTGTCTGCTGGGGCAGGAGCAGCGGCCGCTGCTCTCGGCCGCCACGACGACCGTGGAGTTCCGCGCGCTGGACGAGCGCCTGATCGAGTGGTACCTCGCGACCGGGGAGTGGGAGGGCCGCGCCGGGGCCTATGCGATCCAGGGGTTTGGCGCGGCCCTGGTGCGCGCTGTCGAGGGCGATTACTACAACGTGGTCGGGCTGCCGGTGGCGCTGCTGCTGGATTTGGCGCCGGAGCTGCTTGGCTGAGGGGGGTCTTTACGCTCCTGCGGGGCGCCCTGGCGCCGAACCTCGGGCGCTTGGCGCTGAACGTCGACGGATTCGCCCCTCAAACCACTCTGGTGGCGAAACGACGCTTGTGTGACGCTTATTGTCGACGGCCCGTTTTCGGCCCCGCACTTTGCGACGTTAAGCGTGTTCTAACGCGGCGCCAGGAGCCCCTCGGGTCAAGAGGCTTTTGCCCGCAAACCGCTACACTCGCCCAGCGAACGGAGCAGGCAGCCTGGTTGGAGCTTCCCGTCATTCCGCCGATCCGTTTGGCGTCCTCGCCACCTCCGTATATATGGGGTTTTTCACGTATCTGACAGGATTCGGCGGCCGCGACATGGCGGTCGATCTGGGGACTGCCAATACGCTCGTTTACGTCCGTGGGCGCGGCATCGTGCTCTCGGAGCCGAGCGTGGTGGCGGTCGACTCGCGCACCGGCGAGGTCCACGCCGTCGGCATCGAGGCCAAGCGCATGCTGGGCCGCACCCCGGGGACGATCCAGGCCATCCGGCCGCTCAAAGACGGCGTCATCGCCGACTTCGAGGTCACCGAGGAGATGCTGCGCCACTTCATCCAGAAGGTCCACCAGAACCGTTGGGCCCACCCCCGCGTGGTGGTGTGCGTCCCCAGCGGCGTCACCGGCGTGGAGAAGCGCGCGGTCGAGGAGGCTTGTCTATCGGCGGGCGCGCGTCAGGCCTATCTGATCGAAGAGCCGATGGCGGCCGCCATCGGTGCGGGCCTGCCGGTCGGCGAGCCGACTGGCTCGATGGTCGTCGACATCGGCGGCGGCACCAGCGAGGTGGCCGTGATCTCGCTCGGCGGGATCGTCGTCTCGCAGTCGATCCGGGTGGGCGGCGACGAGCTTGACGAAGCGATCATCAACTACGTCAAGCGCGAGTACAAGCTTCTGATCGGCCAGCAGACGGCCGAGGAGGTCAAGCTCGAGATCGGCTCGGCCTTCACCATGGCGGAGGAGGTGCAGGCCGAGATCCGCGGCCGCGATATGGTCTCGGGCCTGCCGAAGACGGTCGTGCTGACGAGCGAGGAGATCCGCGGCGCGCTCGAGGAGCCCGTCTCGCAGATCGTCGATGCGGTCAAGGAGACGCTGGACCGAACGCCACCGGAGTTGGCTTCGGACATCATGGACCGTGGCATCATGTTGGCTGGAGGTGGGTCGCTGTTACAGGGGATGGACGAGCGCCTGCGCCACGAGACGCAGATGCCCGCCCATTTGGCGGAGTCACCGCTGACCTGCGTGGCGGTCGGCTCCGGACGATCGCTGGAGGAGTTCGAGGCCATTCACCGATCGAGCAAGAATTCACGTAACCGGCACCGCCGCTATTAGGGTCTATGTGTCGTCCTGATAATGCGGCGCGGAGCGGGCTCTTAGAGAGACATCTCCCGTGCACAACAAATATGTTCGTCGGCGACGGGCCGTCCTGGCGGCGCTCGTCGGCGTTTCCCTGATTCTGCTTACCGCATACTTCGGCGAGTCGCCGAGTAGCCCGCTGCACACCGTCCAGCGCGGCATCGTCCAGGTCCTGTCTCCGATCCAGGAGGGGGCCAGTACCGTGCTGTCTCCATTCCGGGACGTGGCCAACTGGTTCTCCCAGACCTTCCACGCTCGTTCGGAAGTGGTGCAGCTGCGCAAGAAGGTTCAGGGGCTGACGGACCAGCTGGCTCAGGCTCAGAACGCCGAAATTCTCAACCGACAGCTAAGCCGCGAGGTGCATCTCGATCAGCTGCTAAACGTCGATACCTACCGGCCGGTGACGGGCGACGTGATCGGTCGCGATCCGACGCTGTGGTACGAGACGATCGAAATCGACCGTGGCTCCAACGACGGCGTCGCGGTGGATGACCCCGTGATCGGCGACGGGGCACTGGTCGGCAAGGTCTCGACGGTCGCCCCGAGCGTCTCGTTCGTCGAGCTGATCACCGACCACTCCGTCAACGTCGCGGCACAGGTCCAGGATCGCAACGGCGACAGCGGACTGCTCGTGCCTGCGGTCGGGAACCCCAACGAGTTGCTGCTGCAGGACCTGCCGCACATCGTGCCGGGACAGCCGGGACCGCAGATCGGTCAGCTGGTCGTGACCGCCGGCTACAAGGCCGGGCCGCTGGACTCCCTTTACCCAAGGGGGATCCCGATCGGCCAGGTCTCGAACGCCAGCGAGAACAACCTGATCAACAACAACGAGGTCCAGGTGTCCCCGGCCGCCGATCTGCGCCATCTCTCCGTCGTTCAGGTCTTGACCGCGCCGCATGGCGGCAGCATCCGCGCGCAGGTGCCGTGAACGAACGCACCAATCTGATCCTGCGGCTGGTCGCGTTGGCCTTCGGGGCCGTGCTGATACAGGAAGCCGCCGTCTCGCAGATCACGATCTTCGGTGTGACCGCCGATCTGATGCCGCTCGTGGTGATGTCAGTCGGTCTGCTGTGCGGGTCCATGGCCGGCGCCGCGATGGGCTTCGGCAGTGGCCTGCTCGTCGATCTCGTGTTCGTGCAGACGCTCGGTGTGACCTCGCTGCTGTACATCGCGATTGGTTACTGGTCGGGCCGCGTGCGCGAGCTGTACGACCCCTCGCACGGGCTCGTGCCGTTGGCGGGAGGGCTGGCCGCCACCGCGGTCGCCGGTATCGGCATGGCCCTGATCCAGTTTCTGCTGGGGGTCGATGCGCCGGTCAGCCTGCTGCTGGTGCAGCAGATCTTCATCACGATCCTGATCAACACCCTGATTGCGCTGCCCGTTTACGCGATCGTGCGTCGCATCCTCGGCGGTGCCGTGCCGGAAGATCCTCGCCGCCGGCGCCGCCGCGCCTACACGACGGGCGGCCTC
The DNA here is from genome assembly GCA_039583645.1 of Solirubrobacteraceae bacterium. Lineage (GTDB taxonomy): Bacteria > Actinomycetota > Thermoleophilia > Solirubrobacterales > Solirubrobacteraceae > Palsa-465. The sequence continues at coordinate 20,876 of JAVKSP010000013.1, forward strand.
AGTCCGCTGAAGCGACCGTCCGAGGGCTTCGCCCCGATTCCTCGCTCGAGCCTCAAATGATTCAGCCGCCACCCGACCAGCGCCGGCCCCCGATGTTGACGCCTCAGCTCGCGCGGCGCGTGACGGTCCTCGGCACCTTCGCGCTGGCGCTGTTCGCGATCATCTTCTTCCGCCTGTGGTTCCTGCAGGTGCTCTCGGGCCAGCGATATCTGGCGCAGGCGAGCCAGAACGGCAGCGTCCGGGAGATTGCGGTTGCTGCGCCGCGCGGTGATGTGCTCGACAGCCGTGGCAACCTGCTGGTCGACAACACGCGCGCGCTGGACGTGCAGCTGTCGCCGCCGAGCCTGCCCAAGTCCGCGAGCGCGAGGGCGGCGGAATATCGCCGCCTGGCGCACGTGCTCGGGATCTCAATGCGCGCCCGCGGCTGCCGGGTCTACGACGCGACCACGAAGCGCACGGTACGCGAGCACCTCGCCACGATCCCTTGCGACATCGCCCAGCAGCGAGCGCAGATCCCCTACGCGAACGTGACGATCAAGACCAACGTCTCGCGCGACACGCAGTTCTACATTCTCGAGCGGCTCAATCTCTTCCCGGGGGTCCAGGTCCAGCAGGTCTACGAACGCAGCTACCCGCTCGGTCCGCTGGCGGCGCAGCTGTTCGGCACGGTCGGTCGCATAACGCGTCCCGAACTACGCGACCCGCGCTACGGCGGTGCGTCCCCGAACGACGTCGTCGGGCAGTCCGGGCTCGAGTGGTACTACAACCACTACCTCCAGGGCCAGGACGGCAACCAACGGGTGCTGGTCGATGCGGCTGGGAACTTCCAGCGCTATCTGCGGGGGACCCCGCCCACGCCGGGCCACACCCTGCGGCTCTCCCTGGACATGAACCTGCAGCGCGTCGGTCAGACCGCCCTGCAGCAGTCCATTGACACGAACGCCCCGGGCCAGGGGGGCGCGTTCGTCGCCATGAACCCGCAGAACGGCCAGATCTACGCAATGGGCTCGCTGCCCACCTACAACCCGAACGTGTTCACCCGGCCGATCCCCACATCGCAATTCGACGCCGAGTTCGGGGCCTCGCACCACTATCCGTTGCTCGACCGCGCGATCCAGAGCCCAGGCCCCACCGGCTCGACGTTCAAGCCGATCACCGCAACCGCGGCGCTCCAGAGCGGTCGCTGGGGCCTGAACGAAACCTACGATGACACCGGGAAGTTCTGCCAGGGCACGCTGTGCCGCCACAACGCGGGCGGGGTCGCCAACGGGGTGCTCAACATCGTCCAGGCGATCAGGGTCTCGGACGACATCTTCTTCTACAACCTCGGCGCGCTGCTCAACTCACAGGCGCCCCACGGGGGCCCGCTCCAGCATTGGGCCCATCGTTACGGAATAGGACGTCCCACGGGTATCGATCTGGGTGGCGAGTTGCCGGGCACCCTGCCCACGCCAGCCTGGCGGGCAGAGCGCAACAAGCTCGAGTACGAGTGCGACCACGCGACCGGGCCGTACAAGGGCAAGCCCAAGCACGCCCCGGGCGGCTGCGGGATCGCCGACGGGACCAACCGCCCCTGGTCGTCGGGCGACAACGTCAACCTCGCGGTGGGACAGGGTGACGTCCAGGTGACCCCGCTGCAGCTCGCGGTCGCCTACTCGGCGATCGCCAACGGCGGCACGATCGTGCGCCCGCACGTCGGGTCCGCGATCGAATCCGCAAACGGCACCGTCGTGCAGCGGATCGACCCACCGCCGCTCCGCCACCTGCATATCAACCCGGTGTACCTGGCCGCCATCCGCGAGGGTTTGCACGAGGCCGCACAGTCCCCTGGCGGCACCTCCGACGCGGTGTTCGGGAACTTCCCTGAGAAGGTATACGGCAAGACCGGCACGGCGCAGTACAACGGGCAGCACGACTATGCCTGGTATGTCTGCTTCGTGCCGGCGTGGGCGACCAAGAAGCCGATCCTGGTCGCGGTCCACGTCGAGCAGGGCGGTTTCGGTGCCGTGGGCGCGGCCCCTGTCGCGCGCGAGATCCTCTCGCAGTGGTTCTTCGGCCACTCCGGTAAGTACGTCCCCGGAACCTCGCAGACGCTATGACCGTGACGGCGATCCAGGCGGTAGAGGAGCAGGCACCGGAGCGGTTCCGCTTTCTGCGGCGCTGCGATCCACTGCTGGCGCTGAGTGCGCTGGGGCTCGTGGGCTGCTCGCTGATCACGCTGCGGGCCGCCACACCCAACTCCGGCAACTACTATGTCGAGCGCCAGGGGCTTTACGCGGCGATCGGCGTCGTGGCCGCCCTGGTGCTGGCGCGCATCGACTACACGCGCCTGCGCGAATACAAATACGGCCTCTACGGGTTGATGATCTTCCTCAACCTGATCGTGCTGGGAATGCCGGCCGTCAATGGCTCCCGCCGCTGGATCCCACTGCCGCTGTTCCAGGTCCAGCCATCCGAGTTCGGCAAGATCCTCTTGATCCTTTCGCTGGCGGCATTCCTCACCGACCGCTCGCGGCGCACACACGAACGCTCGACCACCGCACGGATCATGCTGCTGGCGCTGATCCCAGCCTTGCTGGTGATGGCTCAGCCCGACCTCGGCACGAGCATCGTTTTCGCCGTGGTGGGGTTCGTGATCCTGTTCGTGGGCGGTACGTCGTTCAAGCAGCTGCTGGCGCTGGCACTGCTCGCGCTCCTCGCGATCGCGGTGGTGCTGATCGTCGCACCGGCCCTTGGGATGCACGTGCTCTCGGGCTACCAGGTGCAGCGGCTGACGGGCTTTCTGCACCCCTCCCAGAATCCGCAGAGCGCCACCTGGAACATTCACCAATCGCTGATCGCGGTTGGCTCAGGCGGGAGGGCCGGGCGCGGGATCCACGCGACCCAGACGCGGCTCGGCTACCTGTCTGCCCCCACCACCGACTTCGTCTTCGCCGCGCTGGGCGAGACCTATGGTTTCGTGGGGGGCGCGATCGTGCTCTCGCTGTACGCGCTGATCATCTGGCGCACGCTGCGCATTCTCACGATCGCGAAGAACCTGTACGGAACGCTGATCGCAGGAGGGATCCTGGCGATGTTGATGGTGCAGGTTTTCGTCAACGTCGGGATGACGATCGGGATCGCGCCGATCACCGGCATTCCGCTGCCGCTGGTGAGCTACGGCGGCTCCTCGGTGGTCGTGACCATGATCGCCGTCGGGCTGCTCCAGTCGATCCACATCCAGGCCCGGACCGCCGCGGCATCCAAGGCCCGGCAACTAATTTCGTGACGGCTGCGTGGTTACGCGGCCCCATGGGTCACGCAGCTCTCAGCGCGTGACCACAGAAAGGACTGAATGAGAATTGAAGAAACAAGTACTGGTGAGCGTCGACCGCGGCGAGACCCGCGTGGCGCTACTGGAGGCGACGGGCACCGTCGCGAGCAGGCCGGATGGCCGGCGCCGTAAGCCGGCGGGCGCGTCCTCCGGCTACCTAGTCGCCGAGCTGTATCTCGAGCGCCGCGGCGCCCGCTCGATCGTCGGCAACATCTACAAGGGCCGCGTCGACAACGTGCTTCCTGGCCTGGAGGCAGCGTTCGTGGACATCGGGCTGGATAAGAACGGCTTCCTGCACGTCGATGAAATCGTGCTGCCGGGGGTCAATGTGCCCCGCCGCGGACGCGGCTCTTCGCGCGAGGGCCGCCAGATCACCGACATGCTCAAAGCCGGCCAGGAGATCGTGGTCCAGGTGGTCAAGGACCCGCTCAAGAGCAAGGGCGCGCGGTTGTCGATGGATCTCACGATCGCCGGCCGCTACATGGTGCTGGCGCCGTACGGCGAGGGCGTGGGTGTCTCACGCCGGCTCGAAGAGCCCGAGCGCGAGCGCCTGCGCAAGGAGGCCGCGAAGCTCGATCTGAAAGGCGCCGGCGCGATCATCCGCACCGCCGCCCAGGGCGCGACGCGGGCCGACTTGGAGCGCGAGCTGGTCTACCTGTTCAAGCTCAACGAAGTGCTGCAGAGGCGCGTTGAGCAAAGTTCCGCTCCCGCGCTGGTGTTCCAGGAGGCGGACCTGTCGGTTCGCGTGGTGCGCGACATCTTCTCCTCGTGGTTCGAGCGGGCGATCGTCGACGACGAGAAGCAGCACCACCGCTTGATCTCGTTCTTCTCGCGCACCGCGCCCGAGCTCGTCGAGCGAGTGGAGCTGTGGGACCGCCCGGAGCCGCTGTTCGAGGCCTTTGGCGTCGACCAGGTCATCGGCTCAACGCTTGAGCGGCGCGTGGACCTCAAGAGCGGCGGCTATCTCATGATCGACTATGCCGAAGCCCTGACGGTGATCGATGTCAACTCTGGCTCGTTCACCGGGCGGGGCAGGGGCGCGCGCCTGGAGGACACGATCACGCGCACGAACCTGGAGGCCGCCGAGGAGATCGTGCGGCAGCTCCGGCTGCGAGACATCGGCGGCATCATCGTGATCGACTTCATCGACATGGCGCGGGCGCGCAATCGGGAAGCGGTGCTGAAGACGTTGCGCAAGTCGCTCGACGAGGACCGCACGAAGACGTTCGTGGTGGAGATCTCGCCGCTTGGATTGGTGGAGATGACGCGCCAGAACATCACCGAGGGCGTCCGCGAAATCATGACCAAGCCGTGCCCGACCTGCCACGGCGACGGCGTGGTCAAGTCTGAGGAGACGATCGCGATCGAGTTCGAGCGCCGGCTACAGGAGATCGCCGCGCGGACGGATGCCGAGGCGCTGCTGATCCAGATGAACCCGCGTGTGAGCGCGGAGTTCATCCGGGACGGCGCCCGCACCCTGCAAGCGATCGAGCAGCGGACCGGCAAATGGTTCGTCTTCGAGGGCTCGGAGGGGCTTCCAATCGAGCATTTCGCCGTGCTGCTCGAGGGCGAGCGCGAGCAGGTACTCGACCGCGCTCTGCCGTTCCGCAACGGCGAGGAGGTCTACGTCGAGATCGTCGAGCCGCACATGTACAACGCCGGCGACGCCGTGGCGAAGGTCGACGGCTACGTGATCGAGGTGAAGGGCGGAACTCCCTACGTGGGGGAGAAGCACCTCGTCCGCATCGACGAAGCCGGACGCACGCGCGCGCTCGCTTCTCTGGTCGATGTGCCAGCACAGGACGACGATTCCCTATCATCATCGAGCCAGCGCCGTGGCCGCAGAGGCGGCCGCCGGCGTTCTCCGGCCAAAACGGGCTAGCGCCGAGAGCTCGCAGCCCGCTCAATCACCATGTACGCGATCGTGAAAACCGGCGGCAAGCAATACCGCGTCGAGCGAGGCGAGTCGCTGCTCGTCGAGCGCCTGCCGGTGGAGGCGGGCAAGACCTGTGCCCTGGAGCCGCTGCTGGTGGTCGACGGGGAGAAGCTCGTCGAGGCCGGCGCCCGCGTCGAGGCCCGCGTGATCGCTCATGAGCGGGGCCCCAAGCTGCGCGTGGTCAAGTTCAAGCCCAAGCGCGGCTACAAGCGGCGCACCGGTCACCGCCAGGAGCTCTCGCGGATCGAGATCACGAAGATCGAGGCTCGCGCGCGATCACGCAGCACCCGCTCCAAGCGAGCGGCCAGCGGCGCGACCGACCCGAGCACGCAGAAGGAGACCGATGGCTCATAAGAAAGGGCTTGGTTCCTCGCGCAACGGGCGCGATTCGAATGCCAAGCGGCTCGGCGTCAAGGTATTCGCCGGCCAGCGCGTGAGCGGCGGCGAGATCATCGTGCGCCAGCGCGGTACCCGCTTCAAGCCGGGTGACGGCGCCGGCATCGGCCGGGACGACACGATTTACGCGCGTACCGCGGGCACGGTCGAGTTCACGCGCGGGCGCCGGGGCCGCGTGATCTCAGTGAAGTGACCGGTACGTCGCTCCGTCCACCGCCTAACGCGAGTGGACGTCGCGACATACCGGGCCACTGGGCAGCGGCACTCGACGGCGTCCCTGCGGGGACATATGCTGCCTGCGGCAACTGTCTAAAGGAGGCGAGCCCATGTCTGTGCTCCGAGGGTTCAAGAACTTCCTGATGCAGGGTGACTTGGTCGTGATCGCCGTCGGCCTGGTGATCGCGCTCGCATTCAGCACCCTGATCAAGGCCTTTACGGACAACATCATCACGCCGCTTGTGAACGCCGCGGGCGGAGGCAAGAAGACAGGGCTGGGCGTGCACGTCCACCACCAGCTGCTCAATTTCGGCGCGTTCATCTCGGCGATCATCTACTTCATGATCTTCATGGCGGTCATCTATTTCGTGATCGTCGTCCCCTATCGCGCATACGCGGCGCGGAGAGGAATCACGGTGTTCGGCGATCCGGCGCCGACGAAGAGCTGCCCGGAGTGTCTGTCCGAGGACCTCCCGCTGGCGGCGTCTCGCTGCAAGTACTGCGGCGCGTCGGTGGCGTCCGCGCCCGCGACGTAGCGCGCCGGAAAAAGCTGAGCTGGCGGGGACCGATGGCGTCCCCGAAAATGGGCGTGTGTTCGACCGCGCGCGCATCTTTGTCCAAGCCGGTGCCGGTGGCAACGGCTGCGTGAGCTTTCGTCGCGAGGCCCATGTCCCACGAGGTGGCCCCGACGGCGGCGACGGTGGTCACGGCGGCGATGTGGTGCTCGTCTGCGACGAGTCGCTGCGCGACCTCGAGCGCTACCGCCGCCGCTCTCACTTCAAGGCGGGAAGAGGAGGACACGGACAGGGATCACTGCGGCACGGTGCTCATGGCGAGGCGCTCGTGCTGCCCGTCCCGCCGGGGACGCAGGCGGCGGTCGAAGCGGATGGGAGCCGGCACGACTTGGTGGCGCCCGGACAGCGGGCAGTGGTGGTGCGCGGGGGGGCGGGGGGTCGCGGTAACAGGCACTTCGCGGGGCCCACACGCCAGACGCCTCGCTTTGGCGAGCGAGGCCTGGAGGGCGAGGAAACGTGGATCGTCCTTCAGCTGAAGTTGCTCGCCGACGCGGGCCTGGTGGGATTGCCGAACGCGGGCAAGTCGTCGCTGCTCGCAAGATTGACCCGAGCCCATCCCAAGGTCGCCGATTACCCGTTCACCACGGTCGAGCCCGTCCTGGGCACGCTTGAAGGCGAGCATCGCCAGCTCGTGATCGCTGACATCCCCGGTCTGATCGAAGGCGCCAGCGCGGGGGCGGGGCTGGGTCACGATTTCCTGGCCCACATCGAACGAACGCGACTGCTCGTGCACGTGCTCGACGTGCGCCCCCTCGATGGCTCCGATCCGCTCGTCAACCACGAAGCGGTCGAACGGGAGCTGCGGCTCCACGACCCGCGACTTGCTGCTACGCCGAGGGTGCTCGCGCTGTCGAAAACCGATCTGCTCGAACCCGCCGCCGCCGCGGCGGCGGGCGCCGAGTGGTCGCAGCGACTGGGGCCCGATGTGCCCGTGATCCTGACCTCGGCTGTGACGGGGGCAGGGCTGAGCGAGCTCGGCCGGGAGCTGCTTGCGCGTGTCCCTCCGTTGGCCGAAGCGCAGCCGGCGGTCGGTCCCGGCGACCTCTCCGCGCAGGCACCCGAGCTTGCCGAGCACCGCACCTACCGGCCCGCGGCGGACCTTGGCTACCGGGTCGAGCGCCGGGGGCCGGGCCACTGGCGCGTCTCCGGCAGGGGGGTGGAACGGCTCGTCGCCCGCTACGACCTCGACAACGACGAGGCGCTCGCGTATCTCGAACGGCGGCTCGCGCGAATTGGGGTGATCGGCGCGCTCGAGCGCCAAGGCTTCCAACCGGGCGACGAGGTGGAGATCGCCGGTGTGGCGTTCGAGTTGCACCCCGAGGTGTAGGATCTCGCGCTGTGGAGAGGCCTCAGCGTCGTATCGCGCGCCGACCTGCGTGGGCCCTGGGAACGGCTCTCTGCATGGCAGGCGCGGTTCTGCTCGCGACCGTCGCCAGTGCCTCGGGCGGGACTGCGACACCCTCCAAATCGGGCGCGCGCGTGTTGCGCGTTGGCACCTTCCACGGTATCCGCGGGCAATACCGTTCGATCCAGGCTGCGGTGAACGCGGCGCGCCCCGGCGACTGGATCCTCATTGCTCCAGGCGACTGGAAGACCAAGCACTACCGCAGACCCAAAGGTCAGCGCGGGGCTCCGGCCGCAGTGCTCATCACAACGCCCCGGCTGCACATCCGCGGCATGAACCGCAACACGGTCGTAGTTGACGGGACCCAGCCCGGCTCGTCTCGCTGCTCGCGCCGGCGGGCCAAGCAGAACTACGGGCCCAAGTCCGCTCACGGCAAGGGACGACTCGGTTTGAACGGGATCGAGGTGTTCAAGGCCGATCACGTCTCGATTGAGAACCTGACCGCCTGCAATTTTCTGGGCGCCGCCAGCCACAACGGCCTGACCGGTAACGAAATCTGGTGGAACGGCGGCGCCAACCGCGCCAAGATCGGCGGGTGGGGCTTTTACGGTTCGTATCTGACGGCGACCAGCACCTTCTACCACCGCGAGCCAACCGCGGCCGCCTACGGAATCTTCTCCAGCGACTGGTCGGGCGGCGCCTGGGATCGCATATATACGAGCAACTTCAACGACTCCGGGATCTACATCGGGGCCTGCAAGCGGGTCTGCGACCAGACGGTCAACCACGCCTGGTCCGAGTTCAACGCGCTCGGCTACTCGGGCTCGAATTCCGGCGGTCGGCTGATCATCGAACACTCGCAGTTCGACCACAACGAGGACGGCTTCGACACCAACAGTCAAAACGGCGACAACCCGCCGCCGCAAAACGGTGCCTGTCCGAAGGGGGTCAAAAGCCCCATTCACATGGCTGGTCGCTGCTGGGTGTTCATGCACAACTACGTGCACGACAACAACAACCCCAACGTGCCGTCTGCAGGGTTGGCCGCGGCCGGCCCGGTCGGAACCGGCATGTCCGTCTCTGGCGGTCGCAACGACACTGTCATGGACAACCGTTTCGTCCACAACGGGGCCTGGGGGACGATCTTCGTGCCCTTCCCGGACTCCGGGCCGCCGTGCACGGGTGGCACCCAGACCGGCGCCTTTTGCCTGTATGACGAGTACGGCGACGCGCTGCTGCACAACCGCTACAAGCACAATGGCTTCTTCGGCAATCAGACCAACGGCGACTTCGCGGCGTTCAACCTGGAGCCGGCGGAAGCGAACGATTGCTACCGCGGCAACAAGGAAATCGGCGGGGGCAAGCCCACGAGCTCGCCAGGGAACCTGCAGCACACAAATCGAAAGTGCTCGGGCACGGCGCTCGTGCCGAACATGAATGCGGAGTTCGCGGCCGAGGTCGCCTGCGATTCGGAGATCTCGTTCAGTGCCGGGGGCAAGGTGCCGTGCGCGCCAGGGATGAAGTACCCGCGCCGCAAGGAGGTCGTGATCCACCCGCTGCCCAAGGGCTTGAAGAGCATGCCGCACCCCTGCTCCGGGGTGCCGCGCAATCCCTGGTGTCCTTAGCGTCCTAGGTCGGGCCGAAGCGCTGCCGTCATCTGGGCGGGCCTGAGCGCTGCGGTCATCTTGGGGCCTGAGCGCTGCCATCATCTGGGGCCGGGACCGGTCCACTGCCGTGCCCGAGTGATCCCTCACGCATAAGGCCTCTCACATAAGCGGACCGCACGGTCCGGTTATGTGCTACTTTATCCGGACCGACCAGTCCAGTTTAGCCGAGGAGGGACCATGACCGCAACCGCTACGACTTCGCGCTCAAACCGCTGGCTGATCCTAGTGATCGCCTGCCTGGCGCAGTTCATGGTTGTACTCGACACCACGATCGTGAACGTCGCGCTGCCTTCGATCCAGCGCGGGCTGCACTTCTCGCCGACCAGCCTCCAGTGGGTCGTCAACGCCTACACGCTGGTCTTCGGCGGGTTTCTGCTGCTCGGCGGGAGGGCGTCCGATCTGGTCGGCCGCAAGCGCCTGTTCAGCATCGGCATAGCAGTGTTCTCGCTCGCCTCGCTGCTCAACGGTTTCGCATCCTCACCGACGATGCTGGTGGTCGGCCGTGGACTCCAGGGCCTCGGCGGGGCGCTGCTCTCTCCGGCTGCGCTTTCCATCATCACGACGACTTTCACCAAGTCTGAGGAGCGAGCGCGCGCGCTCGGCGTGTGGAGCGCGATCGCGGCGGGCGGCGGCGCCGTCGGGCTGCTGCTGGGAGGCGTCCTCACAGACCTCGCCTCATGGCCCTGGATCTTCATCGTCAACGTGCCGGTCGGGGCGGGGGCGCTGGCGCTGGCGCTTCGATTCGTCCCCGAGTCGAAGATCGAGCTTGAGCACCGCGCCTTCGACGCCGCCGGGGCCATAAGCGTCACCGCCGGTCTGGTCGTGCTCGTCTACGCGATCGTCAAGGCGCAGGCCTTCGGCTGGGGCTCGGCGCAGACGCTCGGCCTGATCGCCATCGGGCTCGTGTTGCTGGGGGCGTTCGTGGCGATCGAGCGCCGCAGCGTCGCGCCGCTCGTCAGGCTCAGCATCTTCCGCATCCGGACCCTCGCCGTGGCTGACGTGGTGCTGCTGCTGGTCGCCTCGGGTCTGTTCGGGATGTTCTTCTTTGCCTCCCTATACGTGCAGGACATCCTCGGCTACAGCCCATTGCGCGCCGGGCTGGCTTTCTTGCCCGTCACGGGCGGGATCGTCGTTGGTGCGGGAGCGGCGCAGCAGCTGGTCAGGCGCTTCGGGGTCCGCAACGTCGCGATCGCCGGGATCGCGCTCGCGGCCGCGGGGCTGGGCGTCCTCACACAGCTCCCCGTTCACGGCAGCTACGCGGGCAACCTGCTCACCGGATTGCTGCCACTGAGCATCGGTATGGGGCTGACGTTCGTACCGATCACGCTGCTCGCGACGGGTGGGATCGGCGCGGACGACGCCGGGCTCGCGTCGGGTCTGTTCAACACCGCGCAGCAGGTCGGCGGGTCGTTCGGGCTCGCCATCCTTTCGACGCTCGCCGCGTCGCAGACCGCGAGCCTGCTACACGGGCCGGTCACCCGCGGCGCCGCTCTCGCCGCCCGCGTATCCGGCTACCACGTCGCCTTTGGCGTCGCCGCTGCGATGCTCGCGCTCGGCGCAGTCGTCCTCACGGCGGTGCTCCGACGGCGTCATGTGGAGGCGCTGGATCTCGATCCGGCCGCTGCCCCCGTGCCCGCGTAGCACAATGTGGCTGCGATGACAGAGGAAGAGAGGCGACGGCGGGCGGACGCGGAACGTAACCGGCGGCGTCTGCTCGACTCCGCTCAAGCGCTTTTCTGTGAGCGCGGACTCGACGTCGGCGTCGGTGAAATCGCGGAGCGCGCCGGCGTCGGACGCGGCACACTGTTCCGCAACTTCGCGTCAAAGGAGCAGTTGATCGCGGCGATTGTCGCCGAGCGGATGCACGAGGCGGCATGCCGCGGGCGCGAGCTGCTGGGCGCTCCTGACCCGGAAGCGGCCCTGTTCGAGTTCGTGCAGGAGGTTGTCGGCCGTCAGCAGCTCGACCGCGGATTGTTTGAGGCCGTCGGTGGTGAGTTTCTCGCCAACGAGGAAATCCGCGAGGCCCACGGCGAGGTGATAAGCGCGCTCGACGAGCTGCTGAAGCGCGCCAAGCAGGCTGGCGCAATCCGCGACGACGTCGGCGCGCTTGATGTCTTGATGATGCTCAAGGGCGTGTGCCAGGCCGCAAGCGCGTTTTCGCATGTAAACCCGGGGATCGTCGGGCGGCAGCTCGATCTCGTACGCGCGGCGATCAGCGTTCCCGCCGCGGCCCAGCCCCTTCAGGGACGGCCGCCCACGCTCAAGGACATCGAGCATGCATACCTCGCCGAGGACGCTCGCACCCAGGCCAAGCGGGCCCAGGGGTAAGCCGCCGATCTGCAAGCCCGATTGCCATCGCTCCCGGCTCCGCCCCTCGGGGCTATGGTTACCGAGCTTCGATGGCCAAGGCGCTTAAGCCACAGAACTCCCGCATACGCGGCATCGTCTTCGAGCTCGATCGCCTCGAGCTCGCCAAGGGTCAGCAGTGCGAGCTCACGGGCCGCTGGTTCGGCGTGCGCGGCCGAAGGTTCCTGCGGCCGGCGCTGACGCTGATCGGCGACGGGTGGCGCACCCGGCTGCTCGCCGACCTCGCCCATAAGCCCTGGGACGCCGAGGAGGGAGAACCCTGGGAGGCTGCCTTCGAGGGAGAGCTCGACGACGGCGAACTGCTTGAGGCCGAGCTGACGGTCGCACCAGACATCACCATCACCTTGCCGCTACCCAAGGCGGGGGTACGCGGCAGCGCGAGGAAGCCTCCGCGCAACAGTGCGCAGGCTCGGCGTCCTGACGGAGGCCGACCGCCGGCCGACGAGCTGGCCGAGGCGCGTGTGCGGGCTTCGGCACGCGAGCTGCGCGAGGCCCGCAGTGAGCTCCGCCAGCTCCGTGGCGAGCTCGCACGGGCAGACGCCGGACGTCAGCGCACCGCCAAACAGCTCGATGCCGCGCTTGGAGAGCTGCAGCAGGCCGCGCACGAACGCGACAGCGCGCGAGAAGAACGCGACAGCGCGCGAGAAGAACGCGACAGCGCGCGAGAAGAGCGCGACCAAGCCAGGGCAGAGCTCGCAGTGACACGGCAGGCACTTGAGGCCGCGCAGGAGGAATCCCGCGACTTTCACGCCGCCGGGGACCGCGCTCGGGCCGAGCTCGACGCCGTCAGGGAAGCCGCCGAGCGAGCCGGCTCGGAGCGCGATGCCGCGCTTTCGGCGAAGACGCAGGCCCTGTCAGAGCGCGACGCCGCACTGACACAACGCGCCCAGGCGGCCAAAGAACGGGAGGCGGGGCTGGCCCGATGCGACAGCGCCCTATCCGAGCGCGAGGCGGCGGTCAAGGCTCGGGACGAGGCCGCTGCGGAGCGCGACGCCGCGCTCGCGGCGCGCGCCACCGCGGATTCAGAGCTCGCCGCGTTGCAGCGGGAAAACGAACGCCTGCAGTCGGAGCTGCTGGAGCAGCAGACAGCGCATGGCGCTGCGCTGGTGATGCGTCAGGCAAGCGTTGCGCGGCGGCCTCGCAATCCCGTGAAGCGCTTCCTCTCTCGTTAGACCGGCTGAGCCTCGATCACCCCTCGGCCGACGAAGCGTCAGAACCTGCCGGAGATCGCCTGGACCACGGTCGTGGTGTCGGATACGTCGTCGGCGTAAGCGTGCGCGCACCCGTTGTTGATCGCGGCGATGACGCCGGCAGCGGAGTTACCTCCGCCCCGCGGCGGCCCATGCTCCCGGAGGTAGAGCCTGCCGTAAGCGGCCTGCTGGTCGACATTGGCGGAACCCCACTGGGTGCAGGTCGTGGAATCGCCGACGGCCCCGCCTTTTGCGCCGACAATCGGGACGATGATCGTCGCCAGCAGCAGGGCGACAACGGCCGCTGCCGCTGACGCGACCAGCTTGTGCCGCGCAAACAGGCCGCGGATGCTCCAGAGTTCCCCATCTTTGGCGGCCGTGGTCGAAGCGCCCCGATTCACAGCAGGACAAGTTAGAACACCGCACGCTCGGCGGCTACGACACCGCACGCTCGGCGGCTACGACGCCCGGCCGTGACAGGGCAAAGCGGCCGCACGCCGGCCACATCTCACAGGACAGCCCACCCGGGCGGCGAAACTCAGGACGTGAAGACGAGCCGGCTAGAGGCGTTTTCCGACGGTGTGATCGCGGTCGCGATCACACTGCTGGTGCTGAACATCAGGGTGCCCTCCGTGCGTCACGGGCTCGCGCAAGAGCTCGGTGGCGATTGGCCGGCCTTCAGCGCATATGCAACGTCGTTCATCGCGATCGGGATCATCTGGATCAACCACCACGTGATGATTGGCCGCCTGCGCGAGGCGGACCACGCGATCCTGATCCTGAACCTGCTGTTGCTGATGACGATCGGCCTGCTGCCCTTCGCCACACACCTGTTCTCGTCGTACTTGAACAAATCGCAAGGACAACACTTCTCGTTCCGGTCCTCGGACACAAGCCTGGCGGCGGCGGTGTACGCGGGGGCCTTCCTGCTGATGGCGGTTGCCTTTTTCATCCTCAACCGGCACATCCTGATACGCAAGGCGCATCTGATCGAGCCCGAGCTTCCGGAACGTGAGCGCCGGCGAATCTTGGCGCGCTCCTTCACCGGGCTGCCGCCCTACGCGATCGCGACCGCGCTCGCGTTCATCACGCCATATGCGACGCTCGCGGTTTGTGCGGCGATTGCGATCTTCTATGCGTTGCCGGCGGCGAGCGGCCTCACTGGCGGTGCGCGCGAGGCCGCCTGACCGCGGACACCTAACCTCCCGGGGCAATGAGCCGTGTGGTGGTCAAATTGGGGTCGAGCATCGTGGCCGACGAGCGTGGGGAGGTGCGCCTCGACGTGCTCGAACGCATCTGCGATCAGCTCGCTGCGCTCTATCGAGCGGGTGAGGACGTAATCGTCGTCACAAGCGGGGCAATCGCGCGCGGCATGTCTGTGATGGGCATCGAGATCCGGCCGCGCGCGATCGAAGAGCTCCAGGCGGCGAGTGCTGTGGGCCAGGGCAAGCTCTACCAGGTCTACGACGAGTTGCTGCGACGGCGCGAGATCCCGACCGCCCAGGTGCTGCTGACGTTCTTTGACATGAGCGCGCGGACGCACTATCTGAACGCGAGGCATACGCTCAACCGCCTGCTCCAGTGGCGCGTCTTGCCGGTGATCAACGAGAACGACACCACCGCCACCGACGAGATCTCGTTTGGTGATAACGATTTCCTCGCTGCCCAGGTGGCGATCCTGATCGGGGCCCAGCTGCTGCTGCTGCTCACCGATGCCCGCGGGGTTTTCACCGCCGATCCCCGCCTGCAGGCGGATGCAGAGCTTGTTCCCGAGGTGGCCGAGCCCGAGGCGCTCCGGGGCCTCCAGATCGGCCACAACACCTCGCCGCTCGGCTCTGGCGGCATGCGCTCCAAGGTGCTGGCGGCTGAGATGGCCACCGCCGCCGGTATCCCTGCCGTGATCGCGAGTGGCCTGGAGCCAGATGCGGTTCTGCGCGCGGCGGAGGGCTACGCGGTCGGGACACGTTTCGCTGCCCGCGAGGGCCGCTACTCGAGTTTCAAGCTGTGGCTCAAATATGCCAAGCCGACGCGGGGCCAGGTGATCGTCGACGCCGGTGCGGCGCGTGCTCTGCGCGAGGGCGGGACCAGCCTGCTGCCGGTCGGGATCGTGGACGTGCTCGGCAACTTCGATGCTGGAGATGCGGTCGAGGTTGCCCATGACTCCGAGGCGATCGGCAAAGGTATCTGCAACTACTCCTCCGCCGAGCTGCGCCGAGTCCAGGGACTGAAGTCAGACGCCGTACGCGAGCTCATGCCACGCGCATCGGAGGAGGCGGTACACCGCGACTACTTCGTCCTCGCGTAACGTTTTAACCCATGGCTACGGCAGTGATATCGGTCGGGGCTACGTGTGCGGCAGCCAAGCTTGCCTCGCGCACGCTGCAGACGCTGCCCTCCGGGATCAAAAGCGACGCGCTCGCGGCGATCGCCGACGCGCTGGCCGAACGCGAGGGAGAGGTGCTCGAGGCGAACCTCACCGACCTCGAAGAGGCGCGCGAGGGCGACTACTCCGATGCTTTCCTGGACAAGCTCCAGCTCGACTCGCGCCGGATGGCGGCAATGGTCTCGGGCGTTCGCGAAGTCGCGGCGCTGCCCGATCCGGTCGGAGAGGTCATCGACGGCTTCAGACTTCCCAACGGCCTCGACGTGCGCAAGGTGCGGGTCCCGCTTGGCGTGGTCGCGCTCGTGTACGAGGCGCGGCCGAACGTCACTATCGACGCCACGGCGCTCTGCCTGAAGTCAGGTAACGCCGTCGTGCTCAGAGGCTCGTCCGCGGCGCGGCGAACCAATGCCGCGCTCGCGGGCATCGCCACCGCGGCGGCGGCAGCGGCCGGTCTGCCCGAGGACGCCGTCTCATTGCTCGCTGGCGGGCGCGACGAGATCGCGGAGCTGGCCACCCAGAACGGGCTGGTCGACTTGATCGTGCCGCGTGGGGGAGAAGGCCTGAAGAGCGCGCTCAAGGAAATCGCGACCGTCCCTGTGATCTATGCCGCATCGGGGAACTGTCACGTTTACGTCGACCGCAGCGCCGACCTCGATCAAGCGCGAGCGATCGTGCTCAACGCCAAGGTTCAGCGTCCCGGCGTGTGCAACGCCGCCGAGACGCTGCTGGTGCACGCCGACGTTGCCGATCGGTTCCTGCCTGGAACGCTCGCTGCGTTGGCCGAGGCGGGCGTGGCGCTGCACGGTGACTTACGAGCACGGTCAGCCGCCCCGGGTGTCGCGGTGGAGGCCGCGAGTCAGGAGGACTGGGACACCGAGTACCTCGCGCTCGAGCTGGCGGTAGCGGTGGTCGACTCGGTGGACGAGGCGATCGCCCATATCAATGCGCACGGCTCGGGACATTCAGAGGCGATGGTGACCCGCGACACGGAAGCGGCCCGCTCGTTCCAGCGCGGGGTGGACGCAGCGTGCGTATACGTCAACGCCTCCACCCGGTTCACGGACGGGGGGGAATTTGGCATGGGCGCCGAGATCGCCAACTCGACTCAGAAGCTCCACGCGCGCGGTCCCATCGGGATCCGGGAGCTGTGCACCTACAAGTACCTGGTCGAGGGCGACGGTCAGGTCCGGGCGTGACCGCACCACGCTCGCGGGAAGCGCCGCACTAGTGCGCCTCGGCATCCTCGGCGGCACCTTTAACCCGCCCCATCTAGGCCACCTGGTGTGCGCCCAGGAGGCCTATGTGCAGCTCGGGCTCGACCAGCTGCTGCTGACCCCTGTGCGAGTGCCTCCGCACAAGGAGTTCCCCGACGATCCAGGTCCCAACCACCGGCTGGCGCTATGCGAGCTGGCCGTGGGCGGAGACGAGCGCTTCGGCGTCTGCGAACTCGAACTGGAGCGGGAGGGTCCGTCGTACACGGTCGATACGCTTGAAGAGCTGCACGCCACCGTCCATGACAGCGAGCTTTATCTGATCGTAGGAGGCGACATCGCCGCTGGGCTGCCGGAATGGCGCGAGCCCGAGCGGGTGCTGTCGCTAGCGACTCTGGCCATCGCCAGCCGCTCCGGCACAACGCGAGCCGCGGTCGAGTCAGCCCTCGGTCGCTTGCAGGCTAGCGTCGGCGCCCGCTACTTCACCATGCCCGAGATCGCGGTCTCCTCGACGCTGGTGCGCCAGCGCGTGCGATGCGGCCAGCCGATTCGCTATCTCGTTCCGGAAGCGGTCGCCCACTACATCGAGCGCCACCGGTTGTATGCGAACGTCCCCGGGCGCCAGGCCCCGGCGCGGGTGGCCAGGTGAGCGTCGGCCCAGCGATGTCGCCAGAGGACCTCGTTCGCGCGATCGCCCACCACGCCGCCGACCGCAAGGCGCTCGAGATCGTGTCGCTCGATCTGCGTGGCGTCATCGGCTACACCGACTTCTTCGTGATCTGCAGCGGACGCAGCAGCCGCCAGGTGAAGGCGATCCACGACGCCATTCATCACGGGATGAAGGCCGATCACGGACTGCTGCCCGAGCGCGTCGAGGGACTGACCGAGGCCCGCTGGGTGTTGATGGACTATCTCGACGTCGTAGTGCACGTGTTCGCGCCGGAAATGCGCGAGTACTACCGGCTGGAACAG
>JAVKSP010000014.1:0-38209 GCA_039583645.1 Solirubrobacteraceae bacterium
GGCCGAACATGTTCGGCCCGGAAATCAAATTGGCAGCAACGGGCTCTGCACGCCCGAGGCCATGTCGCGACTCGCGGCGAGCCTTTCGAGCATCAGGGCGGTGTCGGCGATCGAGACGCCCGTGAGATGGTCCGTGCGGCGCTCGAAGTCGCGCACGATCTCCTCGAGCGCAGCGGCGTACGCATCCTGGTCGTGCGCCGCGAGCGCCCCGATCGCCCGCGCCGTGCGCCCGAATGCCTCGGCGCCCGCGGCCATCGCCTCGCTGAAGCGTTGAGCCGAGCCGTCGTCGTGCTCGACCAGTGCGGCCAATGCACGCGCGTACGACGCCGTCGGCGAGGCCAGCGCCGCGTCTTCGTCGGCGAGCGCTTGGCGGACGTAGAGCGCTTGGGCCGGCCCTTCCCCGGCGAGGATCCCCGCCTTGAGCATCCCCACCAGGCGCCCGTAGCTCTGGGGCGGGGCGTCCTCCCAGGAGCGGCGGTAGAGGTCGGCGGCGGCGGCGAAGGCCTGTCTGGCCGCGTCCGCCTTCCCCTCCAGCAGCGCGCGCTGGGCCTCGCCGTCGCGCGCGATCGCGGCTTGCATGAACTCGCGGTGAGGAAATCTCGACATCTAGAGCCAAAAAAGATACGGTGCAGCTAGCTCCACGACGCTAGGAGGAGAGGCATGAGCGCAAAGGTATCCGTGCTGCTCACAGTCAACGGCGCCGATCATCAGCTGGAGGTGGAGCCCCGTCTTCTGCTCGTGCACGCGCTGCGCGACCACCTTGGGCTGACGGGGACGCACGTTGGCTGCGACACCTCGAACTGCGGCGCCTGCACGGTCCATCTCGATGGTCAGGCGGTGAAATCGTGCACCGTGCTCGCCGTCCAGGCCGACGGGGCCACGGTGACCACGATCGAGGGCCTCGCCCCCGAGGGTGAGCTGCACCCTCTGCAGGAGGCGTTCTGGAACGATCACGGCCTGCAGTGCGGTTACTGCACGCCGGGCATGATCATGGCCGCGGCGGCGCTGCTGGCGGAGAACCCCAACCCCACCGAGGAGGAGGTTCGCCACACGCTCGAGGGCAACCTGTGCCGCTGCACCGGTTACCACAACATCGTCAAGGCGGTGCTCGATGCGGCCAAGACCAAGGGCGCGACGCTCGAGCGGGAGGTGACGGCATGAGCGCGACACAGACCAACGGCCAGCACGTCGGCCGCGCGATGCGCCGCAAGGAAGACCCGCGCATGATCACGGGGCGCGCGCGCTACATCGACGACATCACCCTCCCCGGCACCCTCTATGCGGCGATCATGCGCTCGCCCGAGGCGCACGCGACCATCACGCAGATCGACACCTCCGCCGCGCGGGAGCGCCCCGACGTGGTCGCGGTGTTCACCGGCGAGGACCTGGTGGACGATTTCAAGACGCCGCTGGCGATGGCCTGGGCCCCGCCCGGGGTGGAGATCAAGACGCCCGAGAACTGGCCCCTGCAGCGCGGCGAGGTAAAGCACGTCGGCGACCCGGTGGCGGTGGTTGTCGGCACCGATCGCTACTCGGTGGTCGACGCCGCCGAGCAGGTGATCGTCGAGTACGACCCCAAGCCGGTGGTGACCGACCCGGAGCGCGCGCTCGAGGAGGGCTCGACGCTGGTGTGGGAGCAGTTCGGCACCAACAAGGTGCACGAGTGGAAGGTCTCGGGAGGAGACGTCGAGGCCGCGCTGGCCGAAGCCGATGTCGTCGTGGAGCAGCGGTTCGTCAACCACCGCACCGCGGGCGGGGCGATCGAGCCCCGAGGAGCGCTGGCCGATCCCCAGGGGGAGCGCATGACGCTGTACTCCTCAACGCAGATACCCCACATCGCCCGCTTCATCCTCTCCGGGATGCTCGGCATCCCGGAGGACAGGCTGCGGGTGATCGCCCCCGACGTCGGCGGCGGCTTTGGCTCCAAGCTCCAGATCTATCCCGAGGAGGCGCTCGTTCTGGCGCTGGCCAGGCGACTGCGCCGCCCGGTCAAGTGGATCGAGACGCGCTCGGAGACAATGACGACGACCCACCACGGCCGCGACCAGATCAACTACATAACGCTCGGCGCAAAGCGCGACGGCATGCTCACCGGCTGCCGCGCGCGCATCATCGCCGACCTCGGCGCCTACCAGCTGCTGCTGACCCCGTTCATCCCCGAGCTCGGGTTCCCGGTCGCCGGTGGCTGCTACAAGATCCCCGCGATCGACCTCACGTTCGAGGGGGTGTTCACGAACAAGATGTGCACCGACGCGATCCGCGGCGCGGGCAGGCCGGAGGTGACCTACTGGATCGAGCTGATGATGAACAAGCTCGCCGCGGAGCTCGACATGGACCCGCTCGAGCTGCGGCGCAAGAACTTCATCGGCGCCGAGGAGTTCCCGTTCACGACCGCGCTGGGAATCACCTACGACTCGGGCGACTACCACGGGACGCTCGACCGCCTGGTGGAGCGGCTCGACCTCGACGCCTTCCGCCGTGAGCAGGCCGAGCTGCGCGAGCAGGGGATCTACCGCGGCGTCGGCTTCTCGACCTACGTCGAGGTGTGCGGGCTGGCCCCCTCGCGGGCGGTCGGTCCGCAGGGGGTGGGGCTGCAGGCGGCGTTCTGGGAATCGGCGATGGTGCGCGTGCACCCGTCCGGCTCGGCCACCGTTTTCACGGGCGCCTCTCCCCACGGCCAGGGCCATGACACCGGCTTCTCTCAGATTGCGGCGGACCGCCTCGGCATTGATCCCGAGCGGATCGAGGTGATCCACGGCGACACCGACCAGGGTCCGTGGGGGTGGGGCACCTACGGCTCGCGCACGCTCGCGGTCGGGGGCGAAGCGGTCGCTCGGGCGGCACTCAGGGTCCAGGAGAAGGCCAAGCAGATCTGCGCGGCGCTGTTCGAGGCCGACCCTGGCGACATCGAGCTGAGCGAAGGCCGCTACCAGGTGCGCGGCTCCCCGGACAAGTTCAAGACCATGGCCGAGATCGCGGGCGCTGCCCACATCCCGCCGCAGGAGCTGCCGACGGACATCGAGCCCGGACTCGAGGCGACCTCGATGTACGACCCCGAGAACTTCGTGTTCCCGTTCGGCGCTCACGCCTGCGTGGTCGACGTGGACCCCGAGACCGGCAAGGTAAAGGTGGTTCGCTACGTCGCGGTCGACGACTGCGGCCCGGCGATCAACCCGCTGTTGATCGAGGGCCAGATCCATGGCGGTGTGGTGCACGCAATCGGGCAGGCGCTCTACGAGCAGGTGCACTACGACGAAAACGGACAGCTCGTCACGGGCACGTTCGTCGACTACGCGCTGCCGACGGCCGCCGAGCTGCCGAGCTTCGAAACCGACCGGACCGAGACCCCGTCGCCCGTCAACTCGCTGGGCGTGAAGGGAGTCGGCGAGGCCGGCACGATCGGAGCGACTCCGGCGGTGGTGGCGGCGGTGCTGGATGCGCTTGCGCCCTTGGGCGTCGAGCGGATCGACATGCCGCTCACGCCGATCCGCGTCTGGGAGGCGATCGAGCGAGCGAGAGGAGGTGTGGCCGCATGATTCCGGCCGAGTTCGACTACCTGGCGCCAGGGACACTCGAGGATGCGATTCGGGCGCTCGATGAAGGCGGCGAGGACGCCAAGCTGCTCGCGGGCGGTCATTCGCTGATCCCGTTGATGAAGTTGCGCCTGGCGGCGCCGGCGCTGCTGGTGGATCTGCGCAAGGTGCCGGGGATGCGCGGCGTTCAGCGCGAGGATGGCCATTGGCGCATCGGCGCGATGACGCCGCACCGCGAACTCGAGCACACGGAGGAGCTGGGTCTCGCGGCGCGCGCCGCGGGCACTATCGCCGATCCCCAGGTCCGCAATCGCGGCACGATCGGCGGCTCGCTGGCGCACGGCGATCCGGCCTCGGACCTGCCGGCGGTCCTGCTGGCGTTGGAGGGGAGCGTCACCTTGCAGGGAACCGGCGGTCAGCGCACGGTGCCGGCGGCCGAGTTGTTCCGCGACTACCTGCAAACCGCGGTGCAACCGGGCGAGGTGCTGACCGAGGTGCGCCTGCCGACGCTCGAGGGCTACGGCTTCGGCTACCAGAAGTTCAACCGCCGCAGCGAGGACTGGGCCATGGTGGCGGTCTCCGCGCTGGTCAAGCAAACCGGCGACATCTGCGAAGAGGTCCGCGTGGGACTCACCAACATGGGTCTCGTGCCGCTGCGGGCGCGCGCCGTCGAGGAAGCCCTGCGTGGGCAGTCGCTGAGCAAGGAGTCGATCGCGCGCGCGGCAGAGCAGGCGGCCGAGGGGACGGATCCTCCCTCCGATCTCAACGCGTCGGCTGAGTACAAGCGGCACCTCGCGCGGGTCCTCTGCCGGCGTGTGCTCGAGGAGGCGGCCGGGCTTCGGTGAGCTTTTCCTCGATTGGCTCCGCCGAGGCCGCGCGGGAGGCACTGGCCAGCCAGGGTTATCTAGCGGACCGGCCGCTGTCGCTTGCGGTTCACCTCGCACTGGCGTTGGCGCAGCCGCTGCTGCTCGAGGGCGAGGCTGGCGTCGGCAAGACCGAGGTGGCGCGGGCGCTCGCCGCCGCCACCGGCGCGCGGCTGATTCGCGTGCAGTGTCACGAGGGGATCGACGTCCACCACGCGCTGTACGACTGGGACTATTCCCGTCAGCTGCTGGCGCTGCGGGCGGCCGAGGGCGGAATCGACGAGGGCGAGCTGTTCTCGCGCCGCTTTCTGCTGCGCCGGCCCCTGCTCGACGCCTTGGAGGCGGGAGCGGACGATCCGGTCGTGGTGCTGATCGACGAGGTCGACCGTGCCGACGAGGAATTCGAGGCGTTCCTGCTGGAGCTGCTCTCGGACTTTCAGGTCACGATCCCGGAGCTGGGAACGATCGCGGCCGCGGTGCCGCCGGCGGTAGTGCTGACCTCGAACCGGACGCGGGAGCTGCACGACGCTCTCAAGCGCCGATGCCTGTATCACTGGATCGAGTACCCGGACCCCGAGCGTGAGCGCGAGATCGTGCGCGTGCGGGTGCCCGGCGTTCCGGAGGCGGTGGCGGCCCGCGTGGTCGAGGCCGTGGGCCGACTACGCGGCGAGAGCGACCTCTACAAGCTGCCCGGGGTGGGAGAGACGATCGTATGGGCGCGGGCGTTGCTGGCGCTCGATGACCGCGTGCCTCTCGGTGAAACCCTGGGCGCGGTGTTGAAGGTGCACGAGGATTTGGTGCGGGTGCGCGAGCGCGGGGTGCTCGAAGGTGTCTGACTTTGGGACCGGTGTCACCATCACGCTGGGGGCGCTGGTGCGCGAGTTTCGGGCGCGGGGTGGGCGCGCGGGCGTGGGCGAGGTAATCGCGGCGCACCGGGCCCTGAGCTACGTGGACTGCGCGTCGCGCGAGGACACGCGGCTTGCGCTGCGGACGGTGCTGTGTTCCTCGAGGCCCGAGCTCGACTGGTTCGAGGCGGCGTTTCTGGCGGTGTTCGGCGCCCCCGGCCAGAGGGAGCAGCCGCTGCGCGAGCTGGGCGAGATCGAGCGGGAGGTGCTGCCGCGGGTGGCGGTTCCCGACCTGGACCAGTCGTCCGTCGCGGTTGGGGAGATGGCGGTACCCGCGGCCTGGAGCTCGGTCGAGCTGCTGCGCGAGAAGGACTTCGCCCACTACAGCGAAGAGGAGCGTCTGCTGGCGCGCGAGCTCATCGCAAGGCTGGCACAGCGGGGACCAACCCGCCGCTCGCGGCGCACGCGGCCGGATCGCCGCCGCAGCCACGCGCCGGACCTGCGGCGCACCGTGCGCGCGTCGCTGCGCACCGGCGGCGAGCCGCTCCATCGGTTTTGGCGGGGGCCTACCGTGCGCCCGCGCCAGCTTGTGCTGGTGTGCGACGTGTCGGGCTCGATGGCGCCCTACGCGCGCATGTTGCTGCAGTACCTGCACGCGTCCGTGGTGGCGCGCCGGCGCGTGGAGGCGTTCGCGTTCGGCACGCGGCTGACGCGCATCACCGCCGAGCTGGCGGGCCGCGACCCGGACCGGGCGCTCGAGCGCGCCACCGCGGCCGTGCTCGACATGGCCGGGGGGACGCGGATCGGGTCCTCGCTGGCGGAGCTCAACCGGGTGCATGGGCGCCGCGTCGGGCGCGGCTCGGTGGTGGTGATCCTCTCCGACGGCTGGGACCGGGGCGATCCGGCGCTGCTCTCCGCGGAGATGGCGCGGCTGCGGCGCACCGCCTACCGGCTGGTGTGGCTCAACCCCCTGGCTGCCGGCCCAGCGTACGAGCCTTTGACGCGTGGCATGCGCGCCGCGGTTCCGCACACCGACCGGCTGCTGCCGGGGGACTCGCTCGCCTCGTTGGAAGAGCTTGCTGCCATCCTGGAGGAGATGTGATGCTGTCCGATGGAGGCTTTCGGTGAGAGACGTACTACCTGAACTGGATCAATGGACCGGGAGCGGCGAGCGGGTCGCCGTCGCCACGGTGCTCGCGGCGCGGCGCTCGGCGCCCAGGCCGCCGGGAGCGAAACTGGCCGTCAACGAGGACGGTCGTATTGCCGGCGGGGTCTCCGGCGGCTGCGTAGAGGGGGCGGTTGTGGACGTCGCCCACCAGATCCTCGATGGCTCTCCACCAGCGCTTCAGCACTACGGGATCGCGGACGCCGACGCCTGGGAGGTGGGGCTTCCGTGCGGGGGCGAGATCGACGTGTGGGTGCAGGAGTACCAGCCGGGGCGCTTCGCCGACGTCGCACGGGCCGGCGGTCGTGCCGTGGAGGTCACCTCTGTGACCGGGGCGCGGCCGGGAGCGAAGCTGGTGGTGGAGGCGGACGGGGCGCGTTCGGG
Source organism: Solirubrobacteraceae bacterium (assembly GCA_039583645.1). Classification (GTDB taxonomy): domain Bacteria; phylum Actinomycetota; class Thermoleophilia; order Solirubrobacterales; family Solirubrobacteraceae; genus Palsa-465. The sequence continues at coordinate 6,791 of JAVKSP010000014.1, forward strand.
GTCGCTGGGGGCGCCGGAGCTAGACGACGACGCGGCACGCGTCGCGAGTGAGCTTTTGTGGAGCGAGGAGTGCGAGCTCCGCGGGTCGCTGTTCTTCGATGTCACGGCCCCGGCGCCACGCCTGATCGTGTTCGGGGCGGTCGACATCGCGCGGCCGCTGTGCGCGCTCGCGCGCACAGCGGGCTTTGAGCCCTACGTGGTCGATCCCCGCGCCCGCTTCGCCACCGCCGAGCGCTTTCCCGACGCCGAGCGGGTGCTGGCGGCGTGGCCGGGCGAGGCCTTCGCCGCGCTCGGCGGAATCGACCCGGCCACCTCGATCGTGGTGCTGACGCACGATCCGAAGCTCGATGACGCAGCGCTCGAGATCGCGCTGCGCTCCCCGGCGCGCTTCATCGGCGCAATGGGTTCGCGGCGGGCCCAGGAGCGCAGGCGCGAGCGGCTGCTGGCGGCGGGGCTGGGCGAGGAGGAGGTGGCGCGCCTCGCGGCGCCGCTGGGGCTCGATCTTGGCGGCATAACGGCGAGCGAGACGGCGCTATCGGTACTCGCAGAGGTCGTCGCCGCGCGCCACGGCCACGCGGGCGGTCGGTTGTCAGTGGCCCAGGGCCGGATTCACGAAGTGGCCGTATGAAGTTCGAGAACAAGTTCACGGTGCAGGCGCCCGCCCCGAGCGTGTGGGCGGCGCTGATGGACTTTGAGCGCGTCGTGCCATGCATGCCGGGCGCGCAGGTGCTTGAGCGCCGGGACGACGATGCCTACCAGGTAGAGGTTCGGGTCAAGGTCGGGCCGATGTCGATGACCTACCGGGGCGTCATCGAGATCACCGACCGGGACGAGGCGGCGCTTCGGGCTTCGATGCGCGTGCAGGCGCGGGAGACGCGGGGTCAGGGCACAGCGAACGCGACGGTTCAGATCGCGCTCGCCGGCGACGGGCCGGCGACCGAAGCCACGATGGCAACCGATGTCCGGCTGAGCGGACGCGCGGCGTCGATGGGGCGCGGCGTTATCGGCGACGTCTCGCAAGCGTTGATCGCCGAGTTCGCCGGCAATCTCGCCGGTTTGCTGGCAGAGGAGAAGGGCGAGGCGCCGGCGGCTGCCGAGGCAGATCCCGCGCCGGCTGCTGAGCCGGCGGGCCTTGCGGAGCCTCCGTCGGAGCCTGCACCGGCGCCCGAGCCGGTGGAGCGTTCCGAGCCCGCCGCCCTCGATGCCGGTCAGCTGGCCCGCACCATCGTCTCGGGGCGTCTCCGGGACCCGCGAACGGCTGTCTCGGCGCTGGTGGCAGCTGCCTGCGTGGCGATCGGCTTCGTGTTCGGGCGCTCGCGGCGGTGAAGCAGGCCGGCCTGGTGCTGGCCGCCGGCGCCGGAACACGCTTCGGCTCCGAGACCAAGCTGCTCGCCGACCTGGGCGGGCGGCCGCTGCTCGAGCATGCACTAGCCGCACCGTGCGCCGTCCCCGAACTCGAGCGCGTGGTGGTGGTACTCGGAGCGCGGGCGCAGGAGATCCTCGCGGCCGTCGAGTTCGAGCGGGCTGAACCGGTCATCTGCGATCGCTGGGTTGAGGGCGTAGCAGCGTCGCTGCGCTGCGGGGTCGACGCCCTGCCCGGCTACGAGCGCGTGATCGTCACGCTCGGCGACGAGCCGCTCATGCCGCCGGAGGTGATCGCCCGGTTCCTGGATGCCCCGCCCGGCGCGCGGGCCACCTATAACGGCCGGCCCGGACACCCGGTGGTCCTCGGCCCTGAACAGCTCGGCGCGGTCGCGGGCTTGAGCGGCGACTGCGGCGCGCGGGAGCTGCTCGGAGCGGGGCCGCAGCTCGAATGCGGCGACATCGCTGAGATCGGCGACGTCGACACGGTCTCCGATCTCGCGGCGATCCGCGGCCTGGCGTCGTCTGCCGGCTGAGCCCGTCGGGCGCGGGGGGCGCTAACCGTGCCCGATCGAGGCCGCATAGATGCGGTCGAGCAGGCGCTCCATCGCGGGCGAGGTGACCAGATTCCCGGGACAGCAGGTCGGCCCGTTGACGGCGCTGATCCCGATCTCGAGGTGCGGGCCCGTGGAGAGGCCGACGATGCCGCAGCCAACCTCGGCGATTGGCTGGCCCGCTCGCACTGCCGTGCCCACCGGAACGAGTGCCGGCTTCGCGTGGCCGTAGTAGATGTAGCGGCCGTTGAGCGGGCCGCCGATCACGCGCAGCACGGGCGCATACGGCCCGAAACCGGAGATGCCCTCCTGGACGATCACGCCGTTGGTGACCGCCACCTCGACCGCCGCGTTGCCACAGGCCGCGCCGACGGTGGAGATGTCGACGCCCTGGTCAGGCGACCAGGTACTCGGTGGCGCGACGACCGAGAGCGGTTGGATCGGGAACACGAACCCCTGGCCTGCGCTGAGCGAGTTGAGCTCAGAGGCGATCTTCTGCTCGATCTTCAGCTGGTGCTTGACCTCTGCCAGCGACGGCGCGTGCGCGTTGGGGTCGCCGACCGGGTCCTGGGGCTGGGACTGCTGCTGCGGGAAGGAGGGCTGGGGCGTTCCCACCGAGGGCTGGACGGCGTGGGGATGGATGCGCGGCTGCTTTGGCGTCGAGCGATGCGCCGCGGCCGGCTTGGCGTGCTGGATGGTCACGTGATTAGTGCCCGAGCCGCACCCCGCGGCAGCGAGCGCGGCCACAACAGCGATCGCAACTGCCCGTACGGGGAGGCGCATCCGGCCTCGTAGTTCAGCAGCTATGGCCGCCCGGCGCGCCGCCATGGCCGGTCAGACCGCGGCTCGCATGCTCGCGAGCGGCGGCCGTTCGAGCGCCGCAATCGTCAGCTCGCGCAGGCCGTCGGCGCCGGGGAGGCCCTCCGCTCGGGGAACCGCGAAGGCGTCCGGCAGGGCGCCCCGGAGGCGACCCTCGCGCTCGAGGCGAAGCGCGACCGTTCGCAGCACGGCCGCCGCCATCGGCCCAAGCTCACGCAGCGGTTGGTGAGCGTTCTGGCGCAGGTCGAGGTTGACCTGCGCCAGACCATCGAGCCCCTCGGCCGCATAGGCGTCAATCAGCAGCCCGATCTCCACGCCGTAGCCGGTCATCATCGGCAGCCGCTCGAGCAGCGTCCGCCGCGCCGCGAACTCCCCCGCCAGCGGCTGCTCGAACCCCGCGAGCTCGGGATAGAAGAGGTTGAGCAGCGGCCTCGCGGTCAGCTCCGTGACGCGGCCGCCCTCGTCCGGGAGCGTCAGCGCACCGACGCGGAAGGGCCGCCGGTAGCAGGCCTTCACGAACGCGATGCGCGCGTCGCAGAGCAGCGGTCCGAGCAGCCCGCAGGCGAAGTGCGCTCCGAAGCCCTCGGAGTCCGCGTCAACGAAGCAGACCAGATCGCCGTGCAGGACGCTGAGCGCCCGCCACATCGCGTCGCCCTTGCCGAGCACGGCGCCGCAGTCGGGCAGCAGCTCTTCCTGGCGGTAGACCTCGGCGCCGAGCGCGCGCGCGATCGCGGGCGTGCGGTCGCGCGATCCATCGACGACCGCGATCTGGTCGACCAGGCCGGCCTCGCGAAGCGGCGCCAGGGACTCCAGGATCTCCCCGATCGTTCGCTCCTCGTTGCGTGCCGGCAGACAGACGGAGACGGTGGGGGGGACGGGCGCGCGCCGGCGCTGCTCGAGCAGTCGCGCGAGCGGAAAGCGCTCGTGGTGAAAGGTGTTGTCGCGATGCCAGGCGTGAGCGCGCGAGGTCATCGGCACAGCATGACGAAGCGCGTCGCGGTCGGTCGCTCAGTCGACCATGCGGGCCGCCTCGAGCCGGCGCACTGTGCGCTGGGCCCAAGCGACATCCGGATAACGCTCGAGCATGGCGCGCGCGCTGGCACGGTGGTCGTAGGGGACCCGTCGCAACTCGATCCGCCCATCGTCGTGGACGAGCGCGTACGCGGCCCGGGGGTCTCCGTCCCAGGGCAAGCCGACGCTTCCCGGATTGACCAACTCCACGCCGGTCTCAGTGCGCCGTTGAAACTGGACGTGGGTGTGACCGAACACCACACGCCGCTCGTTCACCGCGGCGAGCAGCTCCTGATCCTCGCCGGTCGGCTCGGGCGTGAACGAGCGCAGGTCAGATACCGGGGAAGCGTGGCAATAGAGCGTGCCATCGAGTACCAAGCGTTCAGGAAGCGCACCCAGCTCGGTCACGATTTTGGCGCCGAGCGCCTCGCGGCAGGCTGCGATCGGGCCGCGGAACATCGGATCGTCGGGCGAGGACTCAGGGTCGGCGCACCAGCGGTCGACGTTGCCGCGGATCCAGGCGGCGTCGTCGAGGGTGCGCAGCGCTTTCACGGTTTCCCGCGGCCAGGGGCCGAAGAGGGCATAGTCGCCGCCGAGCAGGTGGCGCTGTGCGCCCGCTCTGCGTGCGTCGTCGAGCACTGCCTCGAGCGCCGGCAGGTTGCCGTGGACGTCGTAGATCAGCGCATCCGACGCCACCGGACGTGGCTCAAGCTACGCGCGCGGGCGCGGGTGCCTCCGCGGGCGTCTCGGCGTCTCCGCTGTGCTCCTCCGGGATCTCGGCGGCGTAGACGTACTTGGCGCCCCGCATCCAGGAGGCGATCGCGGCTACCAGACAGCAACCGGCCGCAAAGTAGAAGGCTTCGTGGATGCCGGAGGCGAACGGCTGCGCCACGAGCGACGGGAAGAAGCGGTGGCCGGTCAAAAAGGCGGCCCTGGCGGCGGGCATGTGGGCGAGGACCGGGTGCAGCAGGGTTCCCACCGGGTTGTAGCCGAGGAAGGCGGCGAACAGGCTGCCCACCGGCGGTAGATGGGCCACACGCGCCGCGTAGCTGTGTGGCACGCCGTGCGTGCTGAGCCCGTGGTAGAGCACGCCCGGCAGGGTGCCGGCGAGGCCGATGATGATCAGGCTGAAGAAGATGCCGATCGATAGCACCATGGCCGAGTTCATGAAGGTGGCGGCCATGCCGGCGCCGGCGCCGCGCTGGTCGGGCGGCAGGCTGTTCATGATGCCGGTCTGGTTGGGGGCGGAGAAGAGCCCCATCGCGAAGCCGTTGAGGAAGATCACCAGCGCGAACTCCCAGTAGGAGAAGCTGACCGGTAGCCAGATCAGCAGCAGGAACGAGCCCGCGGCCAGGATCATGCCGCCGGTGGTGAAGGGGCGAGCGCCCCAGTGATCGGCCAGCCGGCCGGCGAACGGTCCGGCGATCAGGAAGCCGATCGAGAGCGGGAGCATGTAGATGCCGGCCCACAATGGGGTCGAGGCGAAGCTGTAGCCGTGCTCCGGCAGCCAGATGCCCTGGAGCCAGATGATCAGCATGAACATCAGGCCGCCGCGGGCCAGCGCCGTGAGCAGCGTCGCCAGCGTGCCTGCACTGAAAGCACGGATCTTGAAGAGATGCAGGCGGAACATCGGCGCCGCCACGCGCCGCTCGATCATGGCGAAGATCACCAGTACGGCGATGCCGCCGGCCAGCGCCGCGATCACCCATGGGTTGGTCCAGCCCATGTCGTGCCCGCCGTAGGGAAGGATGCCGTAGGTGATGCCGACGAGCACGGCCACCAGCCCAAGGGCGAAGGTGAGGTTCCCCCACCAGTCGATCTTCGAAGGCGAGCGGATGCCGCGCTCTTCGAGCATCAGGTAGGCCCAGACAGTGCCGAGCACCCCGACCGGAACCGAGACGAGGAACACGAGCCGCCACGAAACGGGGGCCAGGACTCCGCCCAGCACCAGCCCGATAAATGAGCCCGCGATCGCCGCCACCATGTTGATGCCGAGCGCCAACCCGCGCTCATCGGCTGGGAACGCATCGGTGAGGATCGCGGAGGAGTTGGCGAACAGGAAGGCCGCGCCCACGCCCTGCACGATCCGCATGACGATCATCCACATCGCTCCCGCTGACCCCTGCAGCCAGGTGACCGAAAGCAGGATGCAGCCCACGGTGAAAACAGCGAAGCCAAGGTTGTACACACGCACACGCCCGAACATGTCCCCGACGCGCCCGAGACTCACGACCAGCACTGCGCCCACGACGAGGAAGCCGAGCAGCATCCACAGCAGGTAGCTCGTGTTCGAAGGAATGAGCGGGTTGAGGTGGACGCCGCGGAAGATCGCGGGCAGGGCGATGATCACGATCGAGGAGTTGATCGTGGCCATGAGCATGCCCAGCGTCGTGTTCGAGAGCGCGATCCACTTGTAGTGCTCCGGGTTGGCGTGCACATGTGTGTGTAGCCGCGCGGTGAGGGAGCGCCCGTTCGCGGTCGCGCCGTTAGGGCTGGCAGGGGCACCATTTGAGGTGCCGGTGGGCGCGCTGCCATCGCCTGCGCTCCGGCGCGCGGTCACGCTCCCATCCTCCGCGCGCTCACCCACGCCCACACGCTGATCCTTGGCGCGCTCACCCGCGCCTACGTGCTGATTTCGCCTGAACAAAGCCACGACCAAGCATCCTAGCAAGTTTACGTTTACGTAAAAAGCGTGGTGCCGAGGCGATCGGGCGGCCCGGCCTCACGGCGATGCGCTCGATCAAGCGAAGAACGCGGTCGAGACCGCCTTCCTGCTCATCATGGATCCTCCCGTTGTGTTCCGGCCCCGCGCACACCAAGCCCCGACGGTGGCAGCGCCAGGCCCCCGTTTTGATCCGGGCAAAACTAGAGGCGCACCGTTCCGGAAACGTTACGGATCGGCGGTCCCATGACCCGCCCCAGCCGCGGCGCGCCGGCGGCGATAGCGTTCGCGCGCGCCATGCGTCGCGCCTGCATCGACATCGGCTCGAACACCACGCGGCTCTTGGTGGCGGACTACGAGCAAGGGCGCCTGCGGGAGGTCCACCAGACGCGCGTGTTCACGCGCATTGCTTTCGACCTTGCCAGGGATGGCGTCATCCCCGCCGCCAAGATCGCGGAGATCGCCGCCGCGGTGTGCGAGCAACGCGACCAGGCCCGCGCGCTCGGAGCGGTGGACGTGCGCGCGGTCGGAACGGCGGCGATCCGCCGGGCGAGAAACCGCGAGCAGCTGCTCAGCGCATTACGGACTCGCTGCGGTCTGGAGGTCTCCATGCTGAGCGGTGAAGAGGAGGCGCGCCTCGCTTTCCTCGGCGCCGCCTCGCGGCTCGACGTTCCGGTGCGGGGGCTGCTCGGCGTCGTCGACGTCGGCGGCGGATCCTCGGAGCTGGTGGTCGGAACCGCCCCCGATCGCGTCCGCTGGTGCGTATCGCTCGAGGTGGGATCGGGCGAGCTGGCGCACCGGCTGCTTCACTCCGATCCACCCGGAGTCGACGAGCTCGAGCAGGCGCGCGAGCGCGCAGTCAGCACCTTTGCGGGCCTCGATCCGCCCCGCCCCGAGCTCGCGCTGGCGGTGGGGGGCAGCGCGACCTCCTTGAGCCTGCTTGCGGGGTCGCGCCTCGACTCCTCCTCGTTCGAACGCACGCTCGCGCTGCTGAGCGACATGCCTGCGGCAGAGCTGGCGCAAAGGTTCGGACTGGAGCTTGACCGCGTCCGGCTGCTGCCCGCTGGGCTGCTGCTGCTCCAGGCCGCGGCGAACGTGCTGGGGTGCGCGCTCCAGATCGGACGCGGCGGGCTGCGCGAAGGCGTTCTGCTCTCGCCGTAGCTATTCGCGCGCTGAAACCGCTGGCCTGGCCCTACTTGTCCCCGTGCGGAGCTGGCTATCCGCGCCGGTGAACGACGACCGAGCTCACCGCTTCGAGCTCTGCCGGCGGGTCGCCCGACAGCAACCAGGCGTCACCAGTCCACGCGATGACTCCGCGGTTCGAGAGTTCGCGCAAGGCCTTGCTCACGGTCTGGCGTTGCGCTGCCACCAGGTCCGCCAGCACCGCGTGTGTGAGTCGTAGTGGAACGTGCACGCCTTCACGACGGACCGTGCCCCAGCGATCGGCGAGCTCCCAGAAGAGCATGTGCAGGCGCACGTCGACGCGTGGGTGGCGCACGATCGCGATCGTCACGCCGAGGGTCCGGGAGCGGCGCAGCAGCCGTGCGAACAGGCATGAGATGACCTCGGGGTACCGCCCCGCGCGCTGGGTGAACTGGTGATCGAGCAAGGCCATCCGGCAGGGCTCGAGCGCCCGCCATCCGCCGCTGCGCGGCAGCGTCGTCGCCAGGTCCTCACCCTCCCACGGCCGCACCAGGTCGCCCTCGCCCAGCAGCTCTGCGCCAAAGCGCGCCGCGAGGCCAACGCGACGCACGAGCAGGCCCTCGAGCACCAGCAGGCCAAGCGCCCCGGGCGGGCTGCGAAGCTCCTCGCTCGGCGCCCAGGGCCCGCGCGGGACGTGTATCACCGGCGCAAAGCATTCATTCGTCGCCGAGGTCAGCCGCTCCCCCTGCAAGCCTTCGGTGAGTCCGGGATCTTCCGCAAGAACCTGACTGCGCATCTCCGTAGAGCTACCCATCATGGCCCCGCTGCGCGGTTGGAAATCAACCGGGGAGCGGCGGGTGATGCCGGCCGCTCGCGCGCTACCAGTGCACGCCCCGCATCAGGTGGGCCAGGGCCACCTGTTCGGTCGAGGCGTGCTCCTCCACGCCGCGCTCACCCTTCGCCGCCGCCGAGTCGGGGAAAACCTTGTAGGCGGTCGAGAGGATCTGATCGACGGCTTTCGGGAACAGCGCGTACGCCACCTCCCCGAAGGTGCCGAGTCTCGTCCCGATGTGCTTGCGCCGTGTCCGGATCGCCTCGCAGATGAGGTCGGCGGCCTCGTCTGGCGAGATCGTCGGGAAGCTGTCGTAGATCTTGGTGGGCGCGATCATGGGCGTGCGCACCAGCGGCATGTGGATTGTCGTGAAGTGGACGTGGTCGCCGATGGTCTCGGAGCCGACGACCCGCGTCCACGCATCGAGTGCCGCCTTCGAGGCGACGTAGGCCGAGAAGCGCGGCGGATTGGTCTGGACACCGATCGAGGAGATGTTGACCACGTGCCCCGACTTGCGCGCCCGCATGTGCGGCAACACCTCCATGATGAGCTTGATTGCCCCGAGGTAGTTGAGCCTGATGGTGCGTTCGAAGTCGTGAAAGCGGTCGTACGAGAGGGCGATCGAGCGGCGAATCGAGCGGCCCGCATTGTTGACGACGATGTCGAGCGCCGGATGGTCCGCGAGCACGCGCTGGCACAACTCCTCCACCGAATCCGGATCGGAGATGTCGGCGGTATAGGCATGGGCGCTCCCACCTAGGTCCTCGATCTCCTGCCGGGTCGCTTCGAGCTTGTCCGCGGAGCGCGCGACCAGGATGGGGATCCCTCCGGCCTTGGCGATCTTGAGCGCTGCGGCGCGGCCGATGCCGCTTGAGGCCCCCGTGATCAGCACCGTCTTGCCGGTGACCGCACCCTCGAAGCTGCGGTCCTTGAACAGATCCGGGTCGAGGTGGCGCTCCCAGTAATCCCAGAGCTTGGCTGCATAGCCTGCGAGCGGCGGCACGGATATGCCGGAGCCCTCGAGCGCGCGCTCGGCGTCACGGGTATCGAACTCGGCGGTCAGCCCGATGTAGCTCAGTACCTCCTCGGGGATGCCGAAATCCGACAGGATCGCGCGGCGCACCCCGCGCGCGGCCGGCAGTTGCATCAGCATTCCCAGCGTGCCCTTCGGCAGCGCCCGGAGCAGGCGCGTGTCGATGCGCATCGAGAGTTGCGGCGCGTGTGCCGCGCGCGCAAACGTGTTGAGGACATCACCCGAGCGCTGGGGCCGGGAATTGCAAAGGTGAAACGCCTGCCGATCGAGGTCAGGCGCGTGGGCAATGTGGTCGATCGAGGCTGCCACGTAGTCGACCGGCACGATGTTCGTGTAGCCGAACTCGGGCCCGACCAGGGGAAACCATCCGGGCAGGTAGTGGCGCGCAAGCTTGAGCGCGGTGAAGAAGTAGTAAGGGCCGTCGATCTTGTCCATCTCGCCGGTCTGCGAGTTGCCGACGACGATCGCTGGGCGATAGACGCGCCAGGGCATCTGGGTCTGATCGCGCGCGATCTTCTCGGCCTCGAACTTCGTCCGGTGATAGGGATGCTCGAGCGGCTGGCCCTCGTCGAACATGTCCTCTCGAAACAGGCCCTTGTGCGTCCCCGCGACAGCGATCGAGGAGACGTGGTGGAATCGCCCCGCGTGGAGCGCGTTCGCAAGCTGTACCGCGTGCCGGGTGCCCTCCACGTTCGCCGTACGGTTCTGTTCCTCGGGCGCGGTCATGTCGTAGATGGCCGCGAGATGAAAGAAATGCTCGACGTTGCCGGCGAGCTCCGCGACGCTTTCGTCTGACACTCCGAGCAGCTTGCTCTCGAGCTCGCCCGTCACGGGACGCACGCGAGCCCGGGCGTCCGGGCCCCAGCGTTCGATCAGCCGGTCGAGCTTGGCGCTCGACCGTGCCCGCACCAGCACATAGATGTCGCCTTCGCGAGCGAGCAGCCGCTCGACCAGGTGGCGCCCGATGAAACCGGTCGCGCCGGTGACGAAGTAGGCCATCGCGACCGGTGCGCTACCAGCCGCCGCGCCAGTCGGCGTTCACGGCACGCCGCTTCTGTGCCTCGAGCCGCTCGTGCTTGCGCTTGTCCAGACGCATCTGAACCAGCGTGAGAACGGTCACGATCACGGCGAAAAAGGCGATCGTCAGGAACATCACATTGGTGACGACCTTGTCGTTTGACTCGCCGTACCAGCCCTGGCCAGCGGCAGCAAATGCGGCAGGCACGCAGAGCAGCAGCGCCGCTACGGAGGCGCTCAGCGCGGCGATCACTCTGGCTGCGCGCATCGCTGCTAAGCGTATCCCAACGCCGTCGTCTGCGCCCGGCTGTCGCCCGCGCCCGCGGCCGCGCGCACCGCCGCGATCGCTTCGAGCAGCGCGGGGTTATAGCGCTCTGTCCGGGAAGTGATCTCGATGTGGTTGATCGGAGCCTCGAACACCCGCGCGCCGAGCGTGGCGGCGAGCTCGCGCTGCTTGCTCGGCGCGACCGCCTCATCGTTTGTGGTCACCACCACGGCCGATGGCACGGCCACCGAAGACAGCCACGGCCGCGAGTCGAACCGGCCCAGCTCGCAGCCGGCCTCGGCGATGTCGCGCGCCGAATGGCGCACCATCTCGGCCATCATCCACGCTGTCTTGGGTGATTCGCGTAGGCCTGCGTAGGCCATCCCCCAGCGCCAGCTGAGGCGTGGGGCGACCGCGAGCGCCAAGCCCAACGGGCCCATGATCCGCCAATAGCGGCGAAGCCGTGGGTCCTGCCAGTGCTGAGCGGTGCCACTCAGCACGAGGCCGGAGAGCGCGGTCGGGTGGTTGCGCGCGAGCAGCTGAGCGATCGCGCCGCCCATCGAATAGCCCACGACCGTGGCCGGAGCGCAGTCGAGTGCCTCGATCGCGGCCGCGGCATCGGCCGCGCACAACTCGAGCGTGAAGGTCTCGTTGCTGCGCAGGCCGCGTCCGTGGCCACGGTGATCGATCGCGAGCACCCGGTAGCCCGCCTCGCGAAGGTCGTCATAGCAGCCCCACCAGTTCAGGTCCGCCGACGCGGTCCAGCCGTGCAGCAGCATCACCGGCGGGCCGCTGCCGCCGGTATCGCGCAGAAACAGCTCGCCGATCCCGGGGATCGTCAGCGTTTTCGCGGGCGGCGGCTGGAATGGAGGAATGGGGGGCCAGGTCTGTCTTCGCACTCGCGCCATGCTACGACGTGGGCCTACCATCGCCGTCCGTGGCGGTCCTGATCGCATCCAGCCTGGCCAAGGACATGGCAGGGCAATCACTGCTCCGCGGCGTCTCGTTCAAGCTCGAGCGCCGAGACCGTATGGCTCTGGCCGGGGTCAACGGCGTCGGCAAAACCACGCTTTTGCGCATGCTCGCCGGCGAAGAGTCGATCGACGGCGGTGAGCTCGTGCTCGGCAAGGGCATTCGCGTGGCACTCGCCGACCAGAGGCCCCCGGCGGGAGCCGCGCGGCTGTCGCTGCGAGAGTTCGTGCTCTCGGGCGCGAGCGAGCTTGTCTCGATCGAGGCCGAGCTGTCGCGGCTCGAGCAGGAGATGGCGGCCGGCGCCCACGATCGGAGCACCCTCGGGCGCTACGCCGAGGCACAGGCGCGGCTCGAGCATGCTGGCGGATATGGCTGGCGCGAACGCGCGCTTGGCACCGTGCGCGGCCTCGGATTCGATCCGGCCGGCGATCTCGACCGGCCGCTGGAGAGTTTCTCGGGCGGCGAGTTGACGCGCGCGACGCTGGCGCGAGCACTGGCCGGCGACCCCGACCTACTGTTGCTCGATGAGCCCACCAACCACCTCGACATCGAGGCGCTCGAATGGCTCGAGCAGGCGCTGATCGGATTGGACGCCGCGATCGTAGTGGTGGCCCACGACCGTTGGTTTCTGGAGGCGGTCGCGACCTCAGTTTTGGAGCTCGAGGGCGGACGCGGTCGCTACTTCCCAGGTGCCTGGCACGCGTGGCGTAAAGAGAAGGCCGTCCGCGAGCTAACGCAGGGGCGCGCGAGCGAGCGACAGCAAGCGGAGATCGAGCGGCTCGAGCGGTTCGTCACCCGCTTCCGGGCCGGCACGCGCTCGCGGCAGGCGAAGTCGCGAGCACGCAAGCTCGAGAAGATGGAGCGCCCATCCCGGAGCGGCCGATCGGACAAGGCGCTCAAGTTCGAATTCGCACCGGCGACTCGAACTGGCCGCGTGGTCTTCGAGCTGATCGACGCCCGCATCGAGATCGGCGAACGCGTGCTGCTGGAAGAAGGCGAGCTCTGGCTCGAACGCGGCGAGCATGTATCCCTGGTCGGTCCCAACGGCGCCGGCAAGACGACGCTGGTAGAGCTTCTCGTTGGCCGCCGCGAGCTCGATTCTCCGAACGGAGGTCCCTACATCGGGGGCAAGCTGCGCACGGGCCACAACGTAAAACTGGGTTTTCTCTCCCAGCACGACGAGCTCGACTCGGGCACTGCGCGCACGGTGCTCGAAGCGGCTCAGCGCGCCACGGGGCTCACGCCGGGGAAGGCGCGGTCGCTGCTGGGCCGCTTCCTTTTTTCGGGCGAGGACGCCGACAAGCCACTCGAGGGGCTGTCGGGGGGAGAGCGCCGGCGCCTGTCGCTGGCGATTCTGGTCGGATCGGGTGCAAACGTGCTCGTGCTCGATGAGCCCACGAACCACCTGGACGTGGCGAGCAGGGAGGCACTGGAGGAAGCGCTGCGCGCTTACCAGGGTGCGGTGCTGATCGTCTCGCACGATCGAGCGCTGCTCGACGCGGTCGGGACGCGGACCGTGGCCTTCGAAGACAACCGGCTGCGCAGTTACAGCGGCGGCTGGGCCGAATACGCGCGGTCGCGCCGGAGCTGAGTCCTCGGAGGGATAAGCTGAGATGTCGATGCTGACCCATGTCCGAAACATCGCGATCGTGATGGCGATCGCGGCGTTGGTGGTCCTGATTCCCGGTGGCGGCACCGGCGCGAACTTTGCGCTTCAGGCGGTGTCCGTTCTGTTTTTGGCGGTGGTCGGCTGGCTGATCTACACGATGTACCGCCAGAACCGGCTCGCTCTGTACTCGCTTGGCGTCTGGCGGCGGGCCGTCCTCTACGGGTCCGCCGGGCTGCTCGTGCTCACGCTCACCGACGCTTCGCGCCTACTTCAGACCACCACCGGCAAGGTGGTGTTTCTGCTGCTGTTGCTCCTTGCGGCGTACGGGACGTTCGCCGTCGTGTGGTCGGCGCGCCGCTACCAGTAACGCGCGACCACCGGTCCGGCTTCCCGCACGACTCCGATACTGGATCTGCTCCAGAGTTGAGCTACGGTTCAGTGCAGGTCATGGAGGTCCCGATCGATACAGCCACGCTCCTTCGGCGCCACGGTGTACAGGTGACGGCGCAGCGTCTCGCCGTGCTACGGGCAGTGTCGGAGCGGCCGCACTGCACCGCGGGCCAGATCGACGCGGTGGTACGTGCGGAGATCGGCGCAGTGTCGCTCCAAGCGGTATACGACACCCTCGGCGTGCTGACCGAGAAGGGCATCATCCGCCGCATCCAGCCCGCCGGTTCGCCGGCGCGCTACGAGGGCCGGGTCGGCGATAACCATCATCACCTCATCTGCCGAACCTGCGGGGGGATGGTCGACGTCGATTGTGCGGTCGGCGATCCTCCGTGCCTGACGGCGGTGGATGACTCTGGCTACGAGATCGACGAGGCCGAAGTCATCTACTGGGGCCGCTGTCCCGAGTGTGCCAGCAGGGCCCCCGATCATCACAACACGAAAGCCAGCGAGTAGGAGGAACGACGTGGCCGACACGATCAGCGAAAGCGAGAATCCAGCAATCCCGTCCCCGACACCGGAGTCGACCCGTCCCAAGACAAACCGGGATTGGTGGCCGAATCAGCCCGACCTGCACGTCCTTCGCCACAACTCGCCCCAGCCCACACCGCTCGGCGAGGACTTCGACTACAAGGAGGAGTTCGCGAAGCTCGACCTCGAGGCCCTGAAGCGAGACATCTACGAGGTCATGACTACCTCGCAGGATTGGTGGCCCGCCGACTACGGCCACTACGGTCCGCTCTTCATCCGCATGTCCTGGCACGCCGCGGGCACGTACCGCATCGCTGACGGCCGCGGCGGCGGCGGTACCGGCGCCCAGCGCTTCGCTCCAATCAACAGCTGGCCCGACAACGCCAGCCTGGACAAGGCGCGCCGCTTGCTGTGGCCGATCAAGCAGAAATACGGTCGCAAGCTCTCCTGGGCCGACCTGATCATCTTCGCCGGCAACTGCGCCTACGAGTCGATGGGGTTCAAAACGTTCGGCTTCGGCTTCGGTCGAGAGGACATCTTCGAGCCCGAGGAGATCTTCTGGGGGTCTGAGGACACCTGGCTCGGCGATGAGCGTTACAGCGGTGACCGGGAGCTCTCGAAGCCCTTCGCGGCCGTGCAGATGGGCCTGATCTATGTGAACCCGGAAGGTCCCAACGGCACTCCTGATCCGCTGGCAGCGGCCAAGGACATCCGGGAGACCTTCGCCCGCATGGCGATGAACGACGAGGAGACGCTCGCCCTGATCGTCGGCGGCCACACGCTGGGCAAGACCCACGGCGCCGTCGATCCCAAGTACATCGGTCCCGAGCCCGAGGCGGCCCCGATCGAACAGCAGCTCGTCGGCTGGAAGAACAGCTACGGCACCGGCACCGGTGCCTACGCGATGACCAGCGGGCTGGAGGGGGCATGGACCAACGAGCCGACGCGATGGGACGACGGCTTCTTGGACAACCTGTTCAAGTACGACTGGGAGCTGACGAAGAGCCCTGCCGGCGCGTATCAGTGGACTCCCAAGAATCCGGAAGCCCAGGACACCGTGCCCGACGCCCACGATCCGTCCCGGCGGCACGCGCCGATGATGCTGACGACCGACATCGCGCTCAAGCTCGATCCGATTTACGGCCCGATCGCGAAGCGGTTCTATGAGAATCCCGATCAGCTGGCCGACGCCTTCGCCAAGGCGTGGTTCAAGCTGCTGCATCGCGACCTGGGCCCCGTCACGCGCTACCTCGGTCCTTGGGTTCCGGAGCCGCAGCTGTGGCAGGACCCGCTCCCCGAGGTCGATCATCCTCTGGTCGGGGATGACGACCTCGCGGCGCTCAAGCGCGACATCCTTGACTCGGAGCTGTCGATTTCCCAGCTGGTATCAACCGCCTGGGCGTCGGCCGCAAGCTTCCGAGGCACCGACAAGCGCGGTGGCGCCAACGGAGCGCGGATCCGTCTGGCCCCGCAGAAGGACTGGGACGTCAACAACCCGCCTGAGCTCACGAAGGCGCTCGACGTTCTCGAGGGAATCCAACGGGCCTTCAACGATTCGCAGGCCGACGGGAAGAGGGTCTCGCTCGCCGACGTGATCGTTCTGGGAGGGTGCGCAGCGGTTGAGCAGGCGGCGAAGGCCGCAGGTCACGAAGTCAGCGTCCCCTTCACGCCGGGTCGCACGGACGCCTCGCAGGAGCAGACTGATGTCGAGTCGTTCGCGGTGCTCGAACCGACCTTCGATGGGTTCCGCAACTACGTCCAGGCTGGCCAGATTCTGTCTCCGGAGACCCTGCTGGTCGAACGGGCCAACCTGCTCGCGCTGACCGCGCCCGAGATGACGGTTCTAGTCGGCGGCATGCGGGCGCTGAACGCCAACCACAAGCAGTCACAGCTCGGGGTGTTCACCGACCGGCCCGCGACGCTGAGCAACGACTTCTTCGTGAACCTGCTCGACATGGACACGGAATGGCAGGCATCCGGCTCATCGACAAACGGCTCGTCAACAAAGGTGTACGAGGGGCGCGATCGCGCCAGCGGCGAGCGCAAGTGGTCGGCCACGCCCGTCGATCTCGTGTTTGGCTCGAACTCCCAGCTTCGGGCGATCGCCGAGGTGTACGCCTGTGACGACGGGCAGGAGACGTTCGTGCGCGATTTCGTGGCCGCGTGGGACAAGGTCATGAGCTTGGATCGCTTCGAGTTGGCCTGATCGGTGAGACATCGGTGACCGGCTCATGGGCGAGCCGGTCACCAATCCGGGGCATTGCCCTCCGCCTATCCTCGAAGCGTGTCGATTGTCGCTGCCGACAAACGCGGGAAACTGCCCGACGAGCCAGGGGTCTACCTGTTCCGTGATGCCCGCGGACGCGTCCTTTACGTTGGTAAGGCCAAGTCGATCCGCAAGCGGGTGGCGTCGCATTTCTCGAACCCGAGCACGCGCGGTGGCAGGGATCTGGTAGCGGCGATCGACCACGTCGAGGCGCTGGTCGTGCACACCGAGTCGGAGGCGCTGCTCGCCGAGCAGAACTTCATCAAGCAGTACAAGCCGCGCTTCAACATCCGCCTGCGGGACGACAAGTCCTATCCCTACATCGCGATCTCGCTAGACGAAGAGTTCCCGCGCGTTTACTTCACGCGTGAGCGGCACCGGCGCGACCGCGCGTACTTCGGTCCCTACAGCAATGCCAAACGGGTACGGGCGACGCTCGAGGTGCTCGGCAAAGTTTTCATGTTCCGTACCTGTGAGGGGCCGGTGCCCGGCCGCCGCAGCGGCTCACCCTGCCTCGACTTCTACATCAAGCGCTGCGAGGCTCCCTGCGTCGGCTACGTCAGCGGCGGGGAATACCGCCACGGGATCGACGGCGTGATCGCTTTCCTCTCGGGCCGCTATCGAGAGATCGAGCGGACACTCGAGCGCAACATGCGCGCCGCGGCCGCAGAGCAGCGGTTCGAGGACGCCGCGCGGGAGCGCAACCGGCTGCGGGCGGTGCGCTCACTGCTCGAGCGCCAGCGCGTGGCCAACGAGGCGACGGGCACGCTCGACGCGATCGCCGTCGCGGTAACCGACGGCGAGGCGAACGCTCAGGTTTTCCAGGTCCGCGATGGAGTGCTCTCCGACCGCCAAAGCTTTTACCTCGACAACGCAGTCGGGGGGTCGGTGGCAGACGTGGCCGAAGCGTTCGTGCTGCAGTACTACTCGAGCGCCATGTCGATCCCGTCGCTGCTAGTCGTCCAGGAGGGGCTCGCCTCGACGGCGGCCCTGGCGCGAGCTCTGTCCGAGCGCCGCGGACGGCCCGTGGAGATCCGGGTTCCCGAGCGGGGAGACAAGCGCCGCATCCTCGAGCTTGCACAGCGCAACGCCAAGCTGGCCCTCGATCAGGAACGGCTGCGGTCCGAGCGGCGACGCCAGCAGCGCGTGGAGGCGCTCGACGGACTGCAGCGCGCTCTCGGTCTCGAAGCCATCCCGATGCGCATTGAGTGCTTCGACATCTCGACGCTGATGGGAACGAACACGGTCGCGTCAATGGTCGTCTTCGAGGGAGGTGCGCCTAAGCGCTCGGATTACCGCCGCTTCAAAGTGTTCACGCGCGGTGGCGCGAACGGGGCCGGAACCATCGGCCGACCGGACGACTTCGCCGCGATGGAGGAAGTGCTCGCACGGCGACTTGCGCGCTTCGAGCAGCAGCGCGAGATCTCGCCCCACGACAAGGACTACGACGCCTCGTTCGCGACGCTGCCGAACGTGGTCGTGATCGACGGCGGGAAAGGCCAGCTCTCCGCAGGTTTGCGCGCCCTGAAAGGCTTTCGCGAGCGCGGCGTCTTGATCATCTCGCTGGCCAAGCGGATCGAAGAGGTTTTCGTGCCCGGTCGCGAGGCGCCGCTGCGCCTAGCCCACGACACACCCGAGCTTCAATTGCTCCAGCGAGTGCGCGATGAGGCCCACCGGTTCGCCATCACCCACCACCGGATCCGCCGCGATCGCGCCATGACCGCGTCGATTCTCGACGGCCTACCTGGTATCGGACCGGTGCGCAAGCGCGCGCTGCTGGCCCATTTCGGGTCCCCGGACGCCGTGCTGGCCGCGTCGCGTGAGGAGCTCGCGGCGGTTCCCGGAATGCCCGGAAAGCTCGCGCGCGACCTGTACCGCGAACTGCACAAGACCGGGGTCTAGGCGCTCAGCGCAGCCGGCGCGCGCGGAGCGGCCCGGCGCGCGCGGAACGCCCGGCAAGCTCCATTGCAGCGAGAAACTTCATGTCAGCTCAACGTTTCCGCCTTCGGGCGTGGGGTAGTTCGAGCGGGAACGATTCGAAGGAGGAGGGACCAGGATGGGTGGCAAGACGCTACAAGACAACCTGCGGGTGATTGCCAGCAGGGCTGTCGAGGAGGCCGCACGGCAAGCCGGCACCAGGGCACGGAACACCGGCACGAAGCGCAACAGCGCGCAATCTCTGGTTAAAGGCAGCTCGAATGGGCCGCTTTCGGGCATGCGCGGTGTGCTCGTTGGCGCGGGCGCGGTGGCGGTGGTGCCCGCTGCGGTCAAGGCCGGCAAGCTCGTCAAGGGCGTCGCCACGAACGGGCTCGGTGATATCGCCGCTAAGCCGGTGAAGGCCGTCGAGAAGCTGGGCAGCGGTGTCGGAAGCGCGATCGGCGACAAGGTTTCGGACAAGGTGGATCAGGCCGGCGGGCCCGCAGGGATCCTCAAGGACGCCGCCAAGAGCGCGCTGCCGTTCGGTGGGGGCGACGATGACAAGGACGCCGGCAAGAACGGCGTCGCGGGTGTCGGCAAGGGGCGGCGCATGCCGGTCCAGCAGAGCGTCGACATCGGTGCGCCGATCGAGACCGTCTACAACCAATGGACGCAGTTCGAACAGTGGCCGGAGTTCATGCACCGTGTCACCCGGGTCACCCAGGAAGACGACTGCACGGTCTCGTTTGCGAGCAAGATCTGGGGCAAGACCAAGGAGTTCACGGCCAAGATCGACACCCAGCGTCCAGACGAGCGCATCAAGTGGCGGGTCGCGGACGGTCTGACTCACACCGGCGTCGTCACTTTCCACGAGCTCACGCCGAGGCTGACTCGGGTCGAGCTCAGCTTCGACGTCGAGCCTGGCGGGTTGCTCGAGAAGGCGGCCCGTGGGATGCGCCACATCAAGCGCGCTGCGCGCGCGGACCTGCACCGCTTCAAGGCTTACGTCGAGATGCACGAACTCGAGACCGGCGCTTGGCGCGGGGTGATCGAGGACGGCAAGGTCGTCGAAGAACACGATCAAGGCTACGACAAGAAACGCGAGTACTTCGAGGAGTCAGGCGACAAACGCGGCAGGTCGAGCAATGGATCGAGGCGCTCCAGCAGGAGTGCAAGCGCGTCGTCGCGGCGTCAGGGGGCGGGGACGCGATCGCGCCAGTCGAGCGGTTCGGGTGCGCGCAGCGGCGGCTCCCGCTCGTCGGGTAGCGGCGGTTCGCGCTCGTCGGGCAGCGGCGGTTCGCGCTCGTCGGGCAGCGGCAGCTCGCGTTCGGCCCGCAGCGGGGGCTCACGCTCCTCAGGCAGCGGCTCGCGCTCGTCGGGCAGCGGCAGCTCGCGCTCGTCGGGTAGCAGCGGCTCACGCTCGTCAGCCAACGGCGGCTCGAACTCCTCGAGAAGCTCGAGCCGCTCGTCCAACGCCTCGAATCGCTCCGGCTCGGCGACGCGCTCGCGGGCACGCGCTTCGGGTTCCAACGGCAGGGGCTAGGAAGGAGCGCACGATGGCCGTTGATGTGCGACGAATGACGATCGCCGCGGTCGAGGCCGCGTTCGATCAGTATGAGCAGGCGCAGGAGAAGCGGCGCAGGCGTCTCCCGGCTGCCCGTGCACTGCTCGTCGGCGCGGCCGTTGCGACCGCGGCGCGGGTTGCATGGGGCAGCCGTGGCCAGGGCCTGCTCGACTCGCTGGAGGAACGCCTGGGCGGGCTCGAGGGCGATCGGAACCAGCAGGACGACGACTTCGACGAGCAGGACGACGCGGAGTTCGACGAGCCCGAGGCCGAAGAGGAGCCTGAGTTCGACGAGCCCGAGGCCGAGGAGGAAGAGCCGGAAGAACCCGAGGCCTACGAAGACGACGAGGAAGACGAGGAGCACGAAGCCGAAGAAGGCGAGTACGACGACGACGAAGCGTCCTCGGAGGACGACTACGAGGACGACGACTTTGACGAGCAGCCTGACGACGAGGAAGAAGCTCCCAGGCGGCAGGCCAAGGCGGGCTCGCGGTCAAGGCGCCGGAGTTAGGACGCGCGATGGCTACTGCAACGGCACCTCGGAAGCAGAGCTCCGCTAGATCCAAGCCCACCGCCGGCGCTAGCAAGCTTCAGCAGGGCGGAGCGGATGCTCGTGCAAGCAGGGCCAAGCCAGGCGGGAGGAGTGCCCGCGCGCGTCCGGCGGCACGCACTGCGGCCGGACGCGCTGGGTCCGCCGGCGCGGTGAAGAAAGGGCTCAAGGCCGCTTCAGAGGCCGGCGGCGATGGAGCCGGCAGGTTCGAGACGATGACCGCGTTCTGGCGCGTGGGCAAGCTCGCCTGGCGGGTCGCTAGAGGCAAGCGCCCCAAGGCCAAGCAGCTTCGCAAGGCTGCCGCCTCCGCCAGCGAGGTGGGCGCCAAGGCGCTTACCAGCAAGGTGAGCACCAAGGCACTCGCGAGCAAGGCATCCAAGCTGCCGCTCCGGGGGCTCGGCCAAGCCCTCAGCCGCGTGCGTGTCAAGGAGCTCCCCGAGCAGATTCGCCGGTTGCCCGTACAGCGTTCGGTGGACGTGGCCGTCCCGCTCGAGGTCGCCTACGAAGAGTGGATGCGGTTCGATTCGCTGACGGAAGGTGCCCACCGCGTGCACGACATCGAGCGCCAGGGCGGACACCTCGTGGGCGAGCTGGACGGCCACGGCGAGCCGCAGGAGTGGGAGGCGGAGATCCGCGATGAGCGGCCGAACGAGAGCTTCGCCTGGCGCTCCACCCGCGGGTCGGACGTCGCCGGGCTGGTCACCTTTCACCGCCTTTCCGAGCGCTTGACGCGCCTCGAGCTGCAGCTCGACGTTGTCCCAACCGGCGTCGGCGAGGCAGCCTCGCTGGCGCTGCATCTTGCCGACCGCCGAGCGGAGAGTGAGCTGCGCGCCTTCAAATCGCGGCTGGAGACGATCAGCCCCGACGCCTATCCGTCGCTGGTCGGAACTCCGAAGCGGAAGAGCTCGAAACCGACCGGCTCGAAACCGACCGGCTCGAAATCGACCGGCTCGAAACCGACCGGCTCGAAATCGAGCAGCTCGAAGTCGACGAGGAATAAGGGATCGAGCAGGAACAGGGCATCAACCAAGAACAAGGAATCGACCAAGAACAAGGAGGCCTGATGGCCGTCGCCGCAGCACAACCCCAACCCATGAGCGTCGTGCAGCGCCACTCCGGTCCGAGCGGTCTGGCCGATGTGCTCGACGTGATCCTCGACAAGGGGATCGTGATCGACATCTTCGTCCGCGTCGCTCTCGTCGGCATCGAGCTGCTCACGATCGACGCACGTATCGTGATCGCCAGCGTCGACACCTACCTGCACTTCGCCGAGGCGGTCAACCGGCTCGACCTGACTCAGGTCGGCAACCAGCAGGGCCTGCCGCAAATGGTCGAGGAGATGACCGAGGGCGGCGCCGGCCGCAAGACCAAGGGTGTGCTGGAGGGGGCCAAGGAAGCACTCTTCGGTGGTGGAGACGACGAAGAGGAAAGTGACGAAGGCAGTTCCCGTCAGCGCAGCCGTCGCAGCTCGGGCGGGTCGTCCTCGCGCTCGGGCGGGTCGTCCTCGCGCTCGCGCCGGTCTTCGTCAAGCTCGGGCGGCTCCTCGAGCGGCGGCTCGTCGAGCGGCGGCTCGTCGAGCGGCGGCTCGTCGAGCGGCGGCTCGTCGAGCGGCGGCTCCTCGTCGCGCGGCCGCTAACCACGGGTTCAGATGGCGCTATACGTCTACGGACTGATGCGCGCGGACGATGTCCGCGACGGGCTCGAGCTCGAGACGGGCGGACGCATGCCGGTAGTCGATGTGGTCATAAACGACGGCATCGCCGCGGTGGTGAGTCAGGTCGAAGGTGAGCCGGTGCGCCTCCAGCGCGCAGCGCTGATGGCGCACAGCGAGGTGCTCCAGCAAGCCTTCAAGCGTGGTCCTGTCTTGCCGCTGCGGTTCGGCACCGTGGTCCACGACGAGGCGGAGCTCGATCGCGAGCTGATCGCTCCACGGCGGGCCCAGTGGGCCGAGCGGCTCGCGGCGCTGGCCGGCAGGGGCGAGTTCCAGCTCAAGGTCTCATACCGGGAGGAGCCGCTGCTGCGCTCGATCCTGGCCGGCGACCCGGCGCTCAATCGTTCCGCTCAGGCCGTGCGCGGATTGCCGCCGGCCGCCTCGCACTTCGAGCGGATCGGTCTCGGGGAGCGAATCAATGCGACGATCGAGGCGCGGCGGGAGACCGACGCGCAAACTCTGATCGCCGCGCTCCAGCGGCTCTCGGTGGCGACTGAGATCGGCCCACCGCAGCAGCCGATGATGGCTCTCAACGGCTCGTTTCTGGTGGCGAGCGAGAATTTTGAGCGTTTTGACGCTGCGGTGGAGCAGCTGGCCCAGGACCGGCGCGAGCTGATGGAGTTCAAGCTGATCGGGCCCATGCCCGCCCATTCGTTCGCCGACCGCCAGCTGCCGGTTACCTCCAGCGCAACGGCCTAGTATCGATGGGCTTGCTCACCGGCATCCTGACGCTTCCGCTCGCGCCCGTCCGCGGTGTGGCGTGGGTGGCCGAGAAGGTGGCAGAGCAAGCCGAGCTGGAGCTCTATGACGAGAACCGCATCATGGCCGAGCTGGCAGAGCTGGAGCGAGCCAAGGACGCCGGCGAGCTCGACGAAGAGCAGTTCAACCGCTACGTGGACGAGCTGCTCGAGCGTCTGGAGGTAGGCCGGCAGATCCAACTCGAGAGAGGGAGGAACGTTGGCTGAGTCCCGCAAAAAAGGCAAGCAAGACGGCAAGACACAGCCGGCCGAGCTGGTGCGCACAGCGGCAGCGCTGCTGGGGGAGCTCACTGGTCGCCCGGCGGAATCGGTGCTCGGGCTGCACAAGGACGACGACGGCTGGAAGGTCATGGTCGAGGTCGTCGAGCTTCCCCGCATCCCCAGGGCAACGGACGTGATCGGCTGCTACGAGGTGACGCTCGATGACGACGGCGACCTGGTCTCCTACGAGCGTCAGCGCAGGTACACACGCGCCCAGGCGGGTGATCGCTGATGAGCAGCGGCGAGATCGCCCGCAGCGGCGGCGGAAGCCAGCTCCAGTGGGGGGCGTCTACGCCGGCGCCGGCCACCACCGGCCCAAGCAGCTTGGCCGACATCCTCGAGCGCGTGCTCGACAAGGGCATCGTGATCGCGGGGGACATCCAGATCAACCTGCTCGAGATCGAGCTCTTGACGATCAAGCTGCGTCTGCTCGTGGCCTCGGTGGACCGCGCCCGCGAAATGGGGATCAATTGGTGGGAGAGCGATGCTTCGCTCAGCTCGAGTGCGGAGCAGCTCGAGCAGGAGAACCGCACGCTGCGCGAACGGCTCGAACGACTCGAAGAGCAGGTGGGGCTGCCGGCCGGGGACGGCGGCAAGTCGGCAGAGCGGGACAAGGAAGGCAGCTAGCGCGTGGCCGGGCGCTCGCAGCGACCCGATCAGCTGCGCGAAGTGCTCGCGCAGCTGGCGGCGGCGGAGGCACCCGAGCTGCTGGCCGAGGCCCGCCTCGCTGCGCGTGTTCGCGCGCGGACGCTGATCGAGGATGCGCTCGTAGAAGAGCTGCTGCAAGCTGTGGCGAGCGCGCGCCGCGACCCGCCCGCCTCGCCCCCTGAGCCCCGGCCGACAGCCCCTGAGTCCAGGCCGAGAGCAACGCAATCAACCCAGCCCGAGGCTGAGGGCGAGGCCTGGTGGAGCTACTGCATCCTCGCCGCGGCCGACCGCGAGGCCGCGCCGCTCGGCGCCTCCGGCGTCGAGCCAAGCGGCGCAGTCGAGGTGGTGGAGGAAGGGCCGCTTGCGGCCGTGGTGAGCGCGGTGCCGCTGGCCGAGTTCAGCGACGAGCGGCTGCGCGAGCACCTGAACGACGTCGCCTGGGTGGAGCGCGTGGCGCGGGCTCACGAGGGGGTTCTGGAGCGAGCGCTCGAGCGGGCCACGATCCTGCCGCTGCGTCTGTGCACCCTTTACCGCGACAAGGAAGGCGTCTCTCGCATGCTGCGCGAACAGGAAACGGCGCTGCGCCAGGCGCTGGCAACCCTCGACGGACGTAGCGAATGGGGCGTGAAGCTGTTTGCTGACCCGGACCGGCTCACGGAGACGGTTGCGGCCGAATCGGGAGCGCCCGAAAGCGGTGACGAGCCCACCGGAACCGCCTACATGACGCGCCGCCGGCGCGAGCGGGCCGCCGGCGAGCGAGCGAGCGAACTCGGCGAGACGGTGGCGCAAGAGGTGCACGCGCGCCTGCAACAGCTCGCCGAGGACTCGCGCGCGAACCCGCTACAGCGGCCGGACGTGCATGGACGCGACGCGCGCATGCTGCTCAACGGCGCCTACCTGGTGCGGCGCGACCGACAACGCGACTTCGAGCAGGCGATCGACGCCCTGCGCGAGCAGTGGCACTCGAGCGGCTTCGAGCTCGAGCTCACCGGGCCCTGGCCGCCGTACAACTTCGTCTCTACCACCGCGATGGTGATGCCGTGATCGAGCGCGCAAACCGGGGCAGCGAGCTCGAGCGCACAAACCGGGCACGCGGTCACAGGGTCTCAGCCCCGCACGATGTCGGGCTGATCGATCTGATCGACCGGCTGCTCGACGGAGGCGTCGTCCTGGCCGGCGACATCACGCTCGCCGCCGCCGACGTCGACCTGGTGTACGTGGGGCTGCGCGCGTTGATCTCTTCGGTCGCGACCGCCGAGCGCAAAGGCATCCCGCTCCCGCGATGACCGCGACTCCCGCGATGACCGCCACGATCTACGTGTACGCGATCACCGACCCGCTCGAGCCGCCCGAGGGCTTGCGCGGCCTGCACGACGCACCGCTCGCGCGCATCGATGCAGGACCTGTGTGCGCCGTCTACTCGGCGCACGACCAGCTCGAGCCCAATCCCGAGCCCGCTGTGCTCTGGCGCCATGATCAGGTCGTCGAGCGCCTGATGGAGGCAGGGGGCGTGCTGCCGCTGCGGTTCGGGACCACGTTCGGCGGTACCGACGAGGTGCATTCGATCCTCGTGCGCGAGCGGGCGCGGTTTGAGCGGCTGCTCGCCCAGGTGCGGGGCTGCGTCGAGCTCTCGGTGCGGGTCGGGATTGCGCCCGTCTCCGAGCCGGAAGCGAGCAGCGGCACCGCCTACCTGCAGAGCAGGCTGCGCGCGAGCCACGAGCGCGAGGACGCGGCCGAGCGTGTGCTTCGCCCCCTGCGCGAGCTGGCGAAGGCGAGCAGCCAGCGAACGCCACGAGGTGATGGCGCGGTTCTGAATGAGAGCTATCTCGTGGGCAGGGAAGCGGTGGCGCCTTTCATCGCCGAAGTCAAAGCGCTGCAGGCGCGCAACGACGATGTCGCGGTCAGCTGCACGGGACCCTGGGGTCCCTACTCGTTCGTCGATGAGGTGGCGGGATGAGCCACGACAAGATCCTGGTCGACCCGCCCGACGGGTCCTCCGTGGAGGACGGGCGCTCGCTCGAGGACGCGCTCACGCGGCGCGTGAACGCCGACCCGGAAAGGGTCGAGAAAGGACTCGCGCAGCTGGTGCTCACGATCGTCGAACTGCTGCGCCAGCTGATGGAGCGCCAGGCGCTTCACCGCATCGACGCCGGCCAGCTCAGCGACGAGCAGATCGAGCGTCTCGGGCAGACCTTCCTGGCCCTCTCGCGGCGCATGGATGAGCTCAAGGAGCAGTTCGAGCTCGACGACCGTGACCTCAATCTCGACCTTGGACCACTAGGAAACCTGTTGTGAAAAAGGAGGCCTAATGCCGCTCACGCAAGCACACGACCGCTACATGCAGGCGCTGCTCGATCATCTCTACACCGATCGCTTCCCGAGCGGGGAGATGATGGACCGCGTCGAGTTGTTGCTCGACCAGGACCATGTCGACGAGTACGTCGACATGCTGCTGCGCAAGATCGAGGAGTGCCGCTACCCCAGCAAGCAGATGATGGACCGCGTCTCGAGGTGGGTGCTGGCAGCCTCCTAGCGCCTGGCTGACGGCTTGCTTGGGTAGCGCGTCTCGCGCGCACCCGTCAAGCTGTCTGGAGTGAAGCCAACCACCACGCACGCAGCTGAGCCGGAGCAGGCCACGGCGGCGGCGCCAGCTGCGGCCGATCCGGAGCCGGAGCGGGCCTCCGAGCGCGCGCCCGCGCCGCGCCACGCGCTCAAGGACCTGGTGATCATCACCGGCTTCTCGGGCGCCGGGAAATCGACCGCCATGGCGGCGTTCGAGGACGAGGGCTACTTCTGCGTGGACAACCTGCCGTCGGAGATGATCCGTTCGCTGGTCGAGCTGTTCCGGCACGAGGGCTCGAAGGTGATGCGCGCCGCGGTGGTCTCCGACGTGCGCGGGGGAAGCTACTTCGAGGGCCTGGAGACAATCCTCGACGACCTGCGCTCGAGCGGTGTGGCCCACCGTGTGCTGTTTCTAGAAGCCGACGAGCAGACGCTCCTCACTCGCTACAAGGAGACCCGGCGCCGTCACCCACTGGCCCCGACAGGCAGCATCGTCGATGGCATCGCGCGCGAGCGCGCACTGCTGATCCCGATCCGGGGCCGTGCCGACGTCGTGGTCGATACCACCGGGCTGACCGCGGCGATGCTGCGGCGCAAGCTCGCCGAGGAGTTGCTGCCGACGCGCAGGGGACGCCTCGCGATCACCTTCGAGAGCTTCGGCTTCAAGTACGGACCGATCCGCGACGCCGATCTCATCTTCGACGTCCGCTTTTTGCCCAACCCCCATTACGAGCCCGAGCTGCGCCCCCTCACCGGCGACGACCGTCGCGTGCGGGAATTCATCAACCGCGACGGCGCACTCGACGCCTTCTATGAACACCTGATCCCGCTGCTGGACTTCCTGCTGCCCCAGTACCTGGCCGAGGGTAAGGCCCACCTCGTCGTGGCGATCGGGTGCACGGGCGGCAGGCACCGCTCGGTGACGATCGCCGGCGACCTGGAGCGCCGCTACCGCGGCTCCGACGAGTACCTGGTGGAGGCGGTCAACCGCGACGTCGGCCGGCCGGTCTGACCGCGCCACCGCATACCCTCGCGGCGTGATCGATCATGTCGGCTTCGAGGTCTCGGAGCTCGAGCGTTCTGGGCGCTTCTACGACGCGGTGACGTTCCCGCTGGGGGCGCGGCGCATGCTGTCGTCCGAGCACGCCATCGCCTACGGGATCGACAGCCCGCTGCTGTGGATCGTGGTCCGCGGGCGCGAGCCCCGCGCGGGATACGGCCACGTCGCGCTCAGCGCCAGTGGCCGGGCGGCGGTCAACGCCGCGCACGCCGGCGGGATCGCGAATGGCGGCTCCGATGACGGGCCACCGGGCCCCCGCCCGCAGTACGGCGAAGGGACCTACGCGGCGTACCTGCGCGACCCGGATGGCCTCCGGGTCGAGGTGGTCGTGCGCCGCTGAGCCCAGGTAGGCTTCCCCTGCCGGCGGGCGCCGGCATCTGGTTTTTAGCCTACGAGAGGGAGTAACGCATGCCGGTACGCGTCGGGATCAACGGCTTCGGCCGCATTGGCCGAAACGTCTTCCGCGCCGCCTACGAGAAGGGCGCCGACATCGAATGGGTTGCCGCCAACGACATCGGCGACGCGCACACCACGGCGCACCTGCTCAAGTACGACTCGAACTACGGCCCCTTCCCCGGCCAGGTCGAGGCCACGGACACCGGCCTCAAGGTCGACGGCAAGGAGATCCGCCTGTTCGCCGAGCGCGACCCGGCCGCTCTTCCCTGGGGCGAGCTCGGTGCCGAAGTGGTGATCGAGTCCACGGGGCTCTTCACTGACCGCGAGAACGCGACAAAACACCTTCAGGCGGGGGCCAAGAAAGTGGTGATCTCCGCGCCGGCGAGCGACCCGGACGTGACGGTCGCGCTCGGGGTCAACTTCGAGCAGGCCTACGATCGCGAGCGCCACAACGTGATCTCAAACGCCTCCTGTACGACCAACTGTCTGGCGCCGGTGGCCAAAGTGCTGCACGACACCGTCGGTATCAAGCACGGGCTGATGACCACGATCCATGCCTACACCGCCGACCAGCGGCTGCAGGACATGCCACACCGCGACCTGCGGCGGGCGCGCGCGGCGGCCATCAACCTGATCCCCGCCTCGACCGGCGCGGCCAAGGCCATCGGGCTGGTGATCCCGGAGCTCAACGGCAAGCTGCACGGCATGGCGATCCGGGCCCCGGTGCCCACCGGCAGCGTCGTCGACCTCACGGTCGAGGCCGAGCGCGAGACCAGCGTCGAGGAGGTCAACGGCGCGCTCGAGCAGGCCGCCAACGGGCCGCTGGAGGGCATCCTCGAGTACACCGAGGATCAGATCGTCTCCACGGACATCGTCAAGAACCCGGTCTCCTCCATCCTCGACTCGAGCCTCACCGCCGTGATGGACGGCACGATGGTCAAGCTGATCGCCTGGTACGACAACGAGTGGGGCTACTCGAACCGGGTGGCGGACCTGGTCCAGCGGATCCTCTGAGTCCGGACGCTAAGTGAGGACGCTGCGCGATCTCGGCGAGCTCGAGGACAAGCGAGTCCTTGTGCGGGTCGACTTCAACGTTCCCCTCCAGGGCGGAGAGGTCGCCGACGACACCCGCATCCGGGCCGCCCTGCCGACGCTAGAGGAGCTGCGCCGCCGCGGCGCGCGACTCGTGATCGCCTCGCACCTGGGCCGCCCCGTCGACCGCGAGCCGGAGCTGTCGCTGCGCCCGGCCGCCGACCGCCTCTCGGAGCTGACGGCGGCCGATGTGACGCTTGCGCCCGGCGTGGTGGGCGACGACGTGCGCGCATTCTCGGAGCACCTCGGCCGCGGCGACCTGCTGATGCTCGAGAACGTCCGCTTCGAGCCGGGAGAGACGCGCAACGATCCGCAGCTCGCCTCGCGCATGGCCGAGCTCGCCGATGTGTACGTCAATGACGCCTTCGGCGCCGCCCACCGCGCCCACGCCTCGACCGAGGGAGTGGCGCGGCTGATGCCCGATCGAGCCGCCGGACTGCTGCTCGAACGCGAGGTCAGGGTGCTGAGCGGGCTGCTCGACGCGCCCACGCGACCGCTGGTGGTCGTGCTCGGCGGCGCCAAGGTGAGCGACAAGCTGGGCGTCATAGAGCGCTTTTTAGAGCTCGCCGACGCGCTCCTGATCGGCGGGGCCATGGCCTTCCCGTTTCTGGCCGCGGAGGGCCACCAGGTGGGCGACTCGCTGTGCGCGGCGGACGACGTCGAGCTCGCCAGGCGGCTCCTGGCCGAGGCGGGCGGGCAGCTCGAGCTGCCCCGAGACCTCGTGATCGCGCAGCGCCTCGCCGCCGATGCGGAGCCTCGCACGCTCGACGGCCTCGAGGTGCCCGACGGGATGGCCGGACTGGATATCGGCCCGCGCACGGCCGCGGCCTATAGCGGCGTCATCGCCTCGGCGGGGACGGTCTTTTGGAACGGCCCGATGGGTGCGTTCGAGCTCGAGCCGTTTGAGGCCGGCACGCGCGCGATCGCGGAGGCGGTCGCGGACGCGCCCGGGGAAACGGTGGCGGGCGGCGGCGATTCCGTGGCGGCGCTGACCAAGTTCGGCCTCGCCGATCGCCTGACGCACGTATCGACGGGCGGCGGGGCCGCCCTCGAGCTGCTCGAGGGGCGCGAGCTGCCCGGGCTCGCGGCACTGGCATGAGCGCCGGGCGCCGGCCGCTGATCGCGGGCAACTGGAAGATGCACAAGACGGTCGCCGAGGCGGAGGCGTTCGTCGCGGGGCTGCTGCCGCGACTCGATCGCAGCGGCGCGGTCGAGGTCGCCGTATGCCCCGCCTTCCTCGCATTGCGCGCGGTCGTGCAGGCGCTGCGCGATTCCGGCGTGGGCGTCTACGCCCAGAACATGCACCACGCCGGCGAGGGCGCCTTCACCGGCGAGGTCTCCTCGCCGATGCTGCGCGAGGCCGGGGTCGACGGCGTCATCCTCGGCCACTCCGAGCGCCGCGAGCAATTCGGCGAGACCGATCGCGCCCTGCAGGCGAAGGTGCCCGCCGCGCTCGAGGCCGGTCTGGTGCCGATCCTGTGCGTCGGCGAGACCGAGTCCGAACGCGAGCAGGGCGAGACCGAGCGCAAGCTGCGCCACCAGGTGCAGGAGGACCTGAGCCAGGTTGATCCCGGTCGCCTCTCGGAGGTCGTGATCGCCTACGAGCCGGTGTGGGCGATCGGCACCGGAAAGGTAGCGACGCCCGAGCAGGCCCAGGAGGCGATCGCCTTCATCCGCGCGCTCGTCGCCGACCGCTCAGCGGAGCATGCAGAGCGAACGCGCATCGTCTACGGCGGCAGCGTCAACGTCGAGAACGCCGCCGAGCTGCTGACGCTCGGAGACGTCGACGGGGCGCTCGTGGGCGGCGCCAGCCTCGACCCCGAACGGTTCGCGGCGATCGCCGCCGCGGCGCGCTGATGACCCTTCCCGTCCCGGCCGTGGCGCTGATCGTGCTCGACGGGTGGGGGCTCGCTCCCCCCGGGCCCGGGAACGCCGTGTCGCTGGCCCACACGCCCGTGTTCGACGAGCTGTGGTCTCACTGCCCGCACACGACGCTCACCGCCGGCGGCCGCGCAGTCGGGCTGCCGGAGGGACAGATGGGCAATTCGGAGGTGGGGCACCTCAACCTCGGCGCGGGCGCCGTCGTGATGCAGGATCTGACCCGCATCGACGAGGTCGTGGGCAAAGGCGAGCTCGCCTCAAACGAGGTCCTGCGCGAGGCGTTCTCGGGCTCCGAGCGGGTGCACCTGATCGGCCTGGTGTCGGACGGCGGCGTGCACTCCGGCTTTGGTCACCTGCGGGCGCTGATCGAGCTGGGGGCCCAACGTGGCGTCGAGGACCTGGTGCTGCACGCCTTCACCGACGGGCGCGACACCCTGCCGGAGTCCGGCGCCGGATATCTGGAGACCGTGGAGGGCTGGATGCGCGAGGCCGGCGCGGGGCGCGTGGCCTCCGTCGTCGGTCGCTACTACGCGATGGATCGCGATCGCCGCTGGGA
>JAVKSP010000015.1:0-36478 GCA_039583645.1 Solirubrobacteraceae bacterium
ACCCTGTCGCGAGCCGGGATGTTCACGACCTGATCTCCGACCTCGGTCAGCGCGGCGTGACGATCTTTTTGACCACGCACCGCCTGGAGGAGGCCGAACGGCTCTGCGATCGGGTGGCGATCCTGAACACGACGCTGCGCACGATCGGCCGGCCCGAGGAACTGCGCGACCGGCTCTTTGCCAAGGCGCTCACGGTCAAAACGCTCGCGCCGCTGGCCGAGCCGGAGCGCGTCTTCGCCGGGTTGGCGTCCGTCGAGAGCTGGGACCGCGACGGCGACGGCGCGTATGTGATTGCCGTAAGGGACCCCAAGGTCGCGGCGCCGGCGATCACCCGGGCGCTGGTCGATGCCGACGCCGACGTGCTGTCGATCGGCGAGTCCTACCGCTCGCTGGAGGACGTCTACCTTGAGCTGATGGACGAGGACGTGGAGGCGACGCGGCGATGAGACTGAGCCGCAGACGCATCCGCGGGATCGTCCGCAAGGAGCTGCGGACCTACCGCCGCAACGGCTCGATCGTGGCGGCGATGGCGATGATCCCGACGATCTTCTTGATCCAGCCGCTGGTGGCGGCGCTGACCGCCTCCACCGCTTCGATTCCCCAGATCCGCTCACACCACGAGTTGCTCTACATGCTGGCCATACCGGCGCTGGTACCGGTCATGATCGCCGCCTACGCGGTCGTGGGCGAGCGTCAGGAGGGGACGCTCGAGCCGGTGCTGACCACGCCGATCCGGCGCGAGGAGCTGCTGCTCGGCAAGGCGCTCGCGGTGCTCTTGCCGTCGGTCGGCATCGCCTATTTCGTGTTCGGCCTCTTCCTCGCGGTGGTGGCGCTGTTCGCCCCGGCGGGCGTGCCGTCCGCGCTGATCCGCGGGCCCGATGTGATCGCCCAGGTGGTCTTCACGCCGCTTTTCGCCGCGTGGTCGATCTGGGTCGGGCTGGCGATCTCCACCCGGGTGAGCGACACCCGCGTCGCCCAGCAGCTCGGCATGCTCGCGAGCCTGCCGACGATCGCGCTGACAACGCTGAGCGCGTTCAGCGTGATCACCCCCTCGATCCGGCTGGCGATCATTGTCGGGGCGGCCTTGCTGATAGCCAACAGGGTCGGCTGGCGGGTCGTATCGGCGCTGTTTGACCGCGAGCGGCTGATCGCCAGCGTGCGCTGACGCGGGGCCGGTGCCGGCGAGCTAGCCGGGGCAGCCGACGTAGTCGATGCGAGCGGCCTGGATCTCGCCTGCGGCTATCGCCTCGAGCTCGTCGGCTTCGCTCGTATCGGCCAGATCACGGAAGTAGTAGGCCCCGCGCTCGCAGGCCAGGCTCCGGAGGCGCCGGTTGAGCTCGTCCAGCAGGCTGCGCCCGCTGTGCAGGCCATGCTCCGTCGTCCAGTCGCGCAGGTAGTCCTCCCACGTTTGCCCGGAAGCGCTCCAGGCGTCGCGTTGGCGGTGCAGCCATGTTGCCTCATCGGCAGGCCCGAGGCGGTCAAAGCACCAGCGCGCGGTGGCCGCGTCGAAGCCCTCCCAGTCCCACTCGATCACGATCATGCGGCCGTCGGGCGCGAGCGCTTTCTGTGCCCGCCCCAAGACCTCGGCGGGATCGGCCACATGGTGCAGGGAGGTGCAGGCGACAAACGCGTCGACGACCGCCGGAAGCTCGCTGCGCTCAAACTCGATCTGCTGATAGCTGTTGCCGTCGGGGGCGGCGGGATCGATGCCGAGCGCCCGGTAGCCGCTCTGGGTCAGGCGAGGGACAAAGCCGCCCACGGACCCGCATCCGATTTCCACCACCGTCGCGGGCGGCGGCGGCAGGCTCGCGCACAGGCCCGGCCACAGCGTGGACAGCCACAGCTCGTCCCGAGTCGCTTTCACGGCCCCCCGTACTCGTCGTGGCGTCGCAGCCACCGTTATGACCGAGGCGTCAGCGCAACGACGGGGATGGGACGGCTCGTGCGCGCCTGATACTGGTCGTATCGCCCCGCGTTGTTGTCGTTGACTATCCGCCAGAGCCTGGCGTAGTCCGGCGCATCGCTACCCACGATCTCGGCTACCGCTTGCTGACGCTGACGTCCGATCTGGATCTCCGCGGTCGGGTCCTTGCGCAGGTTGTGAAGCCAGCCTGGCGCCCGGTTTGCGCCGCCGTTCGACGGCACGATCAGATAGCGGTCGCGGTCGCGGGCGTAGACGAGCGCGTTGGTTCGAGTGGTGCCGGTGCGAGCGCCGGTACTACGAAGCAAGAGCGTCGGCACCCCGAGCAGACGGTGACCGACCAGCCCGCCACTGCGCTCATAGATCGTCTGGTGAACCATAAGCGCCTGGGTGTAAAGCGACACCGCGTGAGCGTATCTAGTCTGCTGGCGTGCTTGAGCAAGCCAAAGGTCTGTCCGCGCGCGATCTGGAGGCGATCGCCAGGCTGGAGCGGCGAGTGGTCGAGACCGACGGCGGGCGCCTGAAGCTGGAGTGGGGGATGCTCCGCGCGCGCAGCGGTGAGCGCGTCGAGGACCTGCTGTGGTGGGAGGGCGAGCGTCTGCTCGGGTTCCTGGGGTTCTATGGCTTCGGTTCCACGCTTGAGCTGGCCGGAATGGTCGCGCCCGAAGCTCGCCGCCGCGGGATCGGCACGGCCCTGCTGGATGCGGCGGTGCCGCTTTACCTGCGACAGGGTCTGCGCGAGGTGCTGCTGATCGTGCCGCGTTCATCCGTGGCCGGTCAGCGCTTGGCGCTCAGCCGCGGCGGCGTGCTGGATCATTCAGAGCACGCGCTCGTGCTGTCGAGCGCCCCCGTCGGCGGTCGCGATGAGCCGGCCCTGGGCCTCCGCCAGGTGACCACGGCGGGCCTGCCCTTTGTGTTGCGGATGCTCGAGCAGGCGTTCGGAGAACCCGCGCCCGATGAGATGGCCGCGGACCTGGAATCGTCGCGCGGGCGGACGCTGCTCATCGAGATGAGCGGCTCGGCGGTGGGAACGCTGCGCATCACACGAGACGAAGACGACGCTGCGATCTACGGGTTCGCGGTCGACCCTCCCCGCCAGGGTCAGGGCATCGGTCGCAACGCGCTGAGACGCGCGGGCGAGCAGCTGCTCAGCGCGGGCGCACGACGGGTTCGCTTGGAGGTGGCCGTCGACAACGACCGTGCGCTCGGGCTCTACACCTCGCTGGGGTTCACTCCCGTCGCAACGGAGGATTACTTCGCGCTGCCGCTGAGCTGACCGTCGCTCGCGGTGCCGCGGCTGCTCCAGCGGGCCGGCAGCAGTCCGTGAGCTCGCTCAAGTACGGCGTCGAGCGTGCGGTCCCACAACCCCCCGATGCGATCAGACAGTGCGTCAATCAGTCTGCGCAACGGCGGCGCCCACAGCACGATCGCCGCCAGCGCGCCGATGGCGGCGCCGCCGAGCACGTCGGTCGGGTAGTGGAAGCCGACCGCCACCCGACCGAAGTCCAGAATCGCCGCAAAGACGAGCGTCAGCGCCCCCCAACCGAAACGCCTGCGCAGCAGGAACGCGACCGCGATCGCCATTGACGCGGTCGCATGATCGCTGGGGAAGCTCGCGTCGGCGGCGTGGCGCGCGAACAGATGGATCGCCCCCGGGTGGGCGACGAACGGTCGCGCGCGGTCGTAGAACTCGGTGATGATCTTGCCGACGAGCAGCCCGAGGCCGGCGCTCAGCCCCGCGGCGACCGCGGCGCGCCGCAGGGGCGCGAAGCGCTCGTGGCGGGCGAAGACACACAACACCGCGACCAGGCCAAGAAACAGCGCCTCCGCAATCTGTACGTAGGCCAGCAACGGATCCTCGAGGCCGTCGTTGTGGGCCAGAAACCCGTTGAGCGAATGAGTGACCGACCAGTCCACCGAGCCACAGTTTCACATCTCATTGACATGTCCTGCTTCGCGGGGGCCGCATGAGCTGCGCCTGGTACGGCCCGGCCCCGGGGCCGTGAATGCTCAGTTGCCGCGCGCGAGCGCCCGGTAATGGTCGCGCCAGATCAGCTTGTAGATGGGGATCCAGCGGGGGATCTTGTTGATCACTGGGATCAGTGGGACCAGGATGAAGGCAAGGCTGAATACGCCCATGACCGTCATCACGAGGATGTCGGCGTTGGCCGAGGTCGAAAACGGCTTTATCTGGTACCAGAACGTGTACAGCCAAAGCCACGACTGGCCGGGATAGCTGCCGGTTTCGTTCATCATGCCCCACTGATTTCCGAGCAGGTGCTCGGTCTGAGCGCGGTTCGCGAGCACCGAGCCGTCGGCCATGAACAGAAGCGGCTCGGTGTAGTCGGTCTGGTAGAACTGCCGGCTGGTCAGCAGCGCCCCATCGAGGCCGCCCGCCTGGGCCAGGGTGAGCAGCGAGCCCATCATCGTGCGCACCGGGCCGTACGCGCCCGGTGTGACGGAAACCGAGTCGCCAGGCCCCAGCTTTGCCTTGCCCAGCGCGTTGCTGTAGGCGGTGGTCCAGGCGCCCTGCTGCTTGGCGGAGGCGTGCTCGTAGCTCGAGAGCGCGCTCTTCAGCTGCGGCTCGCCGGTGATCGATGAAAGCGGTGCGAGCACGTAGTCGCGGGCGGTGTTGATCGGGTGGCTGACGCCGAGCCACTTCTGCAGGTAGATGAACCACTCGTGCTGGCCCGAGCCGTTGTGGTTGTACGGCGGGCCGTAGGTCGCAGTGCCGCTCGTGCCGTCGAGCTCCGAGACGGCGGTGGTCACGAAGTCGATCGGGTCCGAGCGCGACCACTGCTTGATCGTGGATGGCTTCTCGTCCGGCGAGGAGAACAGGATCGTCAGCAGCAGCGTGATCAGCGTCACCACGCCAAGAGCGATCGAGAACTCCTTCACGAGGTCGTAGGAGCGATAGCCGCCCTTCCATTCGCGGTAGGGGTCGGCGTCAGCTGGTCTGCGGCGGCGGAAGATCACGCCTGCACTCCGGGCTCGGGTTCGGTCGGCTGTGTGGCAAGCGACGTCTGTGGGCTTTTCTGTTCGAGCTCGAAGGGCGGGACCACACCGTGCTTGCGCACCAGCAGGATGTGTCCAATCACAAGCAGGATCACCGCGCCCGGCAGCAGCAGCACGTGGTAGCTGTACATCTGGCCGAAGTTGGTGAGGTTGAAGAACGCGCCCACCCCCGCCGAGTTCATCGCGTCCTTCGCCTGGGTCGAGATCCACTGCGAGTCGAAGTTCTGCTGCGAGACATAGCCGGTGAGCGCGGTCGGGATCGAGACCACGAACGCCAGTGCGCCGGTGATCCAGGTACGGACGCGGTTCCCGCGCCAGGCCGCCATCCAGAACTTGCCCCACAGGTGGATGACCATGAAGAAGAAGAACAGCTCGACAGACCACAGGTGCAGGCTGTTGAAGAAGAGCCCAACGCCGGTGTCGTGCCACCACGATGGACCCTTAAGCGTCAGCACCAGCCCGGAAAGAATGCATACCGCCAGCGCGGCCAGCGAGAGCACCCCGAACACGTAGATCCATGAGGAGACATAGGAGGGCTGCTTGTCGGCCAGGAGCTTTTCCGGGGGCCACGCGGCCACGGCGCGTTCGCGCACCGCAGCCGTCCAGGAGCGCTGCTTGCGCTTGGGAGGGCGGTCGGCGACGAGGCTCATCACCGCTCCTCTGCCGGCTCGTGACCACGGGGGAACCGGATCGCGATCGCCAGCACAAACACGATCAGCATCGCGATGATCACGATGATGTTCGGCCATGACATCGCAAAGAAATGCCAGTGCACATAGCCCGCGTGATGGTTGAGGTTGAAGATCGCTGCCATGTGTGGGCAAGCTACGGAGCAGGTCTCAGGGGGCCATCGAGGTTTCGCCCACCTCTGGCTGTGGATAACTACTGAGCGGTCCGTTGGCCGAGAGTCAGGTGCTCAAAGCGAGCGGCCCGCCGTCCGACCTCGGTGACGATGCCAACCCCCTCGTGGCCGGGGATGAATGGTGGCGAAGGCTTGACCGGCCAGTCGCCGTGGGCGGCATGGATGTCGGTGTGGCAGAGGCCGGAGGCCTCGACCTTGACCCGGATCTGACCCGTTCTCAGCTCGGGGTGGGGGACTCGTTCGATGGTCAGCGGGCTGTCGAAGTCGTGGACGACCGCGGCTCGGTAGGTGCCGACCGAAGATTCGGCGGCTCTCGGTTCGGGACTGGTGATAGCCATGGGCTCTCCTCTGGGCTAGGGACCGTGATTCCTCGGTCAGCAGGAGGGCGGCACGCCACCGGCTCGAATCCGGCGCGCTCGCCGGACATCCATGACGCGGGCCACCCGGGCACGGCGCGTGTTCCGCTTGTGCAGCTCTGCATAGAGTTCTCGCCGGTGGGCTGCGGCGGCGCCGGTGCCCGGGTTCCGCATGGATGACTTCATGCCGGCCAACCTATTCCCGCCTGCGTGGCTTGACCTCCGTTTGGATCTGCGGCAAAGCGCGTACGTGGCAGCTACAGGACGTCGGGTTTTTCCCGATGCGAACGGGGCGGGCGGTCTGCTTAGTGTTCCTGTTGATCTGCCCCCCGATGCAAAGGAACCCTGCGATGGCCGAGAAAGTGGTGGTTGGCATCGACGGCCGCCAAGGAGGCGTTGACGCGATTGCCCTCGCCGGGCACCTGGCCGGAACGAAGGCCGAGTTCACGCTGGCGCACATGTGCAAGGTCGGGCCTGGCCCTGGAGGCGTCATGGGACTGATGCTCCCGAGCGCACTCGACGCCGGCCAGGAGCTGCTCGAGCGCGCCCGCCAAGAAGCTTCAATCGAGGCCCAGTTGATCGTGACTGTGGCGCTGTCAATCGGCGAGGGATTGCGTGACGTCGCCGAAGAGCGAAATGCCGATCTCCTTGTGGTGGGTTCGGGCCACCATGGAGCGCTCGGTCGCATTCTCTTGGGTGACGACGCGTCGGCCACCCTTCACAATGCACCTTGTCCGGTGGCGGTCGCGCCCCGCGGCTACGCGGGGGCCGGTCGCGATGCGGCGGGCCTGACCCACGAGCCGCAGGCCTTGGCGGCTCGTGTGGACTAGGACAAATGGTGATCCGAACCTACGAGCACAGCGATCTCTCTTCGATCTTGCAGTTGTGGGAGCGCGTGCGAGAGGTGCCCGTGGGACGCGACGGCCTGACGCTCGACCAGGCGGTTGAGCTGATGACGTCCAATCCGGCCTCAACACTCGTCGCGGAACGCGGCGGCGAGACGATCGGCGTGATCGTCGGCGGCGCGGTCGCGGCGCTGGGATGGATCTACCGCCTGACCGTCTCACCCGAGGTGGATGGCGCCGAGACCGCGCGCCAGCTGCTCGCGGAGCTTGAACTCAAGCTCGCAGATACCGGCGCGAGGAAGGTCGTGGCCGTGCTCGAGGAAGGCGCGCCGTCGCTGGAGGTGCTCGAGCGCAGCGGCTATCGCGCCGCGCGGGCGATGCGCTACCTGGAACGTGAGCTCCCGTTAATCGGGGCGGCCGTTCCGGCGGCGCTTGAGGAGCTAGGCGCGCACCTGATCAGTCCCGGGCTGTGGGACGAGCTGAGGGGGCTCGACGAGGCCAAGCAGGTCATCGAGCGCCGTGTCATCCTGCCTCTCGCCGAGCCTCAGCTGGCGGCACGACACGGCGTTGCTCCACCTCGCGCGATTGTGCTGTTCGGTCCTCCCGGTCTTGTTTCACACTGCACCTCGTTGGTCATTGGTTGAGCAAATGGTCCAGCCCGGCGTTGGGAACGTTGATTCTTAGGCCTTTGCGGCGGCCGTTGGTGACTTGGATCGCTTGCAGCTCGCCGCGTTGGACCTTGTGCAATACGGTTTGGCGGGCGCAGCCGAGCAGCCGGGCGGCGGTCTTTAGGGGCACGAACCCGTCCGGGATGTCGGGGACGAAG
Source organism: Solirubrobacteraceae bacterium (assembly GCA_039583645.1). GTDB lineage: Bacteria > Actinomycetota > Thermoleophilia > Solirubrobacterales > Solirubrobacteraceae > Palsa-465. Next base: position 7,826 of record JAVKSP010000015.1, read on the forward strand.
CGGGCGCGGATCTCGTCGCTGAGGCGGATTCGCCATGGGGCGCCGGGCATGGTTTGTTCTGCGGGGAGCAGCCCGTGGTTGATCCAGCGGCGGATCGTGTGGGGGCTGACGTTCAGTTGTGCTGCTGCTTGTTCGATCGTGATCAGCTCGGAGTTGGGGTCCGGTGGGGGCGCGGCTGGGATGTGGGCGCGGAGTCTTGCGCGCCCGACGCGTGCCTGGGTGAATGGCAGCCCGGAGATGGTGCGGTATCCCTGGCGGGAGAGAATCGCCGCGATCTGGCGGTCGTCGTGATGTTCGGCCAGCCGGCGGATCAGCTCGATCGCTTCCTCGCCGAGACGATGCTGGTCGGGCACGCGGCCGTTGATCTTGACGCTCAGCTCGGTGCGCGCACCGCCTTCCCACGCGATCTCGACATCGGCTTGGCGCGTTTCTGAGTGCACGGTGACGATGACCTCGCTGATCAGCGTTCGCAAGAGCTGCTTGCGATCCCGGTGAGTCGTGCTCTGCGCATCCCATAGCCTGGGCAGATCGCGAGCGAGCGCGGCGAGCGCCTTGCGCTCGGGGTCGGTGAGCGGTACGGGACGAGCGTGCTCGAGCGCGGCGAGCTTTTCTTGTTCGCGCCGGACGCTGCCGAGCGCTTGTTCTAGCTTTTGCTCGAGCGTGCGCGCGACCAGCCGGTTCTCCGGTTCGCAGGCATCGAACTGGCGCTCGGCCCGCTCGGCCTCATAGCTCGCGCGCTCGAGCGCGAGTCGCTGACCGGCGAGGCGGTCCTCGTGCTGGCGCTCGAGCTCGTCGATCGCGCCGGCACTCGCCGCGACCGCCGCCGGAGTGACGGCTTGCAAAAACGCGTCGACGACCGCCTTGTCAAGCCGCCCGCCACCGACGGTCTGACAGCCCTGGCCGGTGCCATAGAGGTCGCGGCCGCGCAGACAGACATAGCGGCAGACCGCTCCGCCATTGCCTGAATAGGCAACCTGCAGCCGCCGTCCGCAGCGGCCGCAGCGCACCAGCCCCTGCAACAGGGCTTTGCCCTCGCGGGCGGCACCGCCGCCCTCGCCTCTCGGTCTCACGTTCGCCCGCAGCCTGGCGCGCGTGGCGAGATAGTCGCTCCAGCTGACATAGCCGGGATGGTGGTCGGGCAGGCAGACAGACCATTCCTCGCGCTGCAGCTCGACCGTCCTGACCCGCACGCGAGCTTGCTCGTCGAGCGCCTTGATCTGGCGGGTGCGTCCGAACACGAACGCGCCCGCATATGCCGGGTTGGTGAGGAAGTCGTGCACTGCCCCATAGCTGGCGCGCTCCCACCGGACGCGGCGCTGCCCGACGGTGCGGCGCGGGAGCCGCTGATCCTCGGCGATCAGCTCCATCACCACCTGGCGCGCCGAGCCAACCCGCCGCCACAGCGCGAACACGCGCTCGATCGCGTGGCGCACCTGCTCGTCCGGGCACAGCGTGACCCTCCCGCTGTCATCGCGATCCAGTCCCACTGGCAGCGGCAGCACCAGCTCGCCGCGCTTGGCCTTGTTGCGCAGCCCGCCCTGCAGCCGAGCGCGGATCAAATGCAACTCGGCCTCTGACATCGTGCCCTTCAGCCCCAGCAGCAGGCGGTCGTTGAAATCGGCCGGCGAGTACACCCCGTCGGCGTCGGCGATCAGCGTGCCAGTCAGCGCGCACAGATCAAGCAGCCGATGCCAATCCGCGGATGAGCGCGCCAGCCGCGAGACCTCCAGCGCTAACACCAGGCCGACATGACCGAGCCCGACCTCCGCGACGAGCTCCTTGAAGCCGATGCGCCCCTCCGCGCTAGCGCCCGAGCGGCCCGTGTCCTCGTCGACGACCACCACCGACTCCGCGGGCCAGCCCAGCTCCAGCGCTCGCTCGCGCAGCGCGTACTGGCGCGCCGAGGACTCGAGGTGGCGCTCGACCTGCGCCAAGGTCGACTGGCGCACATACACCACCGCCCGTCGGCGCCGGTGCGCCTCTGAGACCTTCCCGCGCTCACTCATCACGCCCCGCCTCCACCAGCCGCGCCAGCAATCTGGCGAGCATGACCGTCACCTGCTGCTGGCGCTCCGGCGGCAACGTCTCCCACACCGCCGGCGCGACCAGCGCTTCGCCCAGCGCCAACGCGAGCTGTCCAGGCATCGAAACCTCCGTTTTCGCGGGAGGCTCCACGCTGCCGCGGACGACGCGAACGCAACAGCTCGATCCGCTCGCCCAACAACCGCCACCCAGCCGGCGACGCGACCGCGCAATACACCGGCTGCGGCGACGAGACCGGCGGCAGATCCGTCCAGCGCGCCGGGATCGTGCCCACACTCCCATCCACCAGCCGACAGCGCACCATCATCTCCCCCAACTCGGTGCGCCACCCCAACACCACCAGCTCCACGCCCCGGAGCTCGCCGGGCGCGCCCACCAGCCGCACCCGCTCCGGCAAAGAACTCACAACATGAGTAGTGCGATGCCTACTCGCCGGGGACCGGCAAGACCACGTTCGCGAAGGGCATCGCCTCGCGCCTGGGTTGGCCGTTCGTCGAGATCGAGGCAGCGGAGATCGCCGGGGAGGGCCCCGAGCGACAAGCGACCCTGCTAGCGGAGAGCTTTACGAGAGTGCGCAACGACCTCGCTTCGGCCGTCGCGTTCGTCGACGAGGTCGAGGATCTCGCCGCTGCTCGCACCGAGCAGCGCAAGGTCAGCCCGAGCATCACCAATGAGTTCCTCAAGCAGATCCCACGGATGCGCGAGCTGCCCGAGCACCTGCTGGTGTGCGCGACCAATTGGGTGCGCCGGCTCGATCCAGCCTTCCTGAGGCCCGGTCGCTTTGACCACATACTGCCGGTTGGGGCGCCCGACTCGGGTGCACGGCGCGCGATCTGGAGCCGCTACGCCGAGGAGATCACCGACCAGCGCATCGACCTGGATGCCCTTGCTGCCGAAAGCGACCTGTTCACTCCGGCAGACATCGAGTTTGCCGCCCGCAAGGCAGCCCAGCGCGCCTTTGAGCGCGAGCATTTCGAGGGCGTCGCACATCGCGCCAGCCAGGAGGATTTCGTCGAGGCGATCCACAACACCCGTCCGTCCCTCTCCGCGGAGATCCTCGACTCGTTCAAGGAAGACGTCGAGCTCTACGCGCGCTACTAAGGCCCACCTGTACGACGGATGAAGGGAGCTAGGTTTCGACCAGCCTGTGCTCGAGCGCGTAGCGCACGAGCTCCGAGCGTGAGCCGAGCCGAAGCTTCTGCTGGATGTGAGCGCGGTGGGTCTCAACCGTGCGCACGGACAGGTAAAGCTGCTCGCCGATCTCCGCGTTGGTATGGCCTAGCGCAATCATGCGCAGTACCTCGACCTCGCGCTCCGAGAGCCCATCGGGAGGGCCGGGTGGGGGTTCCGCTGCAACGCGCGCGCCGAGCCGGGGATTCAGGTAGGTGTCGCCCCCGGCGGCTCGGCGGACGGCCTCCACCAGTTCTTCTTCGGCCGCCTCCTTGAGCACGTAACCCATTGCCCCCGCGGTGAGCGCTTGGCGGGCGTATGCCGGTTCGTTCTGCATGGTCAACACGACGACCTGAGTGTCCGGAAACTCCGCGCGGAGCTGTGGGATCGCCTCGAGACTTGAGCCTTCAGGCAGGTTCAAATCAAGCACGAGGACATCGGGGTGATGGCCGCGCACGTAGCGCCGGGCGCCATCGAGGTCCGAGGCCTCGGCCAGTAGCTCAAAGCCGTCGGCGGCATCGAGGACCTCGCGCAGCCCGCGCCTCACGACAGCGTGGTCGTCCGCGATCACCACCCGGATCTTGGCCGGCTGATCGCCCTGCGCGTCGCCGGCGCTCGCGGCGCTGCTATCGCTCATGGTGTCAACTTAAACCAACGGGCTCGAGTGACTCAAGGTAGGGCGACAGATACTGCGCGACGATCTTGGTCTGCGGTGCCCACAGCGGCTCGTGGCTCACTTTTGATGCCGACCCGTGCCCTCCCGTGATGTGCGCGCTCAGATACAGAGGCTTCTCGGCGCCAAGCAGGATTGCACGGATTATTGGCTGGAACGGTTTGGGCTCGAGGGCCACACCGGCGAGCGCGGCGATCGCCTCGGCCGCCGCGTCGGCCTGCTGGGCGGCGATGCCGCCGTGCTTTACCGCGAACGATGTGGCATCGCCGGCTGCGTAGACGCGCTCGACGCCCGCCACTTGGCAATGCAGGTCAACGGGGATGAATTCCCCTTCCGCCGAGACCGGAAGGCCTTCGACTGATGGGCCGTAAAGCTCAGGCAACGTGACGATTCGCTCCACCTGGAGCTGGCGCCGCCCCGGGTAAATGGAAACCCGTCCGGGCGCGGAAATCTCCGCATGAGCAGAAGGGATGACGACGATTCCGTGTTCCCCTAGCAAACGTGCGACGGATTCGCTTGCGATGGAGCCGAAGATCGCGAGCGGCGCGTCTTCGGGGGTGACCAGCGTGATCGCCAAATCAGCACCCATGCTCCAGGCACGCCGTGCAGTCATCAGCGCCAGCTCGTAGATCGGCACCGGCCACGGCATCCGCGTGGGTGCAATGAACGCGAGCCTGTGCACGTAGCCCTGTTCGATGTCCTGGATTAGTCCGTGCAGTTGCTCGTCCAAGCGCCGGTCGTCGAGCGTCACGGCATGCTCGAACCGCGGATGGGCAACGGCGCCGAGCCCGAGCAGCAAGGCGTCATACGAAAGCCAGTGGCCAGCTTCGGTATGGACCATGCGGTGCGCCGGGTCGACCAGCCTGACCTTGTCCTGCCTCAGCTCTGCGCCCAGGTCGAGCGCGATCTGGGGGAGGCGGAAATGCCTTGCCGCTTCGTAGGCGAAGGGTTCGAGCACACGCATCGGGCGGTATACGAATTCGAGCTCTGGCGCGAGCAACATGAGCGACACGCGCTCGCCGGCGAGGTCACGCAGAGCGAGTGCGCCCTCGAGTGCCGCCACACCGCCTCCGGCGATCAGCACCCTGAACGGCTGTTGATGGTCGAGATCCATGCGGACGACACTAAACCCGGAGTGCTCGGCGGCCAGCCGCATCGCTCCGAAGCGCTTCTTCGGAGAACTACGTACTCAAGGCGCAGCCAGCTGCGACCCCACGCTTCGGCGCGCGCATGGGCTCGAGTTGCTCGAGGTAGGGGGTCAGATAGCGAGCAAAGACCTTCGTCGACGCCTCTGGCAGGGCCCTCTCGGCGCGCTCAAGCGTGGCCGCGGTCGGCGCGCCGTACGAGTCGAGCTCTGCGCGCAGGAAAATTGGATGCGTCCCACTGAGCAGGCGTGCACGTAAAACATGGTCGGCGCGCAACTCTTTGACCGGGGCTCCCAAGTCTGCGGCGATCGTTTGAGCGATGCGGTCAGCCTGCTGGGTGGCGAGTCCGCCGTGCTTGATCGGAAACGCCGTCATGTCGCCGGCGGCGTAGACGTCGGTCAGGCCCTGCACCCGGCCACAGATTTCGGTTGGCACGAAGCCCCACCAGCTTGCCGGCACCCCGCAGATTCGCCGGCCCCGCAGCTGGGAAACAGCTACAACCCGGTCAGCCTGGATGGCCGCCCCGCCAACTGCCAGAGCCAGCGAACCGTCGTCCAACACGGATGCGGCGGCGGTGCCGCCCGCGAAACTCACTCCGCGTTCGGCCAGCAGTCCCCCAACCAGACGAGACGCTTCGCTACCGAAGATGGCGAGTGGCCGCGGCTCGGGAGTGACGAGCAGAATCTCGGTGTCGAGATCTCGCATCTGGGTGCGCGTCGCCGAAAGGAGCGCCAGCTCATACGCCGGCAATGGCCAAGAAGACCCGGTGGGGACGACGAAGACCAAGCGGGATATGGCTCCCCTGTCAAGCTCAGCGAGCAAGCGCCTGAACCAAGAAAGGTCCCGCTGGTCACGAAAGTTCAGCGCGCCGGGGACGCCAACCACGATCCTGGCTCCGGTTGCGAGGATCAACGCGTCATAGCCGAGCTGAGCGCCGGACCCTGTGGTTACACGGCGCTCTTCGGACGCTACGGACGTCAGGATGTCCTCCTGGTAGGCAGCGCCCAGGTCGCTTGCGATCATGCGCAGGTCATAGCCGCGTGCCGGCACCTCGGTGAACGCTTCGGCGGTGGCTGCCGGGCGGTAGCGGAGGACTGGATCCGGAGCAACGATCGTGAGGGCCACCCGGTTCGCCGCCAGCGCCTTGAGCGCGAGCGCTGCCTCGAGCGCGGCGAATCCGCCCCCGGCGATCACGACGTGGGCACGCTCTCCGGGAGAGGTGGCGATCCGTGCGTGTTCTCGGGATGAGGCTGGGACGGTCACGCCGGGAAGAATCGCCTGCGTCGGACCATGCTTCGTCGGGAATCTCCCGTGCCCGAAGGTGGGTAACTACGTTGCCGTTTTTCCGGAAGGCGCGAATCGCTCGCGGTTTGACCCGGATGTCCCGAAGGACCTTCCTCATTGACGATCTGGACGTACCCGGCCGGAGGGGCCTGCCTCCAGGTCATGAAGCAACCGAGAAGAGGAGGGACCGATGTTCAAGAATGTGATCGTCGGAGTGGACGCACAGGACGGGGGTCACGACGCGATCGCCCTCGCAAGGCAGCTCTGCGACGAGGAAGGCGTGCTCACGCTCGGCTATGTCTATCCGCTTGAGCCGCGTGCGTGGCGGGGGACGATCCCCGCATACGACGCAGGCCGGGGCGCAGACGGCCGCCAGTTGCTGGAGCACGCACGGCAGGAAGCCGGGATCGAGGCCCAGATTCACGTGGTGGGCTCGTCGACGGTGGGCCGCGGGCTGCACGAGAGCGCCGAAGCTCTCGGGGCGGACCTGCTGGTTGTCGGGTCGGCGAGACGGGGCATTCTTGGTCGCGTCTTGGTCGGAGACGACACTCGAGTCGCGCTAAACGGCGCGCCGTGTGCGGTGGCGATCGCGCCGGCAGGCTACGCCCAAGATCGGGCGGCCATGGGGGAGATCGGCGTCGGCTATGACGGCTCGCCCGAGAGCGAACACGCGCTGGGCGTCGCGCGCAGGCTTGCCGAAGAGCACCATGCCCAGCTCTCGGCGCTTGATGCGATCTTCTTCCCCGCGCGTCTGGTGGTCGGGCCTCCGCTACCTGACGCAGCCATGATCGACGGGATGCTCCAGGAAGCGCGCGAGCGGATCGCGGTCCTCGGGGATGTCGAGCCGCACGTCGTCTACGGGGAGCCGGCGGAGGAGTTGGCGATGTACAGCGCCTCGGTGGACCTGCTCGTAGTCGGCTCGCGAAGCTACGGCCCGATCGGGCGACTCGTGCACGGCAGCACCGCGCGCCAGCTCGCCCTCAGCGCCCGCTCTCCGCTTCTCGTGCTGACGCGTGCAGCACGGGAAGCCGAGCAAAGCGCCGCCTCCAGCGATGGGCGCGAGCCTGTCACTGCGACGGCATAGCTCCAAAACGGCACTCGCTTCCCCGGAGTCGCAGGGTGCGCCGGCTCCGGGGAAGTCGCTTTATCGGCGAGACTAAGACCATGGAGAAACATGCCAATTTCAGCTTGGAACGAGCCCGGACAATCGGCGAAGAGATTGGGATCGACTGGGGTCGGTCGCGCTTCGATAGCGAGCAGTTCCGGATGGGGCTCGAAGTCGAGCTCGAGCACGGACGACACGATCCAGCCACCAATGTGACCGATGATGATGAGATAGTGACCGGGAAGATCGCCCGCGCCCACCTGAACGAGTTCCCCGACTACTACAGCCGCCTGGCATCGATGGAAGCGGAGGCAGAGCGTTATTGGTCCGCGCGAAGCGGCGACAAATAGCACGCGGCTACGTGGCGTGGGTCATACGCTGCTTCTGACCGGCGGATCAGGCTCCAGCCAGCCAGGCTTATATTGTCCCTGAGAGCGAGGGAGAGTTAGCTGGGCTGATGGGCACAGTAGGCGAGGACAACCAGCTGAGACGCCTGCTCGCAGCAGGGCGCGCGTTGGTCTCGGAGCGCGACGTCGAATCAGTGCTCGAGCAGATCCTCGAGGAGGCACGCGAGGTGACCGAGGCGCGCTACGCCGCGCTCGGAGTGCTTGACTCAACCCGCACCCGGCTCGAACGGTTCCTCACCCGTGGGGTGGACGCCAGAACCCACCGCGCCATAGGCAATCTACCGAGTGGACGCGGAGTGTTGGGAGTGCTGATCGACGAGCCCCGGCCCCTCCGCGTTCCCGATGTCAGCCAGCACCCTCTCAGCTACGGCTTTCCCGCCAACCACCCGCAGATGCGGAGCTTTCTCGGAGTTCCGCTCGTAATTCGGGGGGTGCCCTGGGGGAATCTGTATCTGACCGAAAAAAGGGATGGGGAGGAGTTCACCAAGCTCGACGAGGAGGCCGCCTTGGTGCTGGCGCAATGGGCGGCGATAGCCATCGAGAACGCGCGCCTCTACGAGGCAAGCGAGCGCCGGCGTGAGCAGCTCGAGTACACAGTCCGCGCACTTAAGGCGGCGCACAGCATCATGAACGCGATCAGTGGTGAGCCCAGCCTCGGACGGATCCTCGAACTGATCGTCAAGCGTGGACGAGCGCTGGTGGGGGCTCAGTCCCTGCTGATCCTCCTGCGCCGCGGTCAGGAGCTTGAAGTTGTAGCGAGCGCGGGCCATGTCAGGGGCGCCGAGGGCCAGCGCATTACCGTGGCCGGATCGACTTCCGGGGAGGTCCTGAACCAGGACCGTGCGCTGCGCATAGATGACGCCAGCGCCAGCCTCAGGGTCGCTCCGGCGCAGCTCGGAGTTCCAGACGCTCGGAGTGCTTTGCTCGTGCCCATGCGTCATCGAGGCGAGAGTCTCGGCGTCCTCGCGGCCTTTGATCGGGGCGAGGATCGGGGCCTGTTCAGCGCAGACGATGAGCAGCTGTTGGGAACGTTTGCGGCGGCAGCGGCGAACGCCGTGGCGATCCACCGCAGCGTGAGAGCCGAGCGACTCCACGGCGCGCTCGCAGCGGCCGAGGCCGAGCGCGGGCGCTGGGCGCGCGAGCTCCATGACGAGACGCTCCAGGCGTTAGGAGGCCTGCGGGTCGCCCTTTCCTCCGCGCTCGCTCGTGGCGATCCCGCGAGCAGAGAGGTCACGATCAGACAAGCGATCGATGACATCGAGCTCGAGATTGGCAACCTACGCGGGATCATCAGCGATCTCCGACCCTCCCTCCTGGATGACTTGGGGCTAAGCGCGGCGATAGAGGCGCTGCTCGAGCGCAGACGCGCTGCGGGACTCGAAATCGTCAGCGACTTGGCGCTCCCAGAGGATGGGTTTCGCGACCGCCGCGGACGCGACCTCGAGACCACGATTTACCGGGTCGTGCAGGAGGCCCTCACCAACGTCGTAAAGCACGCCCGCGCCGACTCCGCCCGGGTCTACATCCAGGCGTCTGATCACGCCGTGGAGATCGAGGTCGAAGACGACGGCATCGGCTTTGACGCCGAGAAGGCCACACCGGGATTCGGCCTTGCTGGTATGGGGGAGCGGGTCTCTCTGGCAGGGGGCAGCGTGGATGTTCGGTCCGGGGGCGCTGGGACGACCGTGAGCGTGTCCTTGCCGATCGGGAACCTCTCTCATGACGCCGAGGCCCCGCGTGCAGACCTATTCGGCCAGCGCGATTCGCCGGCCGGAGATCGACCAGGCGCGAATCCTGATCCAGTGGCTCCGCTCACCGGCCGGCCAGGTGTTGAGACCGAGGCGCTCTAGGCGCACGACCTCAAGGGGTTGCATAACCTCCTCGGTCGCGCCAGCCATGATGACACTCCAGCCGGTGCGGTTCTCCGCGTCGACGCCGTCTATCTCGAACGTCGCGCGCGTCGCACGAAGCAGGTAGTGGAGCTTTGATCCTGCAGCCGTTCGAAAGACAACGGACTGCGATCGCTCGTCGAACAGGTAGTTCACTGGCCGGATGAGCGGCGCGTCGCCGCCACCGCTCACAGCCAGCCGCCCGAAGTTGTTCGAGGCTAGAAGCGTCAGGCAGTCAGCCCGACTGAGCTCGACCAGCGATCGTTGAGGAAATTCGGCGGCCTCTGAACTAGGTGGCGATGGCATCAAGGAGTCCCTTCGTACACGCCGACGATCTTTGCGATGGTCACGCCTACCGTACGTCGTCCACCGGGGGCTGCCATCGGTGTGAGACCGCGCCTGATTGCGGTTCTTTACGGAGTGGGCCGGCGCGAGCAGGCTGTGCGGGCACTTCGGATGCCGAGCCGCTTGCCAAACGGTAGGTTTCCGTGCGAAGCACTAAGGAGGCGAGCGCATGATTCTCATCTGCTATGACGGCTCGGCTGACTCCAAGGCTGCGATCGCCCAAGGCGGGGAGTTGCTGAATGGACAGTCTGCAACCGTCTTGACAGTCTGGGAGCCGTTGATCGAGGTTCTGGCCCGCGCGCCCACGGGTTTCGGCTGGGCGCCAAGCTCGGTTGACACCGAGGAGATCGACAAGGCCACGCGCACGCGTGCAGAGGAGCGAGCACAGGAGGGAGCCGAGCTGGCTCGCGACGCTGGGCTAGACGCGCGTCCCGCGACGCGGTCGCAGGAAGGAACAACCGCCGCCTCCATCCTGGCGGAGGCCGAGGCAGTGCGGGCAAGCGCGATCCTGATGGGATCACGCGGGCTCACCGGGCTGAAGTCACTGCTGCTCGGGAGCGTGTCCCACGCCGTCATCCAGCAGGCCGACCGCAGCGTGATCGTAGTGCCATCGCGGGAGGTCGCTCGCTCACGGACTCGCGGAGGCCAGGCGACACAAGAGTCGCAGTAGGCAGGGTCCCCGGGGAGTAGGCAGCGAGGCCTTCCCCCCGGGGGTGTAGCGCAAGAAAGACTGACCCCCAGGCCGCCGGAATCGGCTTAGCCTTCGGCCTCAACATCTGCGTCTCATCGGCGGTGCGGCGGGCGTGCCAGAAGCCGAGCGCGACCAGCGCCGAGATGATGGTGGCGAGGATGAACGAGGCGATCGCGCCCCACAGCATCACAGCGCCGATCGTCGAGAACGCGTAGGCCTCGAGCAGTAGACCGATCGATACGCTCTGGCCGTGGGCCTTGTGATGTATGTGAAGCCTGGCTGTCCCTACTGCCAGGCCGCCCGTGAGCACCTCGCGGCGGAGGGAGAAACCGTCGAGGAACGCGACGCTACGGCGAACGATCAGTGGAAGGCCGAGCTGATGACGCTGACCAACAATCGCGGGATCGTGCCCACGATCGTGCGCGACGGCAGGCGCGAGCAAGTCGGGTTTCCACCGGGTCGAGGCTGAACAGTCCACTGAAGCGGGCCGGTCGGCTCGCTCCGCTAGACGAGCCTCTCCAAAAGCGGACGACGGGTCTCGAACCCGCGACCTTCGGCTTGGGAAGCCGACGCTCTACCAACTGAGCTACGTCCGCGCGGGGAAAAGAGTAGCCGTACAGTCCGCGTGTGAATGCTGTCGGGAACACAGCGCCGGCAGCGGAGGAAACACCGCGCCGAGTGAAGCCGCGGGCTCGCGCGCTCCTCGATAGCCGCTGGGTGTGGGCTATTGGCGCCGCACAGGTCGCGGTGCTGCTTGCCACCAGCGCGCGATACGGATACCACCGCGACGAGCTGTATTTCATCGTCGCCGGGGGTCACCCAGCCTTTGGCTATCCCGACCAGCCACCTCTTGTGCCACTGCTGTCCTGGGCAATGAACTCGCTCGCGCCGGGGTCACTGTTGGTGCTCAGGGCGCCATCGGCTCTGGTAGCGGGAGCCACCACCCTGTTGGCGGCATCCATCGCGCGCGAGGTGGGTGGCGGGGGTCGCGCGCAGCTGATCGCCGCGGCTTGCACGGCGGTCTCGGGCTTTGCGCTTGCGGTCAGTCACCTCGTGAGCACGACCACCTTTGACATGCTGAGCACGACGCTGCTGGCATGGCTCGTGCTCCGGGCGATCGTGCGGCGCAGCGGGCCGTTGCTGCTGGCGGCCGGTGTGGTGGTGGGTTTGGGGGTGGAGGCAAAGCCCCAGGTCGGGCTGGTCGCCGTGGTCATGGCTGCGGTCCTGCTCGCCGTCGGTCCCCGCTGGCCATTGCGCTCTCGCTGGGCGCTCGCGGGCGGTGTGATCGCGGTCGTGCTCGTGGCCCCTTATCTGATCTGGCAACAGAAGCACGGCTGGCCACAGCTGACCGTGGCCAAGAACATCGCCGGCAGCCAGGAGGGCGGCCGGGCGGGCTTCTTTCCCTTTCAGCTGGTGATGGTGAGTCCCGTGCTTGTCCCGGTGTGGATCGCGGGGCTACGCGAGCCCTTCCGCCGAGCAGCGTGGCGCGAGCTGCGGCTTGTCCCGCTCACCTACGCGGTTATGGCGGTTCTCTACTTCGCGGGCGACGGCCATGCCTACTACCTCGCCAGCCTCTATCCGGTCCTGCTCGGCCTGGGCGCCGTGCCCACGGCGCGGTGGACGACCGCGGGTCGCCGAAGGACCGCGCTGTTGTCGGCGGCAGTGGTGATTAGCGGCGTCGTGAGCGCGTTCATTGCGCTGCCGCTGTTGCCGGAACGCGACCTGCAGGGCAGCGGGGTGATGGCGTTGAACAACGCCCAGGGCGAGACGGTGGGGTGGCCCCGCTTCCTTGACGCCGTAGCGACCGCCTGGCATCGGGTTCCGGCCGTTGACCGTGCTCACACGGCGATCTTCACGGCCAACTATGGCGAGGCGGGTGCCATTGACGTTCTGCGCTCGCGGTTCGTCCTCCCTCGCGCATACAGCGGTCACAATGGTTTCAGCGAATGGGGGAGACCGCCACCCCGGGACAGCTACGCGCTCGTGGTCGGCTATGGCAGCCCTGCGGACGCCTTTCCCAACTTCAGGGGGTGCCGCATCCTCGCCAAGGTCAACAACGGCGTCGGCCTCAACAACCAGGAGCAGGGCAATCCGATCATGCTCTGCAGGCCCACCGCTTCATGGCAGGTCCTGTGGCGGCGCCTCAGGCACTACGACTGACTGATCCCGAGCGCACGCTCAAGCGATCACGACCTCGGCGTCGCGCCTGGGCGTCTCCGTGATCGCGCGGCGGTAAACGCGCTCGGGTTCGGGTCGGGCCGGCGCGAGCCGCCTGCGGCGAACCAGCTCGGCCAGCACAGCTCGCATCTCGAATTGGGCGAAGGAGCCGCCGAGGCAGCGGCGCACGCCGCCGCCGAAGGGGATCCAGGTGTAGGTCCCGGGCGGGTTGTCCAAGAAGCGCTCCGGCTCGAAGCGCTCGGGATCGGGGTAGATGTCGGGCCGGCGGTGGACGAGGAAGACCGATGGAGCGAGCGTCACCCCGGCCGGCAACGACCAGCCGGCGAACTCGATCGGTTCAGTGAGCCGCCGTCCGATGATCGAGATCACCGGTCGGAGCCGCAGGGTCTCGGCGATCACCGCGTCGAGGTAGGCCGTCTCACCGGCCGACACCTCCGCCGTCAAGCGCTCCAGCTTGTGCGGGTTGTGGACCAGGCGCTCGATCGCCCAGGCGAGCGCGTTGGCCGTCGTCTCATGACCCGCGACGAGCAGGGTCATGAGCTCGTCGCGCAGCTCACGGTCACTCATCGGGGTGCCGTCTTCGTGCCTGGCGGCGAGCAGCAGCGAGAGGATGTCGTCACGCTCGGCGAGGTCGGAGGCCTCGCGACGGCGAGCGATCTCTTCGTAGATCGGGCCGTCGACGCGACGGATGTAGCGCTGGAACGGGCCGAAGCGCGCGAGCCTTTCCGGCCCCATCAGGACGGGGACCAGCAGGATGCGCGGATTGGTGATCAGGTCCAGAAGGTGGCGCAGCTCAGAGAAGAGGCGATCCAGTCGCTGTCCCTCCTCGAGGCCGAAAACTGCCCGCAGAATGATCTGCAACGTCAGCGCCTGCATTCGCGGCCTGAGCCGGTAGGGCGTCCCGCGCGGCCAGCGCTCGATCTCCGTCGCCGCGACCTCTGTCATCAGCTCTCCGTAGCGCTGCATCCGCTGGCCGTGGAAGGGCGGCAGCAGCAGCTTGCGCTGCTCCATGTGAGCGCTGCCATCGAGCAGCAGCACGGAGTGCTCGCCGAGCACCGGCAAGAGGATCCGGTTGGCTTCCCCCGCGTGGAATATGTGCGGCGGCCCGGTGAGCACCTCCCTCACGTGCACGGGGTTCGAGAGCATCAGCCAGGTGCCTTCGTGGAGGATGCGCAGCGTGAACGTCTCGCCGTAACGCGCCGCGCACTGGGCCATGAGCCACTGGGCGCGGCGGAACCAGATCGCCGTCTGAATGGCGACCGGGAAGGGCGGCCCTGGCGGCAGCCGGCCGTTTGAAGAGGAACTTCCCACGCCGCTCGGTATCTAGGTCAGATACCGCAGGCTCTGTCAAGCAGCGTCGTCGCTACCAAGCCTGGGTGCTGCCGCAGTGCGGACAGCCAACCGAGGTCGAGACAGATGCCTCGAACGCACACCCGCACTGGCACGTATAGAGCGCTTGGTCGAGTGGCGGACCGCCCTCATAAAAGCCGCGAATCTCCGCGTGAGCAACCGCTGGCGCTGCGCCGGTCTCGGTCCGGCGGGCAGGAGCATGGCGATGACCCCCGCCCGTCCGCGGGCGGTGGGGTCTTGAGTCGCGTCTGGTCAGTCGAGCTTTCACTGTCATCTGCAATGACCTAATAACGGTCTGCTGCCCTCTTGGTTTCTGTCCAACCACTCCGATTCCTTGCTGTTAACGCGAAGCTAATCCGCCCTGGTCCTCAGCCGGACCGATACGGCGACACGCCACCCGCGCCCCACCGGGCCGTCGCAGCGCGTGTGGGACAATCGACGGGCATGGATCCGAGCCGCAAGCGCGCCATCCGTCTGGCTGTGGCCCTGACCGCGGCGGTCCTCCTCGCCACCGCCCTGATCTATACGAGCTTCACGGCTGGAGAGCGAGACGTGACCGCTTCACAGCTGCTGCGCACGGCTCGGCCGGGGCAGTCCTACATCCTCGCGGGAACGGTGCTGACCGGGTCTGTGCGGCACGAGGGTGCGGTGCTGCTGTTCCGTGTGCGCGATCCCAAGCAGTCCATCTCGGTCCCGGTCCGCTACACCGGCGCCGTGCCGGATCCTTTCCGAGCCGGCCGCGGGGTGCTGGTGACGGTCACGAGGAAAGGCTCCGAGTTCATTGGCCAGCAGAACTCGCTGACGACCAAGTGTCCCTCGAAATACCAGGCGGCCGCCAGCAACTCGTACACCAAGACCAGCGCGCGTAACTGATGGCGCTCGTCGGTCGCGCTCTGCTGATCCTGGGGCTGGTCGTCTGCGTCTACGGCATTGCGGCCTCGCTCTACGGCGCGCGAACGGGGAATCGACCTTGGGTCGACTCTGGCCGGCGGGCGGTCTACGCGCTGGCGGCAGTCAGCGCAATCGCGTTCGCGATCCTCGACTCCGCGTTCCTGCGCAGCGACTTCTCCTACAACGTGGTCGCGCAGGCGTCGAGCACGACCACGCCCACCCTCTATAAGGCCGCCGCGATCTGGTCGACGCAGCAGGGCTCGCTGCTGCTGTGGATCATGCTGCTGGCCTTCTGGTCGAGCCTGATCCTGTTCCTCACGCGCCGCAAGGCCCGCGAGATCGCGCCTTACGCGACAGCGATCCTGCTCGCCTTCGGCCTCTTCTTCACCACGCTCACCACCTTTTTCGCGAACCCGTTCGCGACGACGGCGAACCCGCCGAGCGAAGGCGCGGGGCTGGATCCGCTGCTGCGGCACACCACGATGATGATCCACCCGCCGATGCTCTATTCGGGCTACACGATGCTGACGATCCCGTTCGCCTTCGCGGTCGCCGCGCTGATCACCGGCCGCACCGGGGCAGAGTGGATCGGCCTCACGCGCAAGTTCGCGCTGGCGGCGTGGCTGTGCCTGGGGGCGGGCATCATGCTCGGCGCGCGCTGGTCCTACACCGAACTGGGGTGGGGTGGGTACTGGGCCTGGGACCCGGTTGAGAACGCCGCGCTCATTCCGTGGCTGCTGGCGACGGCCTTCCTGCACTCGATCATGATTCAGGAGAAGCGGGGCATGCTCCGGATCTGGAACGCCTCGCTGATCCTCGCCACGGGGTGCAGCGCGATCCTCGGCACCTTCCTGGTGCGCTCCGGGATCCTTTCCTCGATCCACGCTTTTGTGTCCGACCCGACGCTGAACGTGTCCTTCGTGGTGCTGATCGCGGTGATGCTCGCCTCATCGGTGGGGCTGGTGATCTGGCGCCGCCCGCTGCTCAGATCGGAGGCCCAGCTCGACTCGCTCGTCTCACGCGAGGCAGTGTTCCTGCTCCAGAACATGGTGTTGGTTGCGCTGGCGCTGGTGATCTTCTGGGTCACCTTCTTCCCCAAGATCTCGGAAGCGATCACGGGCAACCAGGTCTCCGTCGGGCCGACGGCATTTGAGCCCTTCGTCGTTCCGCTCGCGCTGGTCGTGGTGCTACTGGCCGGGGTCGGCCCGATCCTCGCATGGCGCCGCGTCACGCTCGTCGGGCTGCGCCGCAGCTTTGCCTTCCCGCTCGCCGTCGGAGTCGTGGCGCTGGCCCTATTGCTCACCACGCTCGGCACCACGCACCTGTTCGCGGTGATCACGTTCGGCTTCGCCGCCTTTGTCGCCGCTGTGGTGCTGCAGGAGTTCTGGCGTGGCACCCGGGCGCGGCACGCGATCGCCGGCGAGCCTGTGCCGCTCGCGCTATTCGGCCTGATGCGTCGCAACCGGCGGCGCTACGGCGGTTACATCGTGCACGCCGGGCTCGCCGTGTTGCTCGTGGGCGTGGCCGCGTCGAGCTCGTTCAAGCACGAACGCTATGCGACGCTGCGACCGGGGCAAAGCGCCTCGATCGACGGCTATCGCATCAGGTACGTGCGCCCGACCGTGCAGACAGCCGCGCAGAGAATCTCCTTCGGCGCGGTGCTGGCGGTCTCGAAGGGATCGCAGCACGTGGCGACGCTGCGTCCAAGCTACGGTATGTACCCCTCGCAGGACCCCACCCTGGGGCCGATCGGCCGCTTCTTCGACGGCTCGGTTGAAAGCCAGATCGGGCTCAAGTCCGGCTTCATGCGCGACATCTGGACAGTCCCAGAACAGAACATCGCGCCCCTAGGGCCAGCGATCAACCGCGCCGATGCTGCGATGGAGCGGGCGCTGAAGGCGATCGCGAAGTTCCCGCCCACCACGCAGCGCCGGCTGCTCGCGTCGAACTCGCCGCTCTGGGCGGCGCGCAACGCGCGCATCCTCAAAATCGCCCAGACCTACGCCAGCCATCCGTGGCCCGTCACCTTCCTGATGATCGTCTCGCCGCTTGTCATGTGGCTGTGGATCGGCGGCCTGATCATGCTCGTGGGCGCGCTGATCTCGTTGCGGCCGATCCCCTCGCTCTCCCGGCTGAGGGCACGCTCAGCCGCCTACGCGGCCTCGCCCAAGCGGCCCTCGCGTGGCCTGCCCGCGCGCGAGCCGGCCTGACCCTGGGAGCGGCGGCGTGGCCTTCCTGATCTTTCTCGCGATCCTGGCGGCGGTGGTGGTGTTCGTCACCCGCCCGCTGCTACGGCCAGCCGGCGGGTCCGGCGCAGCGGCGGCCACGAGCGCCACCGACGTGGCGGACCTGGAGGCCGCGCGCGAGGCCAAGTACCGTGAGATTCGCGACGCCGAGCTCGACCACCGAACGGGCAAGCTTTCGTCAGAGGACTTCGAGGTGCTCGATCGTTCACTGCGCGCCGAGGCGATCGAGATCCTGCATCAGCTTGACCGCGTCCGGAGCGCAGCCGGCGCACCGCCTAGCGCCGGTGCGCAGAGCGACGACTAGCGGCTACCATCGAGTCCGACATGGTTCCCGTCCTCAGTGCCCTGCAGGTATTTGTGAGCGTCATCCTGGTCTTTTTGATCCTGATGCACTCGGGCAAGGACTCCGGACTCTCCGGTGCTTTCGGCGTGGGTACGGGCAGCGGACCCTTCGGTGGCGGCTCGCTCGTCGAGCGCAATCTCAATCGCTGGACGATCGGCTTCGCGATCGTGTTCGTGCTCAACACGATCGCCTTGATCAAGCTCTCCTAACTGAGAAAAGGACACGCTGCGCTCCGGGCGGCGCCGGCGATCGCGACGCTGGGCCGCGGGCAACAGCAGCCGATCCATGCCTGGTGGCAGGCGTCCCGCGGTGGCAAGCCAGGAGCCCGCGAGGATCAGCACCAGCCCGACGATCGCTCCCGGGCCAAGCTGCTCGCCGAGCAGGCCGACACCGAGAATGACGGCGACCACGGGGTTGATGTAAGTGATGATGCTCGCGCGGCTGGTGCCGGCCTCGGCGATCAGGACGGTGAAGATCACGAACGCGACTGCCGTGCACAGCAGGCCGAGCACGACCACGGCGGCGATCGCTCCCGCACCCGGCACCGCCTGCGGGCGATCGAGCGCCGCGTAGGGTGCCAGCAATACCGCGGCGATGCCGAGACTCGCGCCCATGGTCGCGCGCGGGTCAAGCCGGGTCAGGTGCAGGTTTACGAGCGTCGAGCCGATCGTGTAGCCGACGGCGGCGATCAGAATCGCGACCGCCCCCACGAGCTCGCTGGACTTGCCCGCGATGTCGATCCCGACAAGCGCGACTACCCCGCCAAAGCCCAGCAGCAGTCCAAGTGCGCGGGTGGGCGTGGGGCGTTGGGAGCGGTTGATGCGGAATGCGAGCAGCGCGATCAGCAGCGGCATGGTCGAGATCAGGATCGCCGAGAGCGAAGAGGAGATCCGCTGCTCGCCGAACGCGATCGCGGGAAACGGAATCGCAACCTCGGCCACGGCATAGGCGAGAAGTGCCATCCAGTGCCCGCGCAAGGTGCGCAGCGTGCCTGCCCGCCAGGCCAGGGCGAGCAGCACCACGGCCGCGAGCGCCACGCGGCCGAAGGCGAGCGAGCCCGGCGGAACCCCGTGGCGCACGGCGATCCGAATCAGCAGGTACGGAACGCCCCAGATGAATGACATGGCGGCAAACGCAAGCCACGCTCGCCGCGTCATGTGCCTGCTCCACTGAAGACCACGTTGCGATGGTAGAGCGGGCCAAGCTGCGCAACGAACGCGTACCTTTCGCCAGTGTCTCCGGCCTCTCTCAGACGCCGTTGTGTCGCCGGGGCTTGCGTCCTGGTCGCCGCCGGGGTCGCGTCGGCGTGCGGTTCGTCGCAGCCCCCGTCCCGGCCCGCCGCCAGCGGTTCTCCTCGGGCCGTCCGCGTCGACGGTTATTCCGTGACGATCAAATGCACGGGCCCCGCCCGGGCGAGTTCACCGACGGTCGTCCTGCTTGCCGGTCTGACCGAACCGCTGACCACGTTTACGTTCGTCCAGGATCGGCTGAGCGCTCAGACCAGGGTCTGCTCGTACGATCGCCCGGGGGAGGGCAGTAGCCCCGGACCCAAAACCACGCAGACGCTTGCGGACAGCGCCAGGCTCCTGCACGACCTGCTCTCCGGCCTTCACCTGGCGCCCCGCGGGATCATCTTGGTCGGCCACTCCCTGGGCGGCGCGATTGCAGCGCAGTACGCGTCTCAATACCGACGCAGCCGGCAGGTCAAAGCGCTCGTGCTGCTAGACGCCACGCCGGTTGGCTTCGCGAGCGACGTTCAGAAGCTCATCCCGGCGGGCGCGAAGGGTGTCGTCGGCGAAATGCGCAGGGTAAACGTGGCCATCGCCGTGGGAAATAACCCCGAGCGACTGGTTCTCAGCGCCGCCCCTCTTGCGCCGATCGGCAACGTTCCGCTGATCGTGGTGCGCCACGGTCGGCCGATCTTCGCCGCCGTGCCGAAATACGGGCCGCGGCTCGAGTCGATCTGGCAAGCGGGCCAGCATACGTGGGCTCGGCTTTCCACCAGCAGCCGAATCGTCGTTGCCCGTCGCAGTGGGCACGCCATCTACCTCGACCAGCCATCGCTGACCTTGCGGCTCATCCGACAGGCGATCGCGCAGGCGAGTTAGCGAGGCTCGCTCATCCGGTCACCGGCGTTCGCAGCTCGCCGAGCCCCGGCGCTGCAAGTGTGACCTCGTCTCCGGGCTCGATGTAGTGACCGTCGATCGGGCCGAGTTCGAGCAGGCAGCCGCCGGTGATCGTCCCCGAGCCGAGCACGTCCCCGGGCCGCAGCCGCGTCTCACGCCCGGCCTGGGCGACGAGCTGGGCCCAGCTGAAGTACATGGGCTGGGCCTGGGCGCGGGCCACCTCGCGGCCATTTACGGACACGCTCGCCTCCACGTCGAGCCGCTCGCCGTCGAAGGGCAGCTCGTCGGGGGTGGCCAGCCAGGGGCCGGCGCTGGTGGCGAAGTCCTTGCCCTTGGCGGGGCCGAGCCCGACCGTCATCTCGCGCCGCTGAATGTCGCGCGCGCTCCAGTCGTTGAGCAGCATGAACCCGGCGATCTGCTCACCCGCGCCGATCACGGCTGCGATCTCCAACTCGAAGTCCAGTTGCTCACAGCCCGCCGGGCGCCTGATCGGCTCGCCGGGTCCGAACAGCGCCGCGGGGTTTGAGAAGTAGAACGCCGGCGCCTCGTACCACGCCGGGGGGACTTCCCCGCCACGCAGCCTCGCGCCCACCCGTACGTGGCCCTCGTAAGCGTAGAAGTCGCGCACGCTGGGAGGCTCGGGCACCGGAGCACGCAGCCGGACCACCTGCAGCGGAAACTCGCGCCCCGTCGCCGCGCGGCCGGCGCCGGCCAGCCAGTCGATCGTCGACCCGGCTTCGAGTTCGACCAACGTGTCCGATCGCAGCTCGCCCACGCGCTCGTTTCCCCGCCCGTCGAGGAAGGTCACCAGGCGCACGACGGCTGGGTCAGCCTGGCTGCTCGCCGATGCGGTCGACGAGTCGCAGAAGATCGAGCGGGCTGAAGGGCTTGGTCAGGTACAGGTCGGCCCCCGCATCAGCCGCCTGTCGCTGGACGGCGTCGTCGTGAGCGGCGGTCAGCATCACGATCCTGGTCGCGCTGGTGGCTTCGTCTGCCCGCAGCTGACGGCAGGCGTCGATGCCATCGACCTCCGGCATGTCGATGTCCAGGAAGACCAACGAGGGGTGCTCGCGACGCGCGACCGTCAGCGCCTCTACGCCGTCGGCGGCCTCGTGGATCTCGAAGCCGCCGACGTCCTCGAGTGTGGTGGCGATCAGCTTGCGGATGAACGGGTCGTCGTCGACGACCAGCACCGCGGGTGCCATGCCGCCGCGTCTGTCACCACCGGAGTTCTCCATGCGCGCTCTAGGGCCGGCGGCGCGGGAGCTTGTCAAGCGATCTCTGCCCGTATGCGTGCGAAGGTCTCATCGGGAATCGAGTTGAATGCGACCACGACCCCGGGGTCGAAGTGGCGCCCGGACTCGGCCGAGATCATCGCGCGTGCCGCAGCCAGCGACGAGGCCGGGCGATAAGGGCGGTCGGTCGTCAACGCGTCGAGCACGTCGGCCACCGCGAACACGCGCGCCGCGAGCGGGATCTCCTCGGCGGCGAGCCCGTCGGGGTAGCCCCGGCCGTCCCAGCGCTCATGGTGGCAGCGGACCACCGCTGCCGCAGCTTGGAGGAACTCGATGTCGCCGATGATGTCCGCGCCGATCACGGGATGCTGGGCCATCAGCGCGCGCTCCTTGTCGGTCAGCGCACCGGGCTTGTAGAGGATCGCGTCGGCGATCGCGACCTTGCCGATGTCGTGCAGGAGGAACCCGAACTCGAAATCCGCAGCTTCGCTGGCGGACACCCCCAGCGCCCGGGCGATCTCGATCCCGTAGGCCGTCACGCGTTCTGCGTGCTTGCCGGTGTAGGCGTCGCGTGCCTCCACCGCGTTGGACAGCGCCCGGACGGTCGCCGTGTAGGACAGCCGGAGCTCCTGGGAGCGAGCACGCTCCTGTTTGAAGGTCTCGCGCAGATCGGCGGCGTAGCGCTGAAGCTGCTGCTCCTTCTGGCCTGACTCAAGCTCGTGGCGAGCTAGCTCTGCGCGCGTCCGGTCGAGTTCTTCGCGCAAGCGCGCGAGCTCCGCGCTTGTGTGTTCAAGCTCTGCCTTGAGCGTGCTCTCCTCGGCCGCCACCCGCATGGTGACGTGGAGACTAGCTGCCGTGCCCCTCCAATACCGCCATCAGCGCGGACGCCGCCTGCTCGACGGGAACGATCTCCATGCCGAGCCGGGAGGCGTCCTCAGCTGAGGGCCCCTCGCCGTCGGAGAAGAGAATCACCGCCTGGCGCAGCCGCCGCCCACGCAGATCGATCGCGTCGAGAACGGCCTGGGGGTCCGGCAGACCCGCGTCGACCACCGCTACCTCAAAGCGGCGCTCGGCGCATAGGCGCGTCACGGACTCGGCCCCATCGAGCTCCCAGAAATGCTCGATCCCGAGCTCTTGCAAAGCCGGTTCGAGCGTCGGCCGCAGCTCCTCGCGACCCACCACGAGCACGCTCGAACGCCCGGCGCGCACGGCGCCGCCGACGACTCTGCGCAGCTCATCGGCGTCGATCGGCTTGGGAACCACACGCTCGCCGGCGAGCTCGCTGCGTCCCGAGAAGACCGACACAAAGACGATCGGGGTACCGCGCAGCTGCGGATCGGAGCGGATTTGACGCAGCGTCTCCACACCGTCCAATTCCGGCATCAGAACGTCGAGCGTGACGGCGTCGTACTGTCCCGTGCGGAGCTTGTCGAGCGCCTCGCGGCCGTTGTTGACGATCGTCGCCTGCACCTCGAGCGGCTTTAGCTGGCGCGCGATCAGCTCGGCGATGTCGCGTTCGTCGTCGACGACCAGCACCCGGCGCCCGCGTAACTCCTCGGGCAGGCCGGGCGCCTCGACCTCGGGCGCGGCGAGCGGCAGCCGGACGCGGAAGGTGGTTCCCCGACCGGGCTCAGACTCAACCTCTACCTCACCCTCATGCATGTCGACGAGCGATTTGACGATCGAGAGCCCCAGCCCCGTGCCCGGCGTGGCCTGTCCTCCGGCGCGGTAAAAGCGGTCGAAGACGTGCTCGACCTGCTCGGAGGTCATCCCGATCCCGGTGTCGGAGATCGCGATCTGGATCCACTTCTCGGCGCGCTTGACCGTGAGCTCGATCGTGCCCTCGGCCGGCGTATAGATGTGCGCGTTGGTGATCAGGTTGGCCACTATCTGGCGCACCCTGCCGGCATCCGCGTAGGCGCGTGGCAGGTCGGGCGCGATGTGCGTGCTCAGCTGCTGGTGCTTGTTCGCGATGCGAGCCCCGATCAGCTCGACCACCTCGCGCACCGGCTCAGCGACGTCGATCGCGCGGCGAGTGACGTCGATGTGATCGGCCTCGATCCGCGCCACATCGAGCAGGTCATTGACCAGGTCGACCAGCCGGTCGGTCGAGCGCATGATGATCTGGATGAATTCGCGCTGGCGCGCGGACATCGACTCGGGAGCGCGCTGGAGCAGCTCGACGAACCCCTTGATCGACGTCAGCGGACTGCGAAGCTCGTGCGAGGCGGTCGCCACGAACTCGCTCTTGGCACGCTCGAGGCGGGCACGTTCGGTGGTGTCGCGGATCGTCCATACGTATCCGCTCGCTGCAGCGTCGTTGCCGTCTGCCTCGAGCGCCGCCGCGGTGATTGCGAGCGTTCGCTCGCGGTGCTCGACGATCGCCTCCGCCGCCAAGGCCTCGTCCAGTGGGGGCAGGGGGCTTTCCGTGCCGTCGGTGCGCTGGCCCGGTACGAGCTCGGGCACGAGTTCGACCGCCCGCGGGTTGACCGTCCTGATCGTGACCCGATCGGGTTCGGTGACGATCAGGCCGTCACCCAGGCTCTGAATGGTGACCGCGAGCCGGTGGCGCTCGTCTTCGATGCGCCGCTGGGCACGTGCCAACTGCTCGGCCATCGCGTTGAAGGCGGAGCCGAGCTCTACCAGCTCTTCCGGCCCGGCCGGGCTGACGCGCCGATCGAGGCGGCCGGCGGCCAAGTCGCTGGTGGCCTGCACGAGATCCTGTAGCGGCCGCCGCAGCGCGCGCACGATCGCCGCGATCAGCGCGAGCGCGGCGATTAGCGCGAGCGCTCCCACGACGATGATCAGGATGAGGGCCCGGCGCGAATCCGAGCGCGCTTTGTCTCGAGCCTCGGTCTGACGTGAATGCTGCCGGACCTGGATCCTGGCGGCCAGCGCTCGCGTGCGGGCGAGCGGACCGTTGGGCGTCTCGGCGAGCGAGAAGTGTCCGTGCAGCGCGAGCGTCCGGGCCTGGGCCTGAGCCGCGATCTGCGCGTCGACCAGCCGCGTGCTCTGTGGGTCGCCGGCGGCCAGGCGCCTGGCGATGGCCGCGTCAGCTTCGTATGTCGAGCGCACCCGAGCGCGCTCGCTCGCTGCCTGCGGACCGCTGGCGTCTCGCAGCACTTCCTCCTCCGCGATCCCGGCTGCGGCGAGGTTCGCCGCCGCGGTCGACAACGAGGAGCTCGAGATGAGCGCGTTCTCGTAATTCTGACGCGCGGAGTACAGGCTCGAGATGCCGAGCGCCGCGATCGCGGCGAGCACCAGCGTAAGCGCGACGAGCGCAAGACGCAGAGAACGTGCGATCGGCCGGTTATGCATGGCCGCGAGCGTATCGCCGCGCCCCCAAACCGTCACGTATTTGAGCGATCCGCAAGCCGAACTGGGCCGGCGGCAAGGCCCGAACAATTGCCGCACGACCGCGCTTTGACCAGATACCATGTGCGCCATGCCGCTTTCGCGCGCATGGATGCGACAGCTTTCTGGAGCCTCTGGGGCGGCCCTGGTGATGCCGGTCGCGATCGTGGTTGCGCTCGCTCTGCTGGGGTTGACCGGCGGCTTCTCCGGGCTCGGATCGTTGGGCCAGGCGTTCGCCGGGCCGGCTGCGCCGACGCCGCTGGCTGCTACGCACGACCCCACGGCTCAGGCCAGTTCGTCCGAACCCGCCGCGGCGGCGACGCGCCAGGTTACTTCGCACTCCGCGCCCGCCAGCGCCACTACCGCGCGGACGAGCCACACCAGCGTGGCGCCGGGGGCACCCGGCTCCACGAGGTCGGGGCACCCAGGCACCCCCAGCGCGGTCGCCCCTAACTCGCCAGGGCGGCCCGGCGCGCCCAGCAGCACCAGCCCCGGGAGCCCCGGCACCAGCCCGACGGCTCCCACGTCGCCCAACCTGCCTCAGACCATCCACAAGGTCACCAAGACCGTCACCCAGTCGCTTCCGCCTAACCCGCTGACGAAGACGGTTAAGAAGACCGTCCACAAGGTCACTCAGCCGGTCAAGAAGCTCCTCAAGAAGCTTCCGAGCCCGCTGAAAAAGCTTCACCTGTGATCCTCACGCGGGCGCTTGACGCCCGTTTCTCGCGTCCGGGGGCAGTGCTGGCGTGCACGCTGCTGGCCGCCTGCGGGAGCCAGGCCCATGGCTCGCAGTCGCAGAACTCGCAGTCCGGGAGTTCCACTCCAGCCGCGCAGTCCCGCGCGGTTCCCGATGGAGACTGGGCCACATTCGACTACAACGCCCACCGAGGTGGAGTCGATCCCAAATCAGTGGGGATCACCAGGTCCAACCTGCATCGGCTGAAGCTGCGGATCGTGCATATTCCCGGCGTCGCGGACTCGGCCCCGATCCAAGCGCATGCGATCAAGATCAGAGGGCGCGTGCGCGACGTCGCTGTCGTAACCACGACCTACGGGCGCACGATCGCCTTTGACCCCGCCACCGCAAAACGACTGTGGCAGTACGCGCCGCACGACGTCGGTGATCTCCAAGGCACCAGCCAGATCACGACCGCCTCGCCGGTCCTCGATCCGGATCGTCGCTACGTCTATGCCGCCAGCCCCGACGGCTACATCCACAAGCTGGCGCTCGCCACGGGTCACCAGCTGTGGAAGGCGCGAGTGACCTTCAGCCCGCGGCGCGAGAAGCTCGAGGGCGCGCTGAACATCACCGGGCACTATGTGATCGCCGCGACCGGTGGCTACTTCGGCGACCGGCCCGTCTACCAGGGCCATGTCGCGTTGATCGAGCGAGCGAACGGCCATGTCGCCCACGTCTGGAACGCGCTGTGCTCGGAGCGCCACCACCTGCTCCATCCGCCGAGTGCCTGCCCAGCGAGCGACGCCGCGATTTGGGGCCGGGCCGGCGCCGTTGTCGAGCCTGGCAGTCGACGCCTATTGCTCGCCACCGGAAATGGGCCTTTCAACGGCCGCACGAACTGGGGCGATAGCGTGCTCGAGCTGAGTCCCACCGCGAGCCGTCTGCTGCACAACTGGACGCCAAATGACCAAGCCCATCTCAACGCCAGCGACCTCGACCTCGGCAGCACCGCGCCGGCGCTGCTACCCGGGACCTCGTTGGCCGTCCAGGGCGGCAAGGACGGGACGCTCGCTCTCCTCGATCTCAAGCGCCTCGATGGAACCAGGGGTCCCGCGAGCTCGAAGACCGGCGGTCAGCTCCAGACGCTCGCGACGCCGGCGTCGCAGCCCGTGTTCACGGCGCCAGTGACGTTCAAGCACAAGCGCAGCGACTACCTGGTCGTCGCGGACTACCAGGCGATCGCGGGGTACAAGCTGTCCGGGCGGCGACTGCACCAGATCTGGTTGCAGCACGTCGGCGGCTCGAGCCCGGTGATCGCCGGGGGACTTTTATTCGCCTACGACCCTTCGGCGGGCAAGCTCAGGGTGATCGACCCGCTGAGCGGCAAGCTCCTGCTCACACGCGCCGCGGCGTCCGGCCACTGGTCCAGTCCGATCGTGGTGGGGGGGCGGATCGTGCTGCCGGTCGGCGGCAGCGCATCGGACAACGCCACCTCTGGAAAGGTGTTCGTCTACCACCTGCCGGGTCGCTGAACGCTAATCGACCCTTTACGGCAGGCGAAGGGGCTCGGAGTAACTTCTTTATGCGCAATCAAGCATCCGCTCCGGCGAACCGGAAGGAGCTCTCGTGAGGAAAGTCATCCCGACCGCAATCGTTCCGCTCGTGGCCCTGCTGGCCGCCGCCTGCGGCTCCAGCTCGAACACCACCAGCCACGGCGCCACGTCGACTCCGGCTACGTCGTCCAACAGCGGCACAGGCGGCGTCACCGTCAAGACCGCGACGATCAAGTCCTACGGCACGGTGCTCGTCAACAGCGCCGGCCACGCTCTGTACATCTTCGCCCCCGACAAGGCGACGAAGGTCGCCTGCACGGCGACGTGCCAAAAGATCTGGCCCCCGCTCAAGCTGTCGGGTGGCGCGAAGCCGACAGGCGCCGGCGGCATGAAGTCCTCGCTGCTCGGCAGCGATCCGAATCCCAGTGGTGGCCGAGTGGTCACCTACAACGGCTGGCCGCTGTACACCTACGTCACCGACACCGCTGCCGGCGTCGCTCACGGCCAGGGCCTGAAGCTCAACGGTGGCTTCTGGTATCTGATGTCGCCCTCGGGCACACCGGTCAAGTCGAAGAAGTCGTCGTCGTCTTCCAGCAGTTCGCCGTACGGCTAGGCCGGCTCTGCCGACGCGGGGCACCGACCCGGCTCGCGTCGGGATACAGTGCGACGGCCGATGGACTTCGCGCTGTCCGAACGCGCCCGGGAGTTCCAAGCGCGCCTGCTCGCGTTCATGGACGAGTGCGTGTATCCAGCCGAGCAGACGTGGCGCGAGCAGGTCCGCGCCGCGGCGGCGGCAGGCCGCCCGCATTCCTATCCGCCGGTCATTGAGGAGCTGAAGGAAGAGGCACGGCGCCGCGGCCTGTGGAATCTTTTCCTCCCCGACGCCACAGACGGCGCGGGGCTCTCGAACTGCGAGTACGCGCCGCTGGCAGAGATCATGGGCCGCACGCGCATCGCCGCGGAAGCGTGCAACTGCTCCGCGCCGGACACGGGCAACATGGAAGTGCTGCACCAGTTCGGCTCTGCCGAGCAGAAGGAGCGCTGGCTGAGACCACTGCTGGACGGCGAGATCCGCTCGGCCTTCGCGATGACCGAGCCCGAAGTGGCCTCCTCCGACGCCACCAACATCGCGACACGGATCGAACGCGACGGTGACGATTACGTCCTAAACGGTCACAAATGGTGGACCAGCAACGTTATGCACCCGAACTGCCGCATCCTGATCGTGATGGGCAAGACCGCGCCCGAGGGGCCGGTCTACCAGCAGCAGTCGATGGTGCTGGTGCCCGTCGGCACCCAGGGGCTCGAGATCAAGCGCAGCCTGCCCGTATTCGGCTACCAGGACAACGAGGGCCATGGCGAGCTCTTGTTCACCGACGTCCGGGTGCCGCGCGAGAACATCATCGGCGATGAGGGGATGGGCTTCGCCATCGCCCAAGCTCGTCTCGGACCCGGCCGGATCCACCACTGCATGCGGGCGATCGGAGCGGCCGAGCGTGCGCTCGAGCTGCTCTGCGACCGGGCCGATGCGCGGGAGACCTTCGGCAAGCCCGTGTCCCACAACGCCAACATCCGCGATTGGATCGCGGAGTCCCGGATCGAGCTGGAGATGGCCCGCCTGCTGGTGCTGAAAACCGCCTGGCTGATGGACACGGTCGGCAACCAGCGCGCTCGCATCGAGATCTCCGGGATCAAGTTCGCGGTGCCCGAGATCGCGCTCAAAATCGTCGACCGCGCGATCCAGGTGCACGGCGGCGCGGGCGTCTCGGATGACTTTCCGCTCGCCTACATGTACGCGCAGCTGCGCACGCTGCGCCTCGCCGACGGCCCTGACGAGGTGCACAAGCTCTCGCTCGCGCGCCAGGAGCTCCGGCGTCAGCGCGAGCGCCGCGGCGCGCTCAAATAGATCATCATCCTGGCCGGCGCACATGTGCGCCGGCCCCCGC
>JAVKSP010000016.1:0-35439 GCA_039583645.1 Solirubrobacteraceae bacterium
ATCACGGGCAGGGCCATCCGGCGCGAGAGCCGGTGCGCGTCGTGGCGCCGGAAGCGCAGCAGGCGGGCCGCGGTGAGTGTCGCTCCGCCACGCGAGACGCCGGGAAACAGCGCGCACGCCTGCGCGAGGCCCAGCCACAGCGCATCGCGCAAGCCCGCATCAGCTGCGCGCCGAGACTGCGGCCTGCGATCGGCCCAGGCCATGGCCAGGCCACCCGCGATGAGGCCCGCCGCCACCGTGGCGGGTGTCCCAAGCCGGGCTTCGATCGGACGCTCGAGCGCATAGCCCGCCACCGCGGCGGGTGCCTGCGAGACCGCGGCCAGCGCCGGGGCCTGCAGCAGCTCGCCGAGCTCCGCGCGCAAGATGAACGCGAGCGCCAGGCCGCCCGCGGCATGAAGCGCGACCTCGAACGCTTTGCGCAGCTCGGGTTCAAGCTCTCCGTAGTCCCAGCCGAGGAACCAGGGCAGGACCGCCATGTGGCCGGATGACGAAATCGGCAGCACCTCCGCGGGTCCTTGTACCCCGCCGAGCACGAGCGCATGAGAGAGGGCGAGCACCGGCGGGCGCCGGCTGTGCGAGCCGGCCGCGCCGCTATTCGGCAAAGTCGATCTCGCGCGACCCGGTCTCGGACGTGCCGCTGGCGGTGCGACCGGGGCGAAAGCGCCGCACGATCAGGTACGCGAGCACGAGCACGACGACGGCAATGCCGACGTAATCGACGTACTCGAGGTGGTGGCGCCAGCTCTGCCAGCCATGTCCGACCTCACGCCCGAGCACGGCGAGGCCCACCACCCACGGAATCGAGCCGAGCACCGTCAAGATCGCGAAGCGCTTGGCCGGCATCTCGGCCACGCCCGCCGCGTATGGGAATGCGGAACGCACGACGGGCATGATGCGCGAGAGGAACAGCACTGGTGACCCATAGCGCTCGAACCAGCGCTGGGCCTGATCGATCTTATGGCGATGCACGCGTGCCGAGCGACGCTGCAGCCAGCCCTCCTTGCCATAACGCCCGATCGTGTAGGCGATCAGGGCACCTGCGACGTCGCCTATCAATCCCGCGACGATGATGCCCACGAGCGACAGCGTGTGTTGGTAGACGTCGAACCCGGCGAACAGCATCGTTGGCTCGGTGCCGGGCACGAAGATCACGCCGGTGGAGAGCATCAGCAAACCCACCCCGACCAGGCCGAGGCGTCCAATAGCGTGGGTCGCGAAGGTAACGAGCGACCCGGTGATAGAACCGAGCGCGAGCAAGGCGGTCAAATGTAGCGGCCGGTACCGTAGGCCAGCCTAAATGCGCCCCGTTGCACTGTTTCAGACCGACGCATGGCTGAGCCCGCTGAAGGCTCAGGTGCAGGAGCGCATCGGGGAGGTGCTCGAGCGCGGCGCGTTCATCCTCGGGCCTGAGTTGGAGGCGTTCGAGCGCGAGTTCGCCGACTATCTCGGCGTAGAGCATGTGGTCGGCGTGGCCAACGGAACCGACGCGATCACGATCGCGCTGCGCGCGCTCGGAATCGAACCCGGCGACGAGGTCGTGGTCCCGTCCTTCACCTTCTATGCGAGCGTGGAGGCGGTGATCTCCGCGGGCGCGCGGCCGGTGTTCTGCGACGTCTCGGTGGAGACGCGCAACGTCACGCTGGAGACGGTCAAAGCGGCGCTGACCGCCAAAGCCAAGGCGATCGTGGCGGTCGACCTGTTCGGCTGCCCGGCGCCCGTTCCGGAACTGCGCGAGCTCGGGCTCCCTGTGCTCGAGGACGCCGCCCAAGCCGCCGGGGCCAGCCTGCGCGATGGGCGCGCGGGCGCCCTCGGCGACGTGGCGACGTTCTCGTTCTATCCCTCCAAGAACCTGCCGTGCTTTGGCGACGGCGGCGCGGTGGCGACCAGCGACGGCGAGCTCGCCGAGCGCGTGCGCAGGCTGCGCTTCCACGGTTCTCGTGACAAGCGGACGTTCACAGAGATTGGCTACAACTCGCGCCTGGACGAAGTCCAGGCGGCAATCCTGCGCGTGCTGCTGCCGCACTTGGACCCCTGGAGTGAGGGGCGGCGGGCGGTCGGCGATCGCTACCGCGAAGCGGGCCTTGGCGGTCACGTCGAGCTTCCGCAGGTCCCCCAGGGCGCGAGCCCGGCCTGGCACCTATACGTGGTTGCTCATCCCCGCGCCGACGAGCTGCTCGCGCGTCTGCAAGCTGGCGGTGTCGGCGCGCGCGCCTACTACCGCACGCCGGTCCATCGCCAGCCGGCGCTCGCTTCCTTTGTTCGCGGGGCGCTCGATCTGCCCGCGACCGATGAGCTGGCGCGCTCGAACTTCGCCCTGCCGATGGGCCCGGCGCTCGAGCGCGGCGACGTCGATCAGGTGGTGGAAGCGGTCGCTGCCGCGCTGGCCGGCTGAGGCTGCGCGACGGCGGTCAGCCAGCTGCGCAACACCAGCAGGTCGGCCTGCGCGTAGCCGCGAAACGGCGCCGCGAGCTCGATCGCCGCGAGCTCGGCGGCCACGCCGCGTTCGCTCTCCTCGGCGACCAGGCGGAAGCCGGCACTCGCCAGCAGCGCACGGTAGTCGGAGATCCGCAGCCGATTCTGGTACTGCAGGCGGTTGTTGAACAGCCGCCAGAGCGCCGGGGGGTAGCGCAGGTAGTTGAACTCGCTCAGCGAGTGGTCGAAATGGGCGTAGTGGTCCGAGAGGTCCACGAAATGGTCCATCACTGCACCCGGCGCCGCCAGTCTGCGCAGAGCGCCCAGGACATCGGCGAGCTGCGCCGCGGGGATGTGCTCGAGCGTGTTGTTCGAGACGAACAGCTCGACCGAGCCGGATGCAAGCGTCACGTCGCGCACGTCGCCCACGATCGCGCTCACTCCCAAGGCCTCGAGCAGCTCCGCCGGCCCTGTTCGCCGTGCGGCGGCGGCAAGCAGCGCCTCCGCGCGGGCGGGGTCAAGCTCCGGTAGCGCGGTCTGCAGCTCGCCGGCTTCGAGCGTCGCGCGGTAGCGCTGGGCGACCTGCGCGACGCGCTCACGATCCAGCAACGGGCTGACGTCGATCGTGACGACCCGCGCGGCGCCCGCGAGCGCCAGCCCGATCGGAACTATCGGGTACCACCCGGTGCCGAGCTCGAGCACCGTGCCCGGAACGCGCTGCGCGCCTGAGGTTCGCCGGAAGCTGATCAGATGGTGACGGCAGTGAGCCAGCTTGCCCTCAAAGCCCGCTTCGGTCAGCGCGAGGCTGCGGGTGACGCGCTCCTGTAAGAAGCGGTTCACACGGTGGCGTCCGGGCAAGAGCGAGATCGCTCCCTGTGCCCCCGCCTTGAGCAGCCAGGGCGGCACGGCCGCAGGATGCTAGCCGCGCCTGGCACCCGCAGGAACCAGCTAACCCAGGCTTAGCGGCGCTTGAGACGCTTGAAACTAGAATCCGCCCCGCATGCGCCGGCGGATGAGATCCGCGGCCTTCCCCGTTCACCGCTACTCGCTGCCACAACTCGTGGCGGACGGCGTGTTGGTCGCGCTCGCTTATTACCTCGCCTTCAGGCTGAGGTTCGAGAACGGCTTCTCGGGCCAGGCCCACCGTTATGGCGAGCTGCTGCACGCCACGCTTCCCTGGGTCGTCCCGCTCTCGCTGGTCGTGCTCGCCGCCTTTGGCCAGTACCAGCGGCTGTGGACATTCGTCACGCAACGCGACTACGAGGGCGTGGTCAAGGGCATGATCGTGGCGACGGTCCTGATCGTTGGCGTGATCGCGCTGTTTCACCCCGTGATCATCATGCCTCCGGCCGTGCCATCTGGCCCGGTGCTGCTGCCGGTGAGTGTGATCGCGCTCTTCTTCCTGCTCACGCTGGCGTTGCTGGTCGGCGTGCGCTTCATCGTGCACCTCGTGGCCGAGGGCCGGGTGCGGAGCTTCAGGGTCGCCAAGGGTGCGCGCGAGGTGCTGATCATCGGCGGCGGCGAAGGCGGGCGTCTGGTGGTGCGTGAGCTGGCACGCAACCCGCAGCTGCGCCTGCGGCCCGTCGGCTTCGTTGATGACGATCCGCGCAAGCTCGGGTTAAAAGACGAGTACGGGCTGCGCGTACTCGGCACGACCGACGCCGACGACCTGGCGCGGGTGCTCGACGAGGTCGAGCCCGACCAGGTCGTGATCGCGATTCCCTCCGCTCCGGGCACGCTGCGCGCCAGGGTGGTGGCGGCCTGCCGCGAGCGGGGCATACCTGTGCGGACGATGCCGACGGTGTTCGAATTGCTGCGCGACGGCTCCGGCCATCCCACGGTCGCCAGGCAGCTGCGCGAGGTGCAGGTCGAGGACGTGCTCGGTCGGGAGCCGGTGCGCATGGAGCTCGAACGCGTGGGCGCCTACCTCAGAGAGCAGGTCGTGCTTGTCACCGGGGCCGGAGGCTCGATCGGCGCCGAGCTCTGCCGCCAGATCGCGCGGGTTGGGCCGCGGCGCCTGGTGCTGGTCGATCACGCCGAAGACAACCTGTTCGAGATCCTGCGCGAGCTCGAGGAGGACCGGCACGTGCGGACCGCGCTCGCGGTCCTCGCCGACTGCAAGGAGGAGGAGCGGATCCGGGAGATCTTCGCGACCTACCGGCCCGCGATTGTGTTCCACGCCGCCGCCTACAAACACGTCACGATGAGTGAGGCCAACCCGGTCGAAGCGGTGCGCAACAACGCGCTTGCCACGCGCGTGGTCGCCCGCGTGGCCGGTGAGCTCGCGGTCGACCGGTTCGTGCTCGTCTCGACCGACAAGGCGGTCAACGCGGCCACCGTGATGGGAGCCACCAAGGCCCTTGCCGAGTGGGCCCTGGAGGCCGCCGCTGCCCGATATCCGCAAACGATCTTCGCCACCGTTCGCTTCGGCAACGTGCTGGGCTCATCCGGATCGGTGATTCCGATTTTCCGCCGCCAGATCGCCGCAGGGGGACCGGTGACGGTGACCGACCCGCGGATGACGCGCTATTTCATGACGATCCCCGAGGCGGTCCAGTTGGTGATCCGGGTCGGCTCGCTGAGCGACGTGAGCGGTGAGGTGTACGTGCTCGAGATGGGCGAGCCGGTGCGGATCATCGACCTGGCCGAGGCGATGATCAGGCTCTCTGGCCTTGAGCCGGAGCGCGACATCGCGATCCAGATCGTGGGCGCGCGCCCGGGAGAGAAGTTTCAGGAGGACCTCTTCAACCCATACGAGCGGCCCCAGCCGACCCCGGCGCAGAAGATCTTGCGCGCGGAGCGGGAGCGTCTCGACCCCGCCTGGGCTGAGCGCGCCTTTGCGGACGTCAACCTGCTTGTGCTCGAGGGCGACGCCGCCGCGCTGGCCGATAGGGTCGCCCGGCTCGCCCAGTCGCGTGGACCTGTTCCCGCGCCCGCTGCGGACGAGAGCCCAACTGGATGGGCCCTCGACCGGGACGGCCCTTAGACTGCCGCCGGAAGTAAGCCGTGCATCTCCCGTTCGCACTCTCTCCCAGCCACTTCATCTCGAACGTCGGCTCCGACGCAGGATTCGCGGCCATCATCGGCCTGGCGATCCTGGTGCTCCTCTACTTCGCCCACGCGCGCGAGGCCAAGAGCCTGCGAGAGCAACTGAGCGCCGCGCTGCAGCGCGTCGAAGCGCTCGAACGGCGGCTGATGTCGGGCGCGGTATCCGCGCCCGTTCCGGTGGCGCGGCCGCCGATCGCAACTGCCGCCGGGGCGAGCAGCGGTGCGACCAGCGCGCCTCCGACGGCGTCCGCCACGGCAGCGCCCGCCACCGCTCTCGCCGCAGCTCCAGCCGGTGTCGGTGCCCCGGCGCTGATCGACGCGACCAGGGTCGTGCCCGCGTTCGAGCAGGTAGCGACCGGTGCTGAACAGGCCGATGGCCGCAAGGATCCGGTTCCGGCCCAAGCGCTGGCCGCGCCGGGTGGCACCGGGACCGCGGCGCCACCGCCGGTCGCGCCACCGCCGGTGGCGCCGCCCACCGTGGCACGGCCGCAGCCGGCTGCCGGCAGGACCCCAGCCCCGGTGACGGCGGCGGCGGGTGGAAACGGTTCGGCCCCGGCGGCGGGTGCGCAGGCCCTGAGCCACGGCTCGCTGCTGCGCGAAGGGCTTCCCGGACAATCTCGCCGGCGCTCGCTGCGGATCCTGGCGCCCCTGGCCGTGGCCGTGGCCGCGGTTGCCGTGGCGATCGTGGTTGTCGTGCTCTTGACCAGTGGCAGTTCGACCCCGAAGGCGGCAGCGCATCACCACGGCGTGAACTCGCAGATGGCGCTTGCGCTGCGCAAGGTCGCGCCGGGCTCGGTGACGATCGCCGTCGTAAACGACACCACCGTCAACCAGCTCGCCCACCACACCGCGCAGCGTCTGACCGCCAAGGGCTTCAAGCAGGGGCAGCTGGCGACGGGAGCCAATCAGTCGCTCAAGACCACGACCGTTGGCTACCTCCCGGGCCGCCGGCTCGATGCGCTCGCGGTCGCCCATGCGCTCAAGCTGACAGCCGCCGTGGTCGCCCCGGTACAGGCTGCGAGCAAGGCGCTTGCGTGTCCGGGGACCGCCCCCTGCGCCGCCGACGTGGTGGTGACGGTCGGTGCGGATCTCGCTCACGCCGCTTAGTGGCGTGAGCGACTTTCTCGAGCTCCCGCAGCGGAGCGCCAAACCCCGCGAGCAAGGCATCACCCACGTGCTCGACCGCGGCCTTTCCGTGGCCGAGGTCGACGGCATGGTCGAGGTTGCCGGTCCCTCGATCGACATCGTCAAGCTTGGATGGGGCACGGCGGTCGCGACCGGCAACCTCGAGCGCAAGCTCGAGCGCTATCGGGCGCACGGGATCCCGGTGGTGCTCGGGGGCACGCTGACCGAGGTCGCGATCTCCCAGGACCGCCTGGAGCGCCTGGTCGCCTGGATCAAAGAGCTCGGGCTCGAGCACTTCGAGATATCCGACGGAACGATCACGCTCGAGCACGCGCGCAAGCTCGAGCTGATCGAGCGGCTGGCGCAGGAGTTCACAGTGCTCTCCGAGGTCGGCTCCAAGGACGACACGGGGGCGATAACTCCGCCCTATCAGTGGGTCGAGCAAATGCGCTCCGAACTCGAGGCAGGTGCCTGGAAGGTGATCGCGGAAGGCCGGGAGGCCGGCACCGCCGGGATCTTTCGCCCCACCGGCGAGGTCCGCGAGGGGCTGATCGGCGAGATCGTGCACGACATCGAGCCCGCCAAGATCATGTTCGACGCGCCGAGCAAACATCAACAGGTGTGGTTCATGCAACGCTTCGGGCCCGAGGTCAACCTCAGCAACATCGGCGCCGCCGACGTGCTGGCTGTGGAGACACTGCGCCTCGGCCTGCGCTCGGACACGCTCGGCATCGGCCGGTGAGTGCGGAGCACTCGCTGTACCTTGCCCGCCACGGCGAGACAGACGACAACCGCGAGCCGATCGCCGTACAGGGTTTTACCGACACCCCTCTCAACGACACCGGCCGTCGCCAGGCTGCGGAGCTGGCCGAGCGGGTGCAGGCGCTTGGCATCCGCTCGCTGTGGTCTTCGGACTTATCGCGGGCGCGTGAGACGGCCGAGATCGTCGGCGCGCGGCTCGGGCTCCGACCGCGACTCGACCCCCGCTTGCGAGAAGCCAACCGCGGCGCCTGGGAGGGACACTTGTTCATCGACATCGAGCGCGAAGAACCCGAGTGCTACGCCGCCTGGCGCCGCGCGGGAGCACAGTTCCGCTTTCCCAGCGGTGAATCGCTGCGCGAGCAGCAGGAACGGGTGCTCGAGGCGCTGGACGCGATCCGGGGCGCGGGGGAGTCGCCGTCGCTCGTGGTCTGTCATGGCGGCACGATTCGCGTTGCGTTGTGCGCCCGCGACCCACGCGGTCTCGATGCCTTCCACGAGTTCGAGGTCCCCAACGTGGCCCTGATAGCGCTATGACGGCCAGCCCGCGTCAGCGTGGCCGTGGTACCCCGCTGATCAGCCGGCTGGTCTTCGGCGGGCTGGTGGTGGCGACGCTCGCGGCTTTTTTCATCAGCCAGCACCTGAAGGTGACGACGCCGTTCATCACCGGCGTATCGCCGCCCTCCCCCGCCGCGATCGACCCCAGCGGCCCATCTGGTTGCCGCTCGACCAAGGTCTCGTTCTCTCTGCTCCACCACGTCGACAACGTCGATGTGGACGTCGTCAATCAGAGCGACGCGACCGTGAGCGCCCTTGCGCGCGGCATCTTCATGCGCAAGAAGGAGACCAGGTCGTTCACCTGGGACGGGCGCAACAGCGCCGGCCAGCCGGCGGCGCCCGGAACCTACTTCTTTCGCGTCTACCTGATCCACCAGGGGCGCTCGATCCAGATTCCGCAGCCGGTGAGCGTGAAGAGCCTGAGCACCTGCGCGCCCGGGCACTAGCCGTACCGTTTGCGGCGGTGACCTCCTACCTCAAGCGTCTCGTCAGCTCGCTCGCCGCCTACCAGGTGGCGGACGTCGTCTCGAAGTTCATGGCGGTGCTGCTGCTGCCGGTCTACACGCGCTACATCCCGCGTTCCGGCTATGGCCAGGTCGCGCTGCTCGTCAACGGCGTGATCTTCATCAGCATCGTCGTCCGCTTCGGGATCATCGAGGCCTTCCTCCGCTACTACTTCAGCGATTCCGACCAGCAGCGTCGCGACGCGCTCGCACGCAAGGCGATCGTTTTTCTGCTCGTCACGACCACGGTCGTCTCCGCCGGCCTCGCCGCCGCGGCCTCGCCGCTCTCGCGGCTGGTCCTCAACCATCACGATCCCCTCACCTTCCTCGTCGCCGTGCTCGGGCTGTGGGCCTTCACCAACCTCGAGCTCGCGTACGCGCTGCTGCGCGTCGACGAGCGGCTGAAGGCGTACGCCACCGCCTCGCTCACCAACGTGGGGCTGACGATCGCTGCCTCAGTGGTGCTCGTGGTCGCTCTGGGCGACGGCGCCCGCGGCCTCCTGCTCGCCAACTATGGCGCCTCCACCGTGGTGCTGCTGGCGCTGTGGTGGACGATGCGCGAGCGCCTGATGCCGCGCCGCGTCAGGGTCGAGCCGCTCGCGCGGCTGATGCGGTTCGGACTCCCGACGCTGCCCGCCGAGGCCTCGGTGTACGCGCTCAGCCTGGTGGATCGCTTCTACATCTACCACTTCAAGAGCCAGGCGCTCGCGGGCATGTACGCAATCGCGGTCAGCCTGGCCGGAGCGATCGCGCTGATCGTGCGCGCCTTCCAGTACGCCTGGCCACCGCTCGCCTACTCGGTCGTCGATGACCACGAGGCCGCCCGCCTGTACGGCCTGGTGACGACCTATTACGCGCTTGTCGCGGGAGCGGTTGTGGCCGGCCTGGCCCTGCTCGGGCGCTGGGTGGTGCGTTTGCTCGCGGCGCACAGCTACTTCGGCGCCTATCGCGCGCTCCCGTGGGTCGCGCTCGGCTGGGCGCTGTACGGTCTGTGGGTGGTGTTCCTCGTGATCGCCGGCCGGGCCAAGGTCACGAGGCGCAACTTCCCCGCGGCGCTGGCGGGGCTGGTCGCCAACGTGGCGCTGATCCTGCTGCTCGTGCCGCCGCTTGGCATCGCCGGAGCCGGGGTCGCGCTGTGCGGCGCATACCTGGTAATGCTCGCGGTCATGCACGTGCTCACGCGGCGCGCCTTCGCGGTCACCTTCGAGTGGCGGCGACTGGCGCAGCTGTGCCTGGTGATGGGCGGCATCGCGGCCGTAGGGGATGTGCTCCTGCCCACGGCGGGCCTGGTCGGGTTCGTGACCCGCGCTGCCGCACTGCTGGCGATTCCGCTCGTGCTGGCGCTGACCGGCTTCTTCCACCGGCAGGAGCGGACCGAGCTGCGAGCGTTGCTCGCCCGCGTTCGCCGACTCAACGCGACCCCCGCCGAAAGCGGCTCATGAGCCGGCCGCCCGTGACCGTTGTCATGCCCTTCGCGGGCGACCACGCGCAAGCAGCCACCGCCGCCGCGGCGCTCGCGCAGCTCGAGACCTCCCCGGGCGACGAGCTGTTGTTGGTCGACAATGCCGGCACAGCTGCGGCCGTGAGCGGCGTCACCGTTATCCCGGCGCGCAAGGAGAGCTCGCCCGCGCACGCCCGCAACGTGGGTGCGAGAGCGGCTCGCGGCGAGTGGCTCCTCTTCCTGGACGCGGACTGCCGGCCACCACGCGGCCTGATCGACGCCTACTTCGCAGACCCGATCTCGGACGGCGTGGGCGCCGTGGCGGGCGAGGTCGTGGGGGTCGCCGATCCCGCCTCGGTCGCGGCCCGCTACGGAGCCACGAGGGGCTTTCTCTCCCAACGTCAGCACCTGGCGCACCCATACCTGCCGCGCGCGGTGGCAGCCAACCTCCTGGTTCGCCGAGCCGCCTTTGAGCAGGTGGGGGGCTTCTACGAGGGCCTGCGCGCGGCCGAGGACACTGATTTCACCTGGCGCCTGCAGCAGGCCGGGTGGCGGCTCGAGCTCCGGCCCCAGGCGTCCGTCGAGCACCGCTATCGCAGCTCGCTCAAGGAGCTCCGGCGCCAGTGGCGCGGCTACGCAGCCGGTCGAGCCTGGCTCGCCCGTCGCTACGACGGCTTTACTCCCGAGCTGCCTGGCGCTCGCGCCATGGCCCGGATCCGCCGCCGCAGGCGCGGCTTGCGCCAGTCGAGCCCGCACCGCCAGCACCGGAGCCGGCTCGAGCGGGGGAGCTACCTCGCGATCGACGCCCTCCTTGGGCTCGAGGAGCTCACCGGTTTGGTGCTCTCGAACCGGCCGCAGCGTGACGCGCATCCGGGCCAGTCGCCCGTGGTGCTGGTCGCAGAACGCTTTCCCCTTCCGGGTGACCCCCTGGTGGAGCTGGCCAAGGCGCTCGACCGCGCCCGGATCGAAGCCGCCGGCCGTCCGCCTGCCATGCCCGGCGAGGGCGACGGTCTGCGCATCGATTACCGCGAGGACGACGGCCTGGCGGAGCGCCTGACGGCGCTCGCGTGGCTGGCCGCGCACCACCCGCTGCGGGCGCTGCGCGATCAGCGGCTCCGCGGCCCGGGCGAGGCCACGCTGACGGCGCTGGCGCCCGCGGTCAGAAGGCTTGAGCGCGATCCCGGCGCTCGGGTGCAGCCGCTCGGCGGAGGCGAGGCGCCCACGATCGCGCGGCGCCTGGCGGCGCTCGCCGGCCGCTCGTGAACCAACGCATGCGCATTCAGGTCGTCGACCCCTCGGCATACACGCCGCCTTACGACCACGCGCTGTGCGCCGCTCTTGCCGACCAGGGCGCCGCGGTCGAGCTCATAACCAGCCGCTTTCCGTATGGCGAGCTGCCGGCCCCCGAGGGCTACCGGGTGCGCGAGCTCTTCTACCGCCGCGCCTTCGGCGCGCCAGGATCGCAGCTGCGCTCGCTGACCAAGCTCGCCAGCCACCTGCCCGCCATGGCGCGCCTGCGCGCGCTCGCCCGGGAAGCCGACGTGGTGCATTTCCAGTGGCTGCCGGTGCAGTGGCTCGACGCGCACCTGTTGCCGCGTCGCCCGCTGGTGCTGACCGCCCACGATCTACTCCCGCGCGAGCCGCGCCCGGGACAGACGCGCGCCCAGCGCCGGCTGTACGACGCCGTCGATGCGATCGTCGTGCACTCGCAATACGGGCGCAGCGCACTGCACGAGATCGGCGTCGATCCGAGCAAGCTTCACGTAATCCATCACGGGGTCTTCGAGCATCTCGTCTCGGAGTCGGGCCGGCTGCCGCCAGAGCTGACACCAACCGACGTCCCGGTGGCGCTGTTCTTCGGTTTGCTGCGCCCCTACAAGGGCCTCGACGTGTTGCTCGAGGCCTGGCGCGGGGTCGGCTGCGGCGAACTGTGGGTCGTGGGGCGACCGCGCGTGCCGCTCGAAACATTGCGGCGACGAGCAGCCGGTGCGCGCGTGCAGTTCGTGCCGCGGTTCGTCTCGGAAGCCGAATTGGCGGGGCTCTTCGCGCGCGCCGAGGTCGTCGTGCTGCCGTACCTGAAGACCGAACGGCTCGACCAGTCCGGGGTACTCGCGACCGCGCTCGCGTTCGGCAAGGCGGTGGTGGTCAGCGACGTGGGTGGCTTTCGCGAGGTGGCCGCAGCGGGCGCCGCGCGGCTCGTGCCGGCAGGCGACTCCCGGGCGCTCGCGGCGGCACTTGCTGAGCTGTTGGCCGAGCCCAGCGCCCGCGAACAGCTCGAGGCCGGTGCACGGGCGGCGGCGGCGGGACCGTATTCCTGGCGCGAGGCGGCCGCGCGCACGCTCGAGCTCTACGAAACTCTCGTCCTCAGTCCGCCACAATCCCATCGCCGATGACCGCGCTCAAGTTCGCCTTCTGGCTC
The DNA here is from genome assembly GCA_039583645.1 of Solirubrobacteraceae bacterium. Classification (GTDB taxonomy): domain Bacteria; phylum Actinomycetota; class Thermoleophilia; order Solirubrobacterales; family Solirubrobacteraceae; genus Palsa-465. The sequence continues at coordinate 12,266 of JAVKSP010000016.1, forward strand.
CCGGCCGGGCTGCTCTGCTACAGCCACCTGGGGTACCCGGCGCTGCTCGCGCTGCTCGCGAAACGTCACCCGCGCCCGGAAGCGGAGACCTCGACAAGCGCCGAACAGCCGAGGGTGTCGGTGATCGTGCCCGCCTACGCCGAGGAGACAGTGATCGCCGAGCGGGTACGCAATCTCAAGGCTCTCGACTACCCCGGCGCAAAGGTCGAGCTCATCGTTGCCTGCGACGGCTCGCCGGACCGCACGGCCGAGCGCGCCCGCGAGGCCGGCGCGGACCTGGTGCTCGAGCTGCCGCGCGGCGGCAAGATCCAGGCCCAGGACAGGGCGGTGGCCCGAGCGCGCGGGGAGATCGTCGCCTTTTCGGACGCCAACGTGAGCTGGGAGCCGGACGCGCTCGCCGCTTTGGTGGCGCCCTTCGCCGACCCACGCGTCGGCTATGTCTGTGGCGAGGTGCGGCTGGTGGACCAGCGCGGCACCAACCAGGAGGGTCTGTACTGGCGGTACGAGATGGCGCTGCGCGCGCTCGAGTCGCGGCTGCGCTCGGTCACGGGGGGCAACGGCGCGATCTATGCGACCCGGCGCGAGACGTACCTGATCGTCGAGCCGATCATGGGACACGACCTGTCGTTCCCCTTCAACATGGTCAAGCGCGGCTATAGGGCCGTGTACGCGCCGGGCGCGCGCGCGAGCGAGAAGATGGTGCCCACGATCGAGGGGGAGTTCCGTCGCAAGCGGCGCATGATGAGCCACACCTGGCCGATCGTGATCCACGGAGGGATGCTCTCGCCGCGCGGCTATGACCCCGGCTATGCGCTCATGATCGTCACCCATCGTCTGCTGCGCTACCTCTCGCCGTTTTTGCATCTGGTCGCGCTGGGCGCGAATGTGGCGCTGGTCGCACACGGCGCCGGCGCGCTCTACACCACCGCGCTGGCGCTGCAGGTCGCCGTGGTGCTGGCAGCGCTGGCGGCCCGCAGCGTCCCCGCCAGGCCGTTTTTGATCGCGCGGTACTACGTGCTCACGACGGGCTCGCTGCTGGCCGGCCTGTGGGACTGGCTGCATCACGGCACCGCGGCGGGCTGGGAGCCGGCCGAGGGGACGCGCTGAAAGTGGGTCCGTGCAACCGCAGGCGTGAGGACGGCCGATGATCAAGCGCTCGCTCGATCTGTTGATATCGGTGCCCGCGGCGGTCCTCACAGCGCCGCTGGTGGCGCTGTTCGCGCTTTTGATCAGGCTCGAGACCCCCGGCCATCCCATTTACCGCCAGGCCCGGGTCGGGCGCAGCGGCGCGGAGTTCTCGATCTACAAGCTGCGCACGATGGTGAGCGGGGCCGAATTCATCGGCGCGGGACTCGCGCTCCAGGAGGGGGATGAGCGCATCACACGCATGGGTTTGCTGCTCCGCCGCTACTCGCTCGACGAACTGCCGAACCTGTGGAACGTGATTCGGGGCGAGATGTCGATCGTGGGGCCACGACCGACGATTCCGATTCAGGTGAGCCAGTACACCGAACGGCAGAAGCGCCGTCTCGAGGTCAAGCCCGGGATCACCGGATGGGCCCAGGTCAACGGCCGCGCCTCGCTGCCCTGGAGCGACCGCATCGAACTCGACATCTGGTACGTCAAACATCAATCATTGGCGCTCGACTTGCGCATCCTCGCGCGGACCGTGCGGTTGGTCAGCACCGGCCAGGGGCTGTACAAGGGCGAGACAGGCGGCTGGCAGGGCTCGCTGGGGCCGCCTGCCGACGAAGCCCAGTGACGCGAACCGGGGCCGCAGTACTGCTCACCGGTGTGGGCAAGCGCTACGACATCGTGGCCGCCTTCGCCCAGCACGCGACCGTTGTCGCCGCCGATCCTAATCCCCTCGCGCCGGCGCAATACGCGGCCCACCATCGCCGCTCGGTGCCGCGCATCACCGACCCGGATTACGTACCTGCCCTGCGCGCGCTCTGTGCGGAGTTCGGCGCTGGGGTGGTCGTGCCGCTCACCGACCTTGACATCGAGGTGCTGGCGCGGGCGCGCGAAGCCGGCGAGCTACCTGCGTTGGTGCCGAGCGCGACCGTCGCCCGTGCCACCTACGACAAATATGAGGCGCATTTGATGCTCACCGCTGCCGCTCTGCCCTCCCCGCCCACGGTGCTCCCCGGCGAGCCGGTCGAGTCCTATCCGGCGATGGTCAAGCCCCGCCGCGGCTCAGGAGCGCGCGCGATCCACCGCGCCGATGACCCGCGCGCCGTCGAGTTCTTCGTCGACTACATCCCCGAGGAGACGATGGTGCAGCGGTTCATGGACGGCCCCGAGTTCTCGATTGACACGCTTTCGGACCTGCGCGGGCACTGTCTGAACGCGATCCCGAGGACGATGATCGAGTCGCGTGGCGGCGAGTCGATCAAGGGGACGGTGGTCGCGGATCGCGAGCTGGTCGAGCTCGGCCGGCGGGTGGTGGAGACGCTTGCGGTCCGCGGCCCCTGCACGATCCAGGTCTTCCGTGATCGGGAGATCGGCTGGGGGATAACCGATGTCAACACGCGCTTCGGGGGTGCCTTCCCGGCGCCCATGTACGCAGCGCTGCCTGGCCGCACCTACCCCGAGCTGATCGTCCGCATGGCATGCGGTGAGGAGATCGAGCCGCACGTGGGCGAGTTTCGGGCGGGCGTCACCTTCACGCGCTTTTACTGGCAGCTCGAGCTCGACGAGCAACTGGAGCCGACCGGCCGGGACATCGTGGAGCCGCCAGGGCCGCCGGCACCCCGCTGAAGCTGCCGTTAGCCCGTCGCGCGATGGACCGAGCGCACCGACTCCGGACTCCAGCAATCCTCGACGAACTCCGCGATCTGCGCGGTCAGCCGCGCTGGCCGCGCGCGCAGCTCGATGATCGAGTTCGCGCGCAGGAGGCGGGCCCGCGGTAGCTCGCCGGCGAGCATGTCGGCATCCGAGAAGGGGTGGACCGGATCACGCGGGTGGCCGATGATCAGCGCCGGCGCATCGAAGGTGCGCCGCTCGGAACGATGTGGCGCGGTGCGGCCGAAGATGATCCCCTGGAGCACGGCGCCGCTGGGGCCCGGATCCTGTGCGATCGAGTCGAGCGCGAGCTCGAGCAGTAGGGGCAGCTGTCGCCGTTGCAGTCGCCGACCGAGGCGGGCCACCCTTGCCATTAGCGGCTCGCCGAAGGTGAGCGCAAACAGCAGCGGGGTGAAGAATGCGGCGCATGCTGGGATCGCGTTGTCGAGCACCGGCATTTCGATGATCATGCCGCGCAGGCGCTCCGGCGCCCGCGCGGCCACCTCGAGCGTCACGTTCGCACCCAGTGAGGTCCCGCCGACGATCGCCTGGTCGAGCTCAAGGTGGTCGAGCAGCGCGATCGTCTGCGCGGCGAAGGCGGGCATCGAATAGCGCCACATGTCGCGCGGGCGATCGGACGCGCCGTGCCCGAGAGGGTCGAAGGTGACCACGCGATTGCCGCGCCGTGCGAGCTGGCGGGCCAGCGGGATCTGCATCTTCTGCGAGAGCAGCAGTCCGGGCAGCAACACGGTCGTCCGCGCGCCCTGGCCGTGCACCGTGTAGGCGAGCCGCTGCCCGTCGTGGCGAAAGTGCGCCATCGGCCAACACGGTACCGTGTGCGCCCCACCGCTCTATTAGGAGGAACTGTTAGATGGCAAAGGCTCCACGCTCGCTGGTCGGCCAGGTGGTTGCGATCACCGGCGCTGCGCGCGGGATCGGGCGGGCGACGGCGACGGCGCTGATCGCGCAGGGCGCCAAGGTCGCGATCGGCGACATCGACGCCGCGCTGTCAGAGCAGACTGCCCGGGAACTGGGTCACGGCACGCTGGGGCTGTCGCTGGACGTCACTGACCGGGCGAGCTTCGAGGACTTCCTCGACCGCGCCGAACGGGAGCTCGGCCCGGTCGATGTGCTGATCAACAACGCCGGCATCATGCCGATCGGGCCGTTTGTCGAGGAGAGCGACAAAACGGCGCAGGCGATCCTCGACGTCAACGTCACCGGCGTGATCCTGGGATCCAAGCTGGCGCTCAAGCGCTTTCTGCCGCGGCGTAGCGGGCACATCGTCAACATCGCCTCGGCGGCGGGGAAGGCCGGTTTTCCCGGCGGCGCGACCTACTGCGCGAGCAAGCACGCGGTGGTGGGCTTGAGCGAGGCGATCCGGGCCGAGGCACGGGATACAGGAATCGAGGTAAGCGTCGTGATGCCGGTGGTCGTCCACACCGAGCTCGGCTCGGGGCTGGCCGAGACGCGCGGCTTCAAACCAGTCGAGCCCGAGGACGTGGCGCAGGCGATCGTGGATGCGCTGCAGCGCAACCGCTACGAGGTCTTCGTGCCGCGCTCCCTCGCCGCGATCATCAGACCGAAGGGGATGCTGCCCGTGCGCGCGCTCGACGTGGTCACGCGCTTCTTGAAATCGGATCAGGTGCTGGTCGGGCCCAACCAAGAGCTGCGCGCGGCCTACGAGGCCCGCATCGCAGCAGGGATGCAGCGGCCCGGTCAAGCCGCCGGAGCGCCAGCGGCGGAACGCGAAACCGTAACTTCCTAGGTATTCCTGCGTACAATCGGCTGCAGCCGCTGAGGCCCGGGGGTTCATCGGCTATCCTCGTGCGCCTCGGAGCTGCGGTCTGGTCGCGCGCTGACAGACAGGGCCGGCTGGTCAGGTCGGCCATACGTCGAGCGCCCTGAAGATCCCCGAACGACTTAAGAGCAAACTGGAGCAAAGCATGCGAATCCTGGTTCTGGGTGGAGACGGGTACCTGGGATGGCCGACTGCCGTCCATCTCTCCGCCGCCGGTCATGAGGTAGCCGTGGCCGACAATTTTGCGCGCCGCAGTTACGACGAAGAACTCGGCGTGGAGAGTCTCGTGCCGATCTGCACGCTCGACGAGCGTCTCGCGGCCTGGAAGGAAGTGAGCGGCAAGGCGCTCAAGAGCTACGTGGGCGACCTCTGCGATGCGTCCTTCACGCACCAGATGGTGGCCGACTTCCAACCCGAGGCGATCGTCCACTACGCCGAGCAGCGGGCCGCGCCGTATTCGATGATCGACCAGGCCCACGCCGTTTACACGCAGACCAACAACATCGTCGGCAACCTCAACGTGATGTATGCGATCGCCGACACGGACCGCGACATACACCTCGTCAAGCTGGGGACGATGGGCGAGTACGGGACGCCCAACATCGACATCGAGGAGGGCTGGCTCGAGGTCGAACACAACGGGCGTCGTGACCGCATGATCTACCCCAAGCGACCGGGCTCCTTCTACCACTGCTCGAAGGTGCATGACTCGACCAACATCGAGTTCGGCTGCCGCATCTGGCGCCTGCGAGCCACCGACCTCAACCAGGGCGTCGTCTACGGCGCCGACGTCGAGGCGACCAGGCAGGATCCGCGCCTCGCCACGCGCTTCGACTACGACGGCGTGTTCGGCACGGTGCTCAACCGCATGGTGATCCAGGCGGTGCTGGGCCATCCCCTGACCGTCTACGGCAACGGCAGCCAGACCCGCGGCCTGATCAACATCGTCGACACCGTGGAGTGCATCCGGATCGCCTGCGAGAACCCGGCGGATCGTGGCGAGTTCCGCGTCTTCAACCAGATGACCGAATCGTTGTCGATCCGTCAGATCGCCGACACGGTCGCCGAGACGTATCCGGGCGAGGCGACGATCGAGCATCTCGCGAACCCGCGCGTCGAGCTGGAGGACCACTACTACAACGTCAAGCACTCGGCGCTCGAGCAGCTGGGGCTGAAGCCGACGCTGCTCTCGACGACGCTCATCGACCACCTGTTCGACGTGGTCGAGCGCCACAAGGACCGCGTCGATCTTCAGGCGATCATGCCGACGGTCGACTGGCGCGCGACTTCCAGCGTGCTGCCCAAGGCCGCCGGCGAGCTGCAACCGATGAAGTGAGCACCGACGCCGGCGAGCTTCGTGGCCGCCGCGTGCTGGTCAGCGGCGGCTCGGGTTTCATAGGCCGTCACGTCGTCGCTGAGCTGATGAGCGCCGGCGCCCGTGTCCGGGTAGTCGACCTCCAGCCCCACCCCGACCCTGCGATCGAACTTGTGCAGGGCGACATCGCGGACCCCGCGGTGCTCGAGCGCGCCTTCGCCGATGGCGCCGACGCCGTCGTCCATCTCGCCGCGGTGACGTCTGTGCTGCGCTCGCTCGAGCACCCGCGGCTGACCTACCAGACCAACGTCGCCGGGACGCACGAGTTGCTCGAAGCCGCCCGTGCGGCCGGGGCCACGGCACTCGCGTTCGCGTCCACGAACGCTGTCACCGGGCCGACAGCGGCGCCCGCAATCGTCGAGACTGCGCCACTTGGCCCGCTCACGCCCTACGGCGCCACCAAGGCCGCCGGCGAGATGTTGATGGCGGCCTACACGGCCTCCTACGGCCTGCGCTGCACGGCGCTGCGGCTGACCAATGTGTACGGCCCCGGCATGCAGGCCAAGGACAGCATCGTGGCGCGCTTGATGCGCGCGATCCGCCTGGGGCGCACGTTCGAGATCTACGGCGATGGACGCCAGGTGCGCGACTACGTGCACGTCTCCGACGTCGTCGCCGCCATGCGACTGGCTCTCTCCGACGGGCGCTGGCAGGGACCGGTGGTAATCGGTACCGGCCGCTCGCTCTCGGTGCTCGAGGTCGTAGACGAGGTCCGGCGGGTATCCGGCGCCGAGCTCGACGTGCGTCACGGACCGGCTAAGCCGGGCGAGATGCCGGCGGTGATTGTCGACCCGAGTAGGGCGAAAGCCGCGGGGTGGTCCCCCCGGTTCGACTTCAGCGAGGGGCTCGTGGGCGTGTGGGAGGAGTGGTCGAAGGCGGCCGTCGAGGACATGACAGGACCGCTATCGGTGCCGGGGATGAGCTGATGCTGGGAACAGAATTCGAGCTTGAGTCGGAGCTGGGGCGGCTCGACCCGGCCGAGCGCGGCGCGGCGGCGCAGTTTCTGAGCGAGCATCCACCGCGCACGGGCCCGCCGCTCGCGGTGGTCATCCCCGCCTACAACGAGGAGCCGACGGTCGCCGGGGTGGTCGCGGAGATCCCGCGTCAGATCGCCGGACTGGAGGCCGAGATCATCGTGGTCGTCGACGGCGCCCGCGACCGGACTGCGGTTGAAGCGGCGGGCGCGGGCGCGCTCGTATGCGATGTGCCGGCCAACCGCGGGCAGGGGGCAGCGCTGAAGCTGGGCTACTGGCTCGCCCGCGCGCGCGGGGCGCGTGTGATCGCGACGATCGACGCCGACGGCCAGTACGACGCGCGCGAGCTCGAGACCGTCGTGGAGCCGATCCTTGCTGGGGAGGCAGACTTCGTCTCCGGCTCCAGACGGCTGGGCAGCGAGCAGACCACCGACCGAGTGCGCCATCTCGGGGTCCTGGTCTTCGGCGCGCTCTTCAGCGTGGTGGTCGGAAGTCGCGTCACGGACCCTGCCTGCGGACTGCGCGCGATGCGCTCGGAGGTGACCGAGGCGGTCACCCTGGAGCAGCCTCAGTACCAGGCTTCCGAGCTGATGATCTCTGCGGCGCTACACGGGTTCAGGCTGGCCGAGGTCCCTACGAGCATGCGGGACCGAGCGGCGCACGCGACCGGCACCAAGAAGGAAGGCAACCTGCGCTACGGCGTGCGATTCGCGCGCGCGGCCGCGAATACCTGGATGCGCGACCGCAAGGCTGGGCGGAGCCGGCTCTTGCCGGAGAAGATCCAGAGTTCGTAGATCCCGAAGCGGACCACGAACAGGATCGCGAACACTGCGAGATACGAGCCGGTGACCGCGATCACGCGCAGGCCGTAATGCGCCGGCAGCCCCATCGCCTGATGCTTGGTCCAGGCCGTGGCTTCCGCCGTGGCGAGCAACGTCAGCGCAGAGACGATCACGTAGGCCACGACTTCGCGACCGAGTGCCACCTTGCCCTTGAGCTGCCACGCCCAGCGACGGTTCAGCACCCAGTTCGGAATCGCGCCGGCGACGAAGGCGATCACCGAGCACGCGGTGGTGCCAACCTTGAAGTAGAACAGCACCGCGAACACGATCGCGCTCGTGACGGCCGCCACGATCGAGCCAATTGTGTAGCGCGTGATGCGTACTCCCAGAGCAGAGCGTCGCATCCGCTTGAGACGCTGAGCGACCACGGGACCACAAATCCTAGCGATTGAGCCGTTAGCTGCCCGTTAGCTAAGTCGCTAATCGGCGATTCGCCGCACCGAAAGCTAGCTTGTCAACTCACGTGCGAGTCTGCCCGGTCAGCGATCAGCTCGAGCTCGACGACGACCTGATCGTCGCCGGTGACAACGCCGAGGCGCTCGCGCGGCTGCCCGAAGCAAGCTTCGATCTCGTCTACATGGACCCCCCGTTCAACACCGGCCGTGTACGTACGCGCCACACGCTGGCGGCGCGCTCGGAGCCGCAGGGAGAGCGCGTGGGGTTCGGGGGGCGCCGTTACAGCACTCGGCTGCTGCAGAGCCTGAGCTACGACGATGCCTTCGGCGATTACCTCGAGTTCCTGGGCTCGCGGCTGCTCCGCCTGCGCGCGTTGCTGGCACCGCACGGCACGCTCTATTTCCACATCGACTACCGCGAGGCCCACTACTGCAAGCTGCTGCTGGACGAGCTCTTCGGACGCGAGGCGTTCCTCAACGAGATCATCTGGTCCTACGACTACGGAGGCAAGCCGCGGCGCCGATGGCCTGCCAAGCACGACACGATCCTCGCCTACGTGCGCACGCCGGGCGCCCATCACTTCGACGCCGACGCCGTCGAGCGCGAGCCGTACATGGCGCCCGGGCTGGTGGGCCCGGAGAAGGCCAGGCGCGGCAAGCGGCCCACAGACGTTTGGTTCCACACGATCGTGCCCACCAACGGCAGCGAGAAGACCGGCTATCCCACGCAGAAGCCCGAGCGGGTGGTGAGGCGCTTGGTCGCGGCATCGTCGCGACCGGGCGGGTGGTGCCTGGACCCATTCGCCGGCTCTGGCACGCTGGGGGCGGTCTGCCGCGAGTTGGGCAGGCGCTTTGTGCTCATCGACTCCAACCCCGACGCACTCGCTGTCATGCAGTCGCGGCTAAGCCCAGTCTGAGGGCTCATCGAGCTCTTCCTCCTCGCCCGCGGGCTCGCTCCCGCGTACCAGCGGCACGAACCGCACGCCCTCGAGCAAGGTCTGGGTGAGGCCCGCTTCGGTACGACGGACCAGGGTCAGGTGCTGGTTCGTTCGGCCGACGGGCGCCACCAGCCGGCCTCCTGGCGCCAGCTGCTCGATGAGCTCCTGCGGCGGCTTGGATCCGGTGGCGGCGGCGACATTGATCGCGTCGAAAGGGGCCTCCTCCGGCCACCCGCGCCAGCCATCGCCAACGCGGAAGTGGACGCTGTCGAGCCCCAACGCCCGAATCACGCGCTGGGCTCGATGGGCAAGCTCGGCGTGGCGCTCGAGCGTGTAAACCTCGCCGGCCAGCAGCGCGAGCAGGGCGGCGTGGTAGCCGGATCCCGTGCCGACGTCGAGCACCCGATCCTGCGGGCGCAGCTCGAGCAGCTCAAGCATGCGAGCGACCACCAGTGGCTGGGAGATCGTCTGTTCGCAGGCGATCGGCAGCGCCACGTTGGCGTAGGCGCGGCGGCGCAGCGAGTCCTCCACGAACCGCTCCCTGGGGATCGACGCGATCGCCGCGAGGACCCGCTCGTCCCCGATCGCCGAGGTCAGCCGGTGCGCCAACCGAGAGGCGTCGCTGAGGGGTTCCAGCTGTGAGTCGGGCGCCACCGGTGCCTCGTTTAGAGCTCCATGCGTTCGACCAGCTCTTTTATTCGCGTGAGGAAGCGAGTGGCCACGGCGCCGTAGAGGATGCGGTGATCGCAGGCCAGGGTCAAGGTGAGCACTCGGCCCGGCACAACTTGGCGATCGCGCACTACCGGAACCTCCCGCACGGCCCCGGCGGTCACCGAGGCAGCATGGCCGCTCCAGATCATCGGCGTCTGCCAGGAAACGCTCTCCTGGTGCACAAGCGCAAACGTCGCACCTGAGCGCTGGGGCTGGGTGAGCGCGCCGGCACGCCGGCGCAGGTCCTCGATCTCCGTCGTGAGCTCGGACCGTGACTTACGATCGGCATCGAAGATCGTTGCGAGCACGAGGTCTTGCTCGTCGCTCACGAGCAGACCGACGTTGACGCGCTCGTAGAGCTCGAACTGGCCGTCACGGTAGGCGGCGTTGGCACGCGGATGCTCGCGCAGTGCGAGCGCGCAGGCGCGCACGAGCGTCGCGGTCACGCCACGCCCAGCGTCTCGCAGCGCACGCTCGAGGTTGACCTCGGTGCCGAGTTCGAGGTCGGGGATCGTCGCGCGTGCCTCCGCGGCTCTGCGGGCCACTGTGCGTTCCGACCGCGTGGGCGCGAGCGGGTGCCCCGCCCGCCTGGATCCGGCCGGCCGCTCGCTCACGGAACGCCTTCAACATCTGACCAGGCCGCGAGGAAGTCGCTGCCGTCCAGCGTGGCGAGATCCTCTTGCAGCTGGCGCTTGAGCTTGGCTGCGGCCCGGGCCGGCAGCTCCCAGAAGAGCACCACCTCCCCGGTCTCGATCGAGACCACCTCGAGTCGGTCGCGTCGGCGGGGGTCAGCGAGGAAGGCCGGCTCTGAGCCGCCGCGTGAGATGAACAGCTCGAACCCGCGGTTGGCCTTCATCTGCCGTTCCCGAGGCTTCGCGCGGCCTGTTCGAGACCGCCGTCGCCCTCGAACACGAGCTTGCCCACTGCGATCGCCGGCAGCGAACGCACGCCCGCGGCCCCCGCCCGCGCCGTCGCCTGCTCGAGCGCGAGCTTGACCGACCGCAACTCGGTCCCCCGCAGCAGTGCCGCGGGGTGGATCTCGCAGGCGGCCCCGGCGATCACGATGGTGTCGGCATCGTCCAGATCACGTCCGCCGGCGAACGCCTGGCGAAAGGCAGCCAGCGAGAACGCCGTCACCCGGGCGATGCTCCCGGCATAGGTTGCGGCCCGCGCCGCCAGGTCGGTTTGGGGCGGCCACGACCTCGGCCACCGGACCCGCTGGAGACCGCGCTCGCAGGCAAGCCGCTCGATCCGTACGCGGTCTACAGACCGCTCGGCCACGATGCCTGCCACCGGTACCCAGTGGGCAGGCACGGGGAGCAGCTCGGAGATCCGCTCGGCGGCCAGGTAGCACTCTGGGCTCGCGAGATCGAAATAGAAGACCGGGGTCTCGTTCACTACCCGTGAATGAGCCAGCCGTCGGCGGCGCGGGCCGCTTCCATGATCGCCTCCGACAGCGTCGGGTGACCGTGGATGATGCGAGCGAGCTCTGGATAACCACCCTCGAGTACGCGCACGTTGACGAGCTCCTGAATCAGCTCGGTCGCCCGCGACCCGACGATGTGGCCCCCCAGCAACTCGCCGTAGCGTCGCTCGCCGACGATCTTGATCAGGCCTCCGCGGTCGCCGTAGACGGTGCCGGCGCCAACCGCTCCGTACTGGACCTTGCCCACGACGACATCGTGGTCCTGCTCCTTGGCCTGAGCTTCGGTCAAGCCAAAGCTCGCCACGTTTGGCGTGCAGAACGTCGCTCGTGGAATGTCCTGATATTCGATCGGGTGGGTCTTGCACCCGGCCGCGTCCTCGACCGCGATCACTCCCTCGTCGGAGGCCTTGTGGGCGAGCGCTGGACCGTGCACGAGATCCCCGATCGCGTAGACGCGATCGACGTTCGTGCGCTGGGCGCCGTCCACTTCGACAAGTCCTCCCGCGTCGAGCTTGACGCCCACCGCGTCGAGTCCGAGTGCTTCGATGTCGGGACCGCGTCCGGCGGCGATCACGAGCCACTCCACCTCCACCTGCTCGTCCCCATGGCTGAATTTGACGCCACTCTCCGCGGGCGCGACATCGTTGATCAGCGTCGAGGTGTGTATCGCGATCTTCTGGCGTTTGAGCCCTCGTTCTGCGATCTTCGAGATGTCGGCATCCTCGGTTGGCAGCACCCGGTCGAGCGCCTCGAAGAGCATCACCCGCGTCCCCAGGCGGGCGTATGCCGAGGCGATCTCCGCGCCGGAGGCGCCGGCGCCGACCACCGCCATCGAGCGCGGCAGCTCGGGCAGCGCGTATGCCTCCTCGGTGCCGATCACCCGTCCCCCGAACTCGACCCCCGGGATGGGGCGCTTCACCGATCCGGTCGCGAGCACGACTGTCTTGGCTTCGAGCGTCTTCTCGCCGATCTTCACCGCGCCCGGCCCGGCCAGCGATCCCTCGCCCTCCACGGCCTCCACGCCGTTTTTCTTCAGCAACATCGAGACACCGCCGGTGAGGGTTGAGATCACCTTGTCGCGCCGCGCCGCCACGGTCGCGTAGTCAACCTCAGGCTCGGCGACCCGGACCCCGAACTCGGCGGCCTCCCGGACTTCGGTGAGCACGTCGGCCGAGCGCAGCACGGCCTTGGCGGGAATGCACGCGTAGTTGAGGCAGCGGCCGCCGATCTTGTCCTTCTCCACGATCGCGGTCTTCATCTGCAGCTGCGCGGCGCGGATCGCGGCCACATAGCCGCCCGGCCCGGAACCGATCACGACGCAGTCATAGGACGAATCAGGCATCGCTTCGGAGCCTATATGACGGTTCGCCAGTGCTGCGGGCGGGCCAGCGCTGCGGGCTGGCCAGCGCCGTGGTCTCGCTAATGCTGCGGACGCCGGGGCATCTGCACCCGGCTGAGCACGCGGACCAGCTTGTAGAAGAGAAAGCCCCCAGCGCAGATGACCGCTACCTCGGCCAGCGCCGCGAGCACGCTGTGCACGCCGATCAGGGAGAGCGCGAGGATCATGATCACGAAGGCGAGGATCGCCTGGAAGCCGAGCACGGCCCAGTACTTCATCCGCCACATGCCCGCTGCGGCGACGAGCATCATCGCCGAGAAGAGAACCACGCCCCCCTTGCCCGGGTGCGTGTGACCAACCTTGAGATTGCCCCCGACCAGCAGGTCGACGAGGTTGGCCGCGCCGATCAACGCTGCCACCACGACCGCGATGCGAATCGACCACGGCCGTTCGCCCGGCGCGTAGGGTGTGAGCGTCGCCCGCACCGCGGCGTTTCTCTGCTCCGAGCGGCTGGGCGCCGCGGCCGTCCGCGACTGCATGGTCGTGGCTGTGGCTACGGCGCCCCGAGCGGGCTTCGAGCGGCGCCCCCGCTTGCGGCTACGCTGCGCCAACTCTTGCTTCCCCCAGCAGCCTTCGCGCCGCACGCTCCGGTTGCGCAGACTCGGTCAGTGCCCTGACCACTGCGACGCCGTAGGCCCCGGCTTCGCGGACCTGCTCGACGTTGTCTACGTCGATCCCCCCGATCGCGAAGAACGGCACGCGCGCATGGCTCGCGGCGTACCGAACGAGCTCCACCCCCACCGCCGCGCGTCCGGGTTTGGTGGGCGTCGCGAACACCGGCCCCACGCCGATGTAGTCAGGTTCGATCGCCGCGTCGATCTGCTCCCGGCTGTGCGTCGAGAGCCCCACCAGGCGCTCCGCGCCGACGGCCGCTCTCGCCGCGGCGACGAGCATGTCGTCCTGGCCCACGTGCACGCCGTCTGCCTCGCACTCAACGACGAGATCCGGCCGGTCGTTGAGGATGAAGAGCGCTCCATGCGCGGCGCACAGGCGTGCAAAGCGCCGCGACGCTGCCACGATCTCATCCTCGCCGGCGTCCTTCATGCGCAGCTGCACGATGTCGACACCGCCGTGCAGTGCCGCCTCCAGAAATGGATCGGGCAGGGCCTCGCAGACCAGGTATAGCCTGGCGGCCCGCAGCCGTTCCAGCGCGCGTGAGCGGTCCTGCATGCCTCAAGTCTCGCATGTGGGTAGCTAGCATCGAGGTAGTCGTGCCCAGGAGCGATAAGTCATCTCAGGCGATCGTCATCGGGGGCGGCGTGATTGGCCTCGCGGTCGCGTGGCGGCTCGCGCAACGCGGCGCAAAGGTGGTCGTGCTCGAGCGCGACCAGCCCGGGCGTGGGACCTCTCGCGTAGCCGCCGGCATGATCGCCCCGATTTCAGAAGCCAGCGCGCGCGAGGAGGATCTCCTGCGGCTTGGAATCGCGAGCGCGAGCGCCTACCCCGGCTTCGTCGCCGAGCTGCGCGACATCACGGGCGCCGATCCCGGATACCTGCGCTGCGGCACATTGATCGCCGCCCGCGACCGCGACGAGGCGGAGGCGCTCGAGCGCGAAGTCGAGCTGCGGTGCAGCTTCGATCTCACGGTGGATCGCCTGCTCCCCACGGAGGCGCGCAAACTCGAGCCGGCGCTCGCGCCGACATTGCGCGCGGCACTGGCGGTCGGCGACGATCACGCGATCGACCCACGCCAGCTGACCGCGGCCCTACTCGCTGCGTGCCGCGCCGCCGGCGTGGAAGTGCGCGCCGGCGCCGAGGTTGCCGAGCTCGATCTTCCGGTGGTCCGCCTCGCCGACGGGGAGCGACTGAGCGCGGAGAGCGTGGTGCTCGCTGCCGGCGTGTGGTCGACGCAGATCCGCGGGCTGCCCCCCGACGCACAGGTTCCATTGCGGCCGGTCAAGGGCCAGATCCTCTGGCTCCGCGACCCGGCTGGACCCGGGCTGATGAATCGCGCGCTGCGCTTTCCCGGCGCCTATCTGGTTCCCCGCGGGGACGGACGGTACGTGCTCGGTGCCACGGTCGAGGAGCGTGGTTTCGACACCACCGTGACCGCCGGCGCGGTGTTTGAGCTGCTGCGCGACGCGGTCGAGCTGGTCCCGGGCGTGGCCGAGCTGGTGATCGACGAGGCGCTGGCTGGGCTGCGGCCAGGAACCCCCGATAACGCGCCGCTGATCGGCGCCGGCGCGGTTCCGGGCCTGTTCTGGGCCACTGGCCACTATCGCCACGGCGTTCTGCTCGCTCCGATCACGGCGGAGCTGATCGCAAGCGCCGTGCTCGACGGCGTCACGCCTTCGCTCGCGGAGCCGTTCGGCGCCAACCGCTTCCAGCTTCAGGCGGCGGGGGTCGCATGATCGTGACGGTGAACGGAGAGCGCCGGGAGCTGCCAGCCGACGCGACGCTGGCCACCGTGGTCGAGTTACTCGCACGAGACCAGGGCTCACCCGCAGCGGCGCCGCGGGGCGTCGCGGTGGCGCTCGACAGCGAGGTGGTGCCGCGCGGCGCCTGGCCGTCCACTGTCCTCAACGAAGGAGCCCGCGTCGAGGTGCTGGCAGCAATCCAGGGAGGATCGAAGCCATGACCGACGTGATGCCGGCGCGCAGCGATTCTGTCACCAGCCGGGACGCCGATCCGCTCGTGATCGCCGGTCGCTCGTTCACATCCCGCCTGATTCTCGGGACCGGGGGATTCCCGAGCCATGAGGCTTTGCAGGAGGCGTTGGAGACCACCGGCGCCCAACTGGTCACGGTCGCGCTGCGCCGGCTGGATCCGTCGGCGCGCGGCTCCATCCTGGACGTGCTCGACGCAGCGGGAGTGCAGACCCTTCCCAACACCGCGGGCTGCTACACGGCCCGCGACGCCGTGCTGACCGCCAAGCTGGCTCGCGAGGCCTTCGCCACCGATTGGATCAAGCTCGAGGTGATCGGCGACGACCGCACGCTGCTCCCCGACACGGGCGAGTTGCTGGCGGCCGCCGAGCAGCTGGTGCAAGACGGGTTCGTGGTGCTGCCCTACACCACCGATGACCCGATCACGGCGCGGCGTCTCGAGGATCTCGGTTGCGCGGCGGTGATGCCACTGGGCTCTCCGATCGGCAGCGGCATGGGCATCCGCAACCCCTACAACCTGTCGATCATGCTCGAGCGGGCCGGCGTCCCGGTCGTGCTCGACGCGGGCGTCGGCACGGCCTCCGATGCCGCCCTCGCGATGGAGCTCGGCTGCGATGCGGTCTTGTGCGCGAGCGCAATCTCGCGGGCCCGCGACCCGGTCGCGATGGCGCGGGCGATCCGCCTCGCGGTGCAAGCCGGCCGACTCGCGCGTCGCGCCGGGCGGATTCCGCGTCGCCGCTACGCCCTGGCTTCTACCCCAGAGGAAGGGATCGCGGAGTTCTCTCCGACGCGCAGCTGACGAGTCAGATGACCGTCGATGAGCTGATCGATGGCTGGGAGGCCGCGTGGTCCGGCAAGGATCCCGAGGCGTTCGTTGCACTCTGCGCCACCGACGTCCATTATGAGGACCCGCTGACCGCGGAGCCGCTCGAGGGGGTCGAGGAGCTTGGGCGCCACGCCGAGCAACTGTGGGCGGGCTTTCCCGACGCGCGGCTGCAGCGGACCGGAGAGAGGCTCTCAAACGGCCGCTACGTGGCCGCCCCGTGCAAGCTGCTCGGGACCCACCGGGAAGCGGTTGGCGGGCTGCCCGCGACCAACCGCTTCGTGATCGTCCACTGCGTCTTTTACTGCGAGCTCGAGCGCCGGCGTCTGCTGCGCGTGCGCGGCTTCTTCGACCTGTACGACGCCGCCACCCAACTGGGCGTCCTTCCCGGCCGGGGCTCCCTGGGGGAGAAAGCCCTGCTCATGCTCCGGGGCTTTGGCCTCCGGGCTGGACGGACCTGAGCGTCACCACCACCGGGGCATGGTCTGATAGCTCTCCTCGCTCGAGCACCTCGGTGTCGCCTTCGGCCTCGAACCCGGACACGAAGCAGAGGTCGACATCGTGCCCTCCTGCGCGCGTGAGACCGGCCAGCGACAGCGCGCGGACGTTGAAATCGCCGCCGAGCACGAACGGCGCCCCGCCAGACCATCGCATCACGGCCACGCGTGCTGCCTCGGCCTCGCTGCGGGCCCTGGCGTCGTTGTGGACGGTTGCGTGCAGGTTTGCGACCCAGAAGGGCTCGTTCGCGGCCACAAGCTGCACAGCGTGAAGCTTGCGCCGCTCGGGCCACAGCGCAAGGCGCAGCGTCCGGTGCTGCTCGATCGGCAGCCCCCGCACCAGGATCGCGTTCGCACCGCCACCTCCTGACTTGATCAGCTCGGGCCAGCGGACGGCGATCGCACGCCGCACCGGCAGCAGCGCGTTGCGCGAGGTCAGCACCAGCCTGTAGTCGGCAGCGGCTCGATCCGCCAGCGCCGCCGGCCACCACGGCGGCACCTCCTGCAGCAGCGCCACGTCCCACTCCCATCCCGCCAGCGCGGTGGTGAATTCGGGCCTGAGGTGACGCCCAGCCCCGGGTACTGAGCGCCCGTGCTTGAGGTTCCAGCTGAGCACCCGCAGAAACACTCGCGCCAACGTACACTGCCCGCCTTGCCCACCCATTTCATCACCGGTGAAGAGCTGTCCCGCGCGCAATTGGAGGCGCTGATCGCGCGCGCGGCCGAGCTCAAGGCGGCACCGTTTGAATCGGACGCGCTCGCCAAGCGGACTGTGGCGTTGATTTTCCAGAAGCCCTCGACGCGCACGCGCGTCTCCTTCGAAGCCGGCGTCGCCGAGCTCGGCGGAAACGCCGTGGTGCTTCCCACCGGCGAGCTCCAGTTCAGCCGCGGCGAATCACTCAGGGACACCGCCTATGTGCTCTCGCGCCACGTCGCGGCGATCTGCGTCCGCGCGGGCGCCGACGAATTCGCCACTGAACTCGCACAACACGCGGGCATCCCGGTGGTCAACGCGCTCACCGCAAACCACCATCCGTGCCAGGCGCTGGCCGATCTCTTCACGCTGCGCGAGGAGTTCGGCCGACTCGAGGGGTTGACGCTCGCCTACGTCGGCGACGGCAACAACGTGGCCCGCTCGCTCGCAATCCTCGGCCACACCGCGGGGGTCACGGTCCGCATCGCCTCGCCGCGGCGCTACGCGCTCGAAAATCCTCCGCAAAGCGCACAGCTGACCGAGGATGCACGCACGGCCGTGGACGGCGCGGATGCCGTCTACACCGACGTGTGGGTGAGCATGAGCGACGACCCCGACGAGGCCACCGAGCGTCGCAGCGCGCTTGAGCCCTACCGGCTCGACGATGCGCTGCTTGGCCTTGCGGCGCCGCACGCGATCGCGCTGCACTGCCTGCCGGCGCACCCTGGGGAGGAGATCAGCGAGGAGGTTCTGTACGGGAAGCGGCAGCGGATCTGGACCCAGGCGGAGAACAGGCGTCATGCCCAGAAGGCTTTGCTCGAACACCTGGTGGAGTAGCCTCGAAGGCGATAAAGGTTTAGGAGGAACTACACATGCCCCCATCACGGTCGCGTTCTTCATCGAGCGGCTCGGGGTCGGGACGGTCACCCGCACGGAGCGCGAGGCAGCAGGCCGCGGGGAAGGCAGACGGCGTCGCCGGCGTTCTCGAGCAACTCGTCAACCGGGTCCTCCGGCCCCTGGACGTCGTGATGATCAGCCGCCAGCGGATTCAGGAAACGCTTGACGAGGCCGCCGAGCGCGGGCGCATGACCCGCACCGACGCCAACGAGCTGGTGGGTGAGCTGATCCGGCGAGGCCGCCAGCAGACCGAAGAGCTGCTCGGCGACTGCGAGCGCCTGCTCGGCCGGGGACGTGAACAGCTCGACTCGGCGCGCAAGCGCGCCCGCCGCTCCGAGTCAGTCGACCAACTCGTGCGCGTGGCCGACCGCGCGCGGCGCGCGGTCGGCGCTGGGCCATCGCCTGCCATCTCCGGCTACGACGAGCTGACGGCGAGCCAGGTCAACAAGCGACTTGTCGATCTGGCCGGCCCGGAGCTGCGCCGGATCCGCGAGTACGAGTCCCGCCACGCGAACCGCAAGTCGGTGCTCGACGCGATCGACAAGCAGCTGCGCTAAGTGCCACCGCCCACGGAGCCGACCGCTAGCTTGGCCGCCGTCGCCAGCAGACCGAGCCGTGGCAGCGAGCTCGAGCTGACCGTCGACTCGCTCGCCTATGGGGGCGCCGGTGTGGCCCGGTCCGACTCGTACGTCGTGTTTGTCGACGGCGCGGTTCCAGGCGACCGGGTGCGGGCGGAGGTCTACAAGGCCAAGCGCTCGTACGCCAACGCCCGCGTGCTGGAGCTGATCGAGCCGGGCGCCGACCGCGTCGCGCCGGTCGCCGACCACCCGGGCGCGCCGTGGCAGGTGCTGGCCTATGCACGCCAGCTCGAGGTCAAGCAGGCCCAGGTGGATGACGCGCTGCGCAGGATCGGTGGCCTCGAGGGCTTCACGCTCGATCCGATCGAGCCCGCCACCGAGCAATGGCGCTATCGCAACAAGCTCGAGTACTCGTTCGGCGCCGGATCCGACGGAGAACTCGTGTGCGGCTTTCACGCCCCTGGCCGCTGGGATGAGATCGTCGCGGTGCAGGACTGCCTGCTGGCCTCCGAGCCGGGGAACGCGGCCCGCGAGCGCGTGGTGGCATGGTGTCGCGCGAGCGGCCTTACGCCCTACGATCGCCGCACCGGGGAAGGGCTGTTGCGCAACCTGGTGGTGCGCGAGGGACGCCGCACCGGCGAGCTCCAGGTACGGCTGATCACGGGGCCGGGAGAGCTTGACCGCGACGGGCTCGCCCGTGCCGTGGGCGAAGGGGCGGGCGCCCTGTGGACGCGGACCTCATCGGTCGCCGAGACGACTCACGGCGGCGACACGGAGCTGCTCGCCGGCCCCGCCCGCCTGACAGAAGAGCTTGCGGGCATGCGCTTCGAGCTCTCGTCCGAGGCGTTCTTTCAGACCAACACCGAGATGGCGGAGCGCCTTTACGAGACGGCGCTTCAGTACGCCGGCCTGCGCGGCTTCGAGCGCGTATACGACCTCTACTGCGGCATCGGCACGATCGGGCTGCTGATGGCGCCACGGGCGGCAGCTGTCTGGGGCCTCGAGCTGAGCCCGGAAGCAACCGCCGATGCTGCACTCAACGCCCGCGTCAACGAGATCGACAACGCCCAGTTTCTCGCCGGCGACGTCCGCCTTGCGCTGCGTGAGCTCGTGCAGCGCGCGGGCTCGCCCGACGTCGTGGTGGTCGACCCGCCCCGGGCGGGTCTCTCGCAGAAGGTGGTCCGCCGCGTGCTCGAAGCCGCGCCAGAGAAGATCGTCTATGTCTCCTGCAATCCGACCACCCTCGCTCCGAACGCAGCGCAGCTCGACCAGGCCGGCTACAGGCTCAGCCGCGTCCGGCCGGTCGACATGTTCCCCCAGACGCCTCATATTGAGTGCGTAGCGCTGCTCGAGCGCCGGCGGAGCTAGGCCCGCCGGCGCTCGAACTGGAGCTAAACGCCGCTACTAGGGGGCTCCACGAGGATTGCCCTGAGCTTGCTCATGGAATCCTCGCAGCGGTCCCCTGGCTAGGACGTCTCAACCTACCACCGGCAGGCCTTGCTGCGGGATTTTTACGAGTGAATACGAACGCTCGAGGGCCGACGGGATAACTCCCGCCGGCCCTCGCGTTTCAGCTAAACCGCGCTACTTCTGCGGGCAGGGATTGCCCTTGAGGCTCTTGTAGAAGTCCTCGTAGAGGTGGACGTAGCCGCCGCCCGAGACCGTGTAGTTGTTCGCGTACGGGGGCCCGTACTGCTTGTTCTTGCCGAAGTCATTCGACTTGGGCATCTTGTTGCCCATCTGCCACACGCACCCGATCTTGGTGTGGGTGATCGAATAGAACGGATAGAACAGGGCCGGGTTGTTGTCATCGCTGACCGGGATGTGCGTGCAGCCCACAGCGTTGTATGGGTCGCACGACTGGTACGGACTTGAGCTCTCGACTGCTGGCAGGTCGACCGAAATCGCCGCCTGCTTGTATTGCTCGTTGAACTTCTTGCCCGTCAGCGGGCTTGTGAACCGGAACGGCGTCGGATGCAGCTTGGTGTTGCCGTCCGGCCACACCGGCTGGTAGGAGTAGCCGTCAAAGCCGGTGTTTGTGTACGTACAGCCGCTGACGTGGTAGCGCAGCGCCTCTGAGCCGGGGAAGCAGAAAATGTCGTCGACATTCGCGTCGCTCGGCTCGTTCGTGGCCCCCTTGCCCGCCGTCTCGGTCTCCTTGTCGCCCGGGGGACAGCTCGTCGGATAGCCGTTCGCGAGGTATCCGAACTTCGTCTTCGGGATCGACACGGGGCCGACGCAGCCCTGGAAGTGGCCGATCTCGGTGTCCATGGCGACGTTGTATGCGCCCGCGGCCCAAGTGACCTTGGTCTTCGGGCTCGAGGTGCTGTACATCGGATGGAAGTTGTACGGGATCGCCTTGCAGGAGGTGCCTGTCGGGTCGTACTTGATCTGCGCAAAGCCGTTGGCCTTGCTCGCCGTCATGAAGCCCGACTTGCCGGTCGTGAGGTCATGAATTACGACCTTCAGGCCGTTCTTGGTGTCGAACATCTTCAATCTCAGGCGGTCGCCCGAGTGCATGAACAGGTCCTTGTTCCCGTTGGGCGTGTAGGTGCCCTTGGTGGTCGCGTCCACCGGATTGGCCGGACCCGTCGCCTTGCCGTTCTTGGTGATGAAGGCGAAGTTGACGTACTCCTCGCCGACCTGGTTGAGGCAGGTCGGGTTGTTGGGCTGGTTGGTGACAGGGTTGTAGGAGAGGCTGTCGATGTTGAGCGCCGCGCACCATTGTTTTGCGCTACAGCTACTCGCGCCGACCGCCTTCTGCCACGTGGGCCAGGGGATCCAACCGGGTGGATAGAACTGCATCTCCAAGTAGGCCTCGCCCACATGGTTCGGGGACTTGCTCGCGTCGAGGATGTTCTTGTTCGAGTCAGGCGGGCACGTCTTCCGCAGCTCCGGGTAGGACTGCGTGTCGCAGATCGCCATCCCGAACCAATCCGCGCCGCTGAGCTCGAACTGGTACGACTTGCCCTTCTTGGTGGGATGGCTCGCCGAGGGGTCCTTCGGCAGGACGATCTGGTAACTCATGCGGTTTCCCGAACCCGGCGTGTTCGAGTCGAACAGCACCGACGGCTCATCGTGGCCGACGTAGTGGCCGAAGACCTTCTGGCTCAGCTGGCTCTGGAGCTCGGTGCACATGCCGGCTGCCCACGAGCAGTTGATGTGCGCGTGCTTGCCCCACGTCTTCTGGTAGTGATGGGCGCGAGCCGCCGCGTCAAGCGAGACGGGGGTGCTCGCGACGGCCACGGCCGCGAGCGCGACGACGCTCATGGCCGCAGCGGCGAATAGCGAAAGCTTGACCTTCAATTGACCCTTCCTCCTAGGTTCGTGCTGGTCACATGTGCTCCTCAGCGCCAGCCAAGCTGGTCCCGCCTGCGCACGCTATAAGAGATCCGCGCCTTCAGGGAAAATTTTGAGTGATGCGCGCAGTGACGATTCGCGAAGGCGAGATCCTCGTCGCCCAGCATCCCGACCCGGTGCCCGGCAAGGACGAGGTGCTGGTGCGCGTGCGCGCGGCCGGGCTCAACGGGGCGGACATGATGCAACGGCGCGGTTTGTATCCCGCGCCGCCGGGCTCCCCGCCGGACATCCCCGGGCTCGAGCTGGCCGGCGAAGTGGCGGCACTGGGTCCTGGGGCCCAGCGGTTCGAGTTGGGTGCGCGGGTGATGGGCATCGTCGGCGGCGGCGGCCAGGCCGAGCTGGCGACGGTCCACGAACGCCAGCTGATGCCGGTTCCGGACGCGCTCGGCTGGGCCGAGGCAGGGGGCGTCGCGGAGGTCTTCACGACAGCTCACGACGCCGTCTTCACCCAGGCCGAGCTCAAGAGCGGAGAGCACCTGCTCGTCCACGGCGGCGCCGGCGGCGTGGGCACCGCGGCGATCCAGCTCGCCCGCGCCGCGGGGGCGCAAGTCACAGCCACGGTCCGCAACCGCGAAGCCCACGAGGAGATCGAGACGCTGGGCGCACGCGCCGTCGAGCCGGACGGCTTTGCCCAGCACGGCCCGTTCGACGTGATCCTCGAGCTGGTGGGCGCCCCGAACCTCCCAGACAACGTCAACGCGCTCGCCGCGCGGGGGCGCATCGCCGTGATCGGCATCGGCGCCGGCGCCAAGGCCGAGCTTCACCTCGGCGCCCTGATGGGCAAGCGAGGGCGCATCTTCGGCTCCACGCTGCGGGCGCGCCCGCTCGAGGAGAAGGCGCTCACGGCCCGCGCCATGGAACGCTCAGTGCTGCCGCTGCTCGACTCGGGCGAGGTGCGCGTGCTGGTCAGCGAGACCTATCCGCTCGCGCGCGCGCACGAGGCCTATGAGCGCTTCGGCGCAGGCGGCAAGCTGGGCAAGATCGTGCTCGAGATGTAGGCGCTAGGTGTAGTTCCTAGGTGGGTTGGTCAGTTCGCGTAAGCGAGCGCCGGGCGGCTTGTGGCTGAGGGAGCCG
>JAVKSP010000017.1:0-35365 GCA_039583645.1 Solirubrobacteraceae bacterium
CATGTGCGCCGGCCCCGGCCGGAACATGTTCCGGCCGGCCGGGCCGAACATGTTCGGCCCGGAACTAAATGACTGCGTGCTCGATCGCGCCCAGGCGCTCGATCTCGATCCGCACCACATCACCCGAGCGCAGGAATTGCGGCGGGTCGAGCGCCATGCCCACGCCACTGGGGGTTCCGGTGAGGATCAGATCACCGGGCGCGAGCGTGCAGGTCTGGGCGATGAACTCGACCAGCTGCCGGCAGCCGAAGATCATGTCCGCGGTGCTCGCGTCCTGGCGCAGCTCGCCGTTGACCCAGGTGCGCAGGCCGAGTCGCTGGGGGTCCGGGATCTCATCAGCGGTCGTGATCCAGGGCCCGTACGGACAGAACGTGTCGGCCCCCTTCGCCCGGGTCCATTGCGGCTCGCGCCGCTGCAGATCGCGCGCGCTCACGTCATCGCCGATGCAGTAACCGCCGATCCGCCCGCCTGCCCCGATCGCGATCACCAGCTCGCCCTCGTAGTCCAGGCGCCTCACCACCTCGGGGCAGCGGATCGGGCCTCCCGGCGGCGCGACCGACCCGGGAACCTTGGTGAAGACGATCGGGCGCTCCGGTCCCTCCGCCCCGGTCTCGCGCGCGTGCTTGGCGTAGTTCAGGCCGATCCCGTAGATCGCTCGCGGAGCGGGGACGGGGGCAAGCAACGTGAGCTCTGAGAGCGGCCACGATTGCTCGCCGCGTGCTGGCTGCTCGCCGCCCGCCAGCACGTCGCGCACGCTGATGCCCTGGGCAAACGCGACCACCCGGTCACCGACCACCTCGCCGGCGACTGGCTCCTCACCCCCGGGAACCTGAATGGTGGCCAGCCTCACTCAGCGCCGGCCAGGCTCTCGACGGCCTCCACATGCGTGACGGGGAGCCCCAATGCCTTGGTCTTGGAGACGAGGTCGAGCTTCAGCCAGCGGGAGATCCGGGTGGGCAGCGTGGAGACGATGATCTCGTCGTAGTTGCCGAGGTTGACCGCATCCTCGATCGCCATCAGCGGCTCCGCGTCACCAATCGAGCCGGTGACCTCGCTACCCGCCGCCTGCGAGAGTTTGGGCAGGGCCTCATCCAGTGCCAGCTGCGCCTCGTCCTCCCCCTCGTCCTGCGGATCGACGACCTTGTGGATCCCGTGCGGCTGTTGTGGAACGACCAGGTGAAAAACGGCCGGGCCGCGCTGCGCGCGCTCGGCCACGGCGAGGGCCAACTTCTCGGTCGCCGCCGTCTGGTGCGCGACGACAAGAACGTGGGCGGGCTCCGACATGACTCACCTCCCGGCTGGGGAACGTGGCCCCGAGTATCCCACTCGCGAGCGCCCTAGAAAAGCGGGTCCTGCTCCCGCTCCCCGGTCCCGGAGCGGCGGCGGCGCGGCACTTGCGCACCGAGCGACGCGGCCAGATCGGACGCGATCGCGCCCTCAGACCGCGACGCAACCAGGGGACTGTCGATACCCTCGACGTAGACGAGCGTGCGGTGGCCGTCGCGCCGCTCGGAGCCCTCGAGCGGAACCAGAGCAAAGACGCGGTCGGCACGTACGAACTTGCCGTAACCGAGCGAGATCATGGGGGCCGAGGCGCGAACCAGCACAGCGGGATCGTACGCGGCCCCGGCTAAGATCGCCGGGGATTCTGAGGACTCGGGTCCCGGTGGACGCGCTGCCTGCTCGTGGGCGATGCGAAATCTTCTGATGCAACTTTTATAACGGACTTGCTGAGAACCCCCGTGCACAAACAACGACGGCTGCGCTGGTTGGCGCTTGGCGCGGCCGGGCTCGCCGGAGTGGCGCTGCTGCTCTGGGCGCTGGGCGTGTTTTCGTCGTCGGCGCCATACACCTCGGTCGCGGTAAAGGCCGACTCGGCCTATTTCAAAGCGGCGCGCGTGTGCCGCCGGGTTTTCCCCGCCTCCGAGGATCAGCGCCGCTGCCTGGGGTTGGCCCTCGACCCCAGCTCGTCGACGCTGCTCGCGGGCGCGGTGCCGTCCTTTGAGACCGCGGCCAAGCAGGGGTTCTACGAGTTGATCGGCTACACGCCCTCCTCGGGCGCGTGGAACACGAATGGGCGCGATCAGGTCCGGTGGAACTACAACTCGGGGCTGTGGGGGGGCAGCGAGCTTTCGCACTGGTGGCAGTCGGGGATCGTGCTGCGGACGGTGGTCCGCTACCTCGAGCACACGAACACCGTCGGCCCCGCCTACCAGACCTTGCTCGAACGCAGCTACAGGCTCGAGGTGCACCATCCGTTGGCGATCGCCTCGTCGTACTTCGTGAACATGTTCGGCGACGACACGGCGTGGTGGGGACTGGGCTGGCTCGAGGCGGCGAATTACGAGTTGCGCTATCTGCACAACCAGGGCGACGCCAAGACCTTCCTTTGGACGGCCGAGTACGACGCGCGCTACATGATGCGGCTGAAGAAGTCCTGCGGCGGCTTCGTGTGGGAGGTCGGTTACCCCACCAACACGGTCACCAACGGAGAGTTCATCGCGCTGGCCGCAGAGCTGTATGCCTTCCGCAATGCGCCCGGTCCGTTCCACGATGCGACCAAGGCCCAGATGTGGCTGCGGGCCGCCCGCTCCGATCTGAACTGGCTCGAGCACTCACACCTGATCAACATGCAAACCGGGCGCGTGTCCGACCACCTCACGCATCAGTGCAAAGTCGTCGGCGGGCCGCTGACATACACCGAGGCCCAGACGGCCGAGGCGCTGATCCAGATGGGCAACGCGCTGCCCGACCCCTCCTATTACAGCCAGGCCGAGCCGTTCTTGAACTGGGTCACCACCCGGCACCTGAGCAACATGGACACGCCCAAGGGCATCCTGCAGGAGCCCTGCGAGGCGGAGAAGTCGCTGTGCCTCGCCAAGTACCAGCCAAGCAAGAGCCTCGCCGGCACCCCGGGCGAAAGCTTTCTCGATCAGCTGGTCTACAAGGGGATCGTCGCCCAGGCGCTCGATGACTACGTGTGGGCCACCGGCAGCCCCCGCTACAAGGCGTATCTGCGCCGACAGGCCACGGCGATCGTCAACAACGCGATCACCGACGGCCACGGCCGTCCCGGCGACTGCCACTCGCCGACCAGCTGCCAGTTTGCCTTCTACTGGGGCTGGCCGCTCAGCCCCACGCGCCCCATCGAGGCCACTGCGGCGACGCAGATGAGCGCGCTGGCCGTGTTCACGGGCGTGGTGCCCGGCAACTCCAAGCCCGCGGAGCCCTAGCCGCTAGTCGCCGAGGATCTCGGCGAGGCGCTGCTCGAGCGCTCCGGCCAGCACCTCGCGCACCGGGCCCTGCTCGAAGCGCTCGACGAGCGCCGACAAAAAGCCCTCGATCACTAGCCGTTTGGCGACCGGCTCGGGCAGCCCGTGCGAACGAAGGTAGAAGAGCTGCTCGGGATCGACCTGGGCGACCGCGGCCGCGTGGGTGCAGCGCACGTCGTTGGCCTGGATCTCGAGGCCGGGAATCGCGTCGGCGTGGGCACGCTTTGAGAGCAGCAGGTTGCGTGACTCCTGGAAGGCGTCGGTCTTCTGGGCGCCTGGGTCGACGATGATGTTGCCCCTCCATACCGCGGTGGAGCGGCCCTGTAGCACTCCCCGGAAGGCGAGGTCCGAGGTGGTGTTGGGCGCGGCGTGCTCCTGGGTGGTGTCGAAGTCGAGGTGCTGGCGGTGGCGGGAAGCATAGGCGCCGGTCACGCGCGCCTCAGCTCCGGGACCGGCCAGTCGCGTCTCCATGCGCACGCGGCCTCCTCTCGAGCCGAACCCGAGGGCGACCCAGTCCAATGCGCCGTCGCGGCCGACCTCGGCGCGGTGGCTGCCGAAGATCCAGCTGCGCTCGGACAGCCGCTGCCCGCAGACGAAGCGCAGCCGCGCGCCGTCGCCGACCTTGAGCTCGATCACGCTGTTGAACAGCGACTCGAGCTCGGGCCCCGAGGAGAGCTGCTGCTCCCAGATCTCCGCCTGGGCCCCCTGCTCGAGCACGATCAGCGTACGGCGACCAAGCTCGGCCTTGGCGGTGGTCTCGATCGCGCTCAACACGATTGGCTGCTGCACCGCAACCCCCGCTGGCACGTACACAAACGCGCCCTCGCTGAACCCGGCCTCGTTGCGGGCGACGAAGAGGTCGTTTTCGGCGGAGACCAGCGAGCCGAGATGAGCTTCCACCAGCTGCGGGTGCTCGCGGGCCGCCTGCTCCAGCGAAGTGGCGATCACGCCATGGGGAAGCTGATCGCCGAGGCCGGCCGCTCCGGGCGGCGTGAACAGGGGCAGGACGCCGGGCGGCGGCCCGCCATTGGTGACGGGCGCAAGCTCATACGCGCCCAGCTCGAGCTCGGACAGATCGGTGAACTCCCAGCCCGGCCGACCCTTGAAGTGGGGGAACTCGAGGGTCTGGAGCAGTTCTTGCGCTTGCGCGCGGCGGGCTGTCAGAAAGGCGGGTTCGGCGAGCTTGGTGGCGCTAGCCAATCGAGCCCTCCATCTGCAGCTCGATCAGGCGGTTCATCTCGACGGCGTACTCCATCGGCAGCTCCTTCGTGATCGGCTCGATGAAGCCGTTGACGATCAGCTTCGAGGCCTCGTCCTCGGGGATGCCGTGGGACATCAGGTAGAAGAGCTGGTCGTCGCCGACCTTCGAGACCGTCGCCTCGTGGCCGACGTTGACGTCGTCCTCGCCGATGCGAATCGTGGGGTAGGTATCAGAGCGGGACTGCTCGTCCAGCAGCAGCGCGTCGCAGACCACCTTCGAGCGGGCCCCGTGGGCGCCCTTGGCCACCTCGAGCAGACCCCGGTAAGAGCTCCGTCCGCCGTCCTTCGAGATCGACTTGGCGAAGATGTTCGAGGTCGTGTTGGGCGCGCCGTGGACGACCTTGCCGCCGGCGTCCTGGTGCTGTCCCGCGCCCGCGAACGCGATCGAGAGGATCTCGCCGTGAGCGCGCTCGCCGAGCAGGTACACGGACGGATACTTCATTGTCAGCCGCGAGCCGAGGTTGCAGTCGACCCACTCCACGGTCGCGTCCTCGTGGGCCACGGCCCGCTTGGTGACGAGGTTGAAGACGTTCGTCGACCAGTTCTGGACCGTGGTGTAGCGGATGCGCGCGCCTGGAAGGGCGATCAGCTCGACCACCGCGGAGTGAAGGCTCGAGCTCGAGTAGGTGGGCGCCGTGCAGCCCTCGACGTAGTGCACGTACGACCCGGGCTCGGCGATGATCATGGTGCGCTCGAACTGGCCCATGTTCTCGGTGTTGATACGGAAGTACGCCTGCAGCGGCATCTCCACATGGACCCCCTCGGGGACGTAGACGAAGGATCCGCCCGACCACACCGCGGAGTTGAGCGCGGCAAGCTTGTTGTCATTGGGCGGGATCACCGTGGCCCAGTACTGGCGCACGATGTCCTCGTGCTCGCGCAACCCCGAGTCCATGTCCATGAAGATCACGCCCTGCTTCTCGAGGTCCTCGCGGACCTGGTGATAGACGACCTCGGATTCGTACTGAGCTCCGACCCCGGCCAGGAACTTGCGCTCGGCCTCGGGGATGCCGAGCCGGTCGAACGTGCGCTTGACGTCCGCGGGCACGTCCTCCCAGGAGCGGCCGGGCTTCTCGGAGGCGCGTACGAAGTAGTGAATGTCGTCGTAGTTGACATCGGCCAGCAGCGGCGAGCCCCAGGTGGGCTGGGGGCGGGCGAGGAAGTGCTCGAGCGCCTTCAAGCGGAAGTCGCGCATCCACTGCGGCTCGGACTTGAACTCCGAGATCTTCTCTACGATCTCGCGGGTCAGGCCCTTGGGCGCCTTGTAGAGGTAGTTCTCAGCGTCGCGGAAGCCGTAGCGCTGCTCGTAGTCGGCGTTGATTCGCGCAAGCTGTTCGTTCTCCGTGAGTGTCACCGGAGTGGCCACTAGTCCACCTCCACCTTGATCGTGTCGTCTTCAATGATGACCGGAAAAGTGTCCACCGGAACATAGGCGGGCAAAGTCACCGGACGCCCCGTCTTGAGGTCGAAGCGCGAACCATGCCGGGGACACTCGACCGTGCAGTCCTGCTCGTCGAGCTCACCCTCCACAAGCGGACCGTTGTCGTGCGAGCAGCGGTCCTCGATCGCGTACACCGTGCCCGCGCAGTTGAACACGCCGATCTCGAGATCCTCCCATTCGACCAGGCGCATCTCACCTGGTTTGAGCTCGGTCACGGGGCACACCTCGACAATTTCCGGCACCTGGTTTCAAGTCCTAGCGGGGGGATCGGATTTCCTTATGGATGATAGCGGGCGGGGGTCGCGCCCCGCCGTCCCGCGGGCCGAGGCGGCGCTAATCCTAGGGAGGGCTCCTGGGGCGAAACGCGTTCGAGACGCCGATCATTGCTCCATTCAGAGGATCCGCAGCGCAACCATCACGGGACTTGCCCTCTTTGCGGCGATTGCCCTGGCCGTCGCGGTCGCGCGGCTGGCCCTGGGCGGCGCGCCGGCGCGGGCCGCGAGCTTCGCCCCGGCGCTGCCCGAGGCTTCGGGCGGCCTGGACGTGCTGCCCTTCCCGGGGACGCCCGATGCACCCCCAGGGACGAACATCGACTTCCCAGCCCTAGCGCCAGGCCAGCTGGTCTCGGTCCGCGTGGTCGGCTCGCGCAGCGGGCTCCATGCCGGCACGCTGAGCGCACAGCCAGGCGGCCGCGGTACCGGATTCGCGCCCGCCCACCCGTTCCTGGCGGGAGAGCGAGTCTCGGTGACCGCCGCGCTGCGCTCCGAGGCCGCCGCGGCTGGCGCCGGCGCGACCGGTGCGCGCAGGCTGCGCTTTTCGTTCACGATCGCGAGGCCGGCGCCCTTGGCGATGGCTGCGTCGCTAGCCGCGGACTGCGCGGGCGCTTCCGCCTGCGCGGCCACGCCCGCCGCTTCCCGCGGTGCAGCGTCGACGACTCCCAGCGCGAGCGCGGCCAAGAAGCCACGCACGCACACCTTCCATTCCGCTCCGCAGCTGCACGCGCCGGTGGTGGTCATGGTGGGCAAGGACACAGACCACGCGGCGGGGGACATCTTCCTCGACGCACGCCACTCCTCGCAGAACGGGCCTTACATCCTCGACGCCGCCGGTGGACTCCTGTGGTTCGGCCGGCTGGGCCGCCACAGGATCGCAAGCGACGTCACCGTGCAGCACTACGCGAATCATCCCGTGCTCACCTACTACCAGGGGACGCCCAGCCGTGGCGTGGGCGTGCTGCTCAACGAGCACTACAAGCGCATTCACACGGTCACGGCCGGCGACGGATACGAGCGCCAGGGAATCAGCACGCACGAATTCCAGCTCACGCCCGAGGGGACGGCGCTGGTCGAGGTGCATGCCCCGGTGCACGCGAACCTCACCTCGGTCGGCGGCCCGACGGATGGCGTCGTGGGCGACTCGATCATCCAGGAGATCAACATCGCCACGAACAAGGTGGTGTGGGAGTGGAGTGCGTACCACCACATCCCGCTGCGCGACTCCTACGCCACGTATCACCCGGGACAGGCGTATGACGCCTACCACCTCAACTCGCTCCAGCAGATCCCCGGCGGCAACCTGCTCGTCTCCTTCCGCCACCTGTCAGCGGTGTTGTCGATCCACAAAAAGAGCGGCAAGATCAACTGGGAGCTCGGGGGCAAGCACTCGGACTTCAGCTTCGGTCCCGGCGCCCACTTCGAGTGGCAGCACGATGCGCGCCTGCACAGCCATGGCCGCCTGACCGTGTTCGACAACGGCGCCGGCTTGGCGAAGAGCGAGAGCGAGTCACGCGCCCTGGAGATCAGGCTGCGCGGACACCGAGCGACGCTCATGCATGCCTACACGCACACCCCGCCCGTGCTCGCCTGGAGCCAGGGCAGCGTGCAGCTGCTTCCGCATGGCAGGGTCTTCGTCGGCTGGGGGGAGTCGCCCACGTTCTCGGAATACACACACGCGGGCCGGCAGATCTTCAGGGCCTATTTCCGCTCGCCCATACAGTCCTACCGGGCTTTCCGCGACCACTGGACGGGCAGGCCGTCATGGTCTCCGTCGATCGACGTGAGGCCGGCGGGCGGGGGCAAGTTCACGATCTATGCGAGCTGGAACGGAGCCACGCGGGTTGCCCGCTGGCACGTGCTGGGGGGAGCGCGCAAGAGCGCGCTCAAACGAATCGGCGGGGCGCCGCGCCGTGGCTTCGAAACGCCCGTGGCGTTGCACACCCAGGCACGGTACTTCGAGGTTCAGGCAATCGCGGCCAGCGGCCGCGTGCTCGGCACCTCGAAGGTGGTCAAGCGGGGCTGCGGCGGGCCTTACTGCTAGCTGCGCCCCGATGCGCGATTGACGAGCGGGCGCGAGGGTACTTACCATCACGCCATGGCGGTCTTGCGGCGGATAGGCCTGATTGCCGGCGTCCTATGCGTTGCGGCGCTGTACAGCGCCGCGCCCGCGTTCGCGAAGCGGCCGTTCGCGCCGCTGCACCAGCAGGGTCCGGCGCTGTCGGTGCCGAAGTCGAAGCTGAAGGCGGCGCTCAAGTGCCAGCGCAGCGTGCGCCACGCCAAGGTCGAGCCGGTGCTGCTGAATCCCGCCACGGGCGTCACCCCCAAGGAGAACTTCTCGTGGAACTGGGAGCCGGCCCTGGACCAACTTCACATCCCCTGGTGCGCTTACACGGCCCCCTACCACACCCTCGGCAACATCGAGACCTCGGGCGAGTATCTCGTGTATGCGATCCGCCAGGAGTATCGGATGGCCCACCGCAAGATCGCGATCCTGGGCCACAGCCAGGGCGGCATGTCGATGCGCTGGGCCTTGCGGTTCTGGCCCCACACGCGCGCGATGGTCAAGGACGTGATCGGCATCGACGGCTCAAATCACGGGACGACTGCACTTAGCCAGAGCGACTGCGCCGGCGAGGGCTGCTCGCCGGCGACCTGGCAGCAGCTGGCCGGTTCGAAGTTCCTCGCCGCACTCAACAGCCGCGCCGAAACGTTCTCCGGCATCTCCTACACGGAGATCTATACGCACACGGACGAGGTGGTCACCCCCAACTCGGGCTCGACCCGCTCGACATGCAGCTCCTGCCTCTTCACCGGCAAGGGCAGGATCACCAACGTCGCCACGCAGCAGATCTGCCCGCTCGACGTCTACGAGCACAATGCTGCAGGCACGGTCGATCCCGTCGCTTATGCGCTAGCGGTCGACGCGCTGACACATCCCGGGCCGGCGAAGGTCTCACGGATCTCGAAGAACGTCTGCACGGAGCTCTACATGCCCGGGGTCAACCCGCTAAACGTCAACAACGAGCTCGAGGTCCTCCAGGCCGCCCCATCGCTGTTGAGCGTCCCGTTCGGCCCGATCGCGAAGCTGACGGGCGCCCCGGACCGCTACAAAGAGCCCGCCCTGGCCTGCTACGTGTTTGCCGGTGGCTGCAAGAAGCGGCGCTAGTTAGAGCGCGCTGCGCGCGGCCTCGCTTGCGCTCTGGCTCTCCGGCGTCTGCGGCTCCCAGGCGGCCTCATGTCCGAGCGAGGCGCCCTTGAGCACCTTGAGCGACAGCAATGCGCACTTCATACGCGTGGCCGAGATGTCGATCCCGAGCAGCTCGAGCACGAACGAGCGGTCGAGCGCGAGCAGTTCCGAGACATTCATGCCCTTGACCTCGTCGGACGCCATCGATGCCGCAGCCTGCGAGATCGCGCAGCCGTGGCCGAGGAAGCGAAGGTCCTCGATCCGGCCCTCTTCGTCCAGCGCGAGCTGGACGGTCAGCTCGTCCCCGCACAGAGGGTTGAGGTCATGGAACTCGAGATCCACCCGCTCGAGCTCAGGAGCAGGCGGCGAGAAGTTGTGGGGGTGCTTGTAGTGGTCGAGGATGTTCTCGCGATAGAGGGCGTCGTCCATCTCGGTTCCTAGCGTAGCGGCCGACGATTAGCCACTGACCGGCGTTTGCGCGGCGGCGCGTGAGCTAGGCTTGGCGTTGGTGAAAAGTTGGGGGCTTTGGTGTAGGCGCCGCGGGCCTATCGCGACATGCCTGTCCGTGCTGTTGCTGCTCGCGAGTGCCTCGGTTGCGCAGGCGAGAACCGCAGCGTCGAAGGGATTCGACATCTCCTATCCGCAGTGCGGCTCGTCCTATCCGTCCGGCCAGAGCTTCGCCGTAGTGGGCGTCACCGGCGGCGTCGCCAACGACGCAAACGGCTGCCTGGGCAGCGAGCTGAAGTGGGCATCTTCCTCACCCGGCCTCACCAGCCCATCGCAGGCACCCGTGTCGTTCTACATCAACACAGCCAATCCCGGTCCGGGCGTGGCGGACTGGCCACACTCGGGCACCGACACCTACGGGACCTGCCGGGGGAAATGGTCTCGGGCGTGCGCGTACCTGTACGGCCAGCAGCGGGCGGCGTATGCCTACGGCCTGGTCAGCGCGACCAATCCGTACCTGGCCTCGATCGCGCCCTGGTGGCTGGACATCGAGACCGTCAACAGCTGGGCCACCGGGTCCACGCGTCACGACAAGAGGCTCAATATCGCGGCGATCCGGGGCTTCATCGAGGGCCTGATCGACGCCGGCGCTCCGGCCCCGGTCGGCGTCTACTCGACGGGCCAGGAATGGCGCCAGCTGACCGGCTTGACGGCGCATCGCGCCGCAGCGGCGTTTGGTTTCTCCCCGCCCTCCTGGATCTCGAGCGTGGGCACGCTCCAAGACGCGCGGACGAATTGCAGCGCCGCTGGGTTCACGGGCGTGGGGCCCACGCTCGCCCAGTACAGCAACGGCGACTTTGACGGCGACCTTAGCTGTCGCTGACGCTCTCGCTGCGCTAGAGGCGCAGTATCCGCCCTACGTTCGCGAGCCCGTCGATTAGCCGCGCCACATCGGCGGCTGAGTTGTGGACGGCAAACGACGCCCGCGAGGTCGCCGGCACGCCGAGCCGCCGCATCAGCGGCTGTGCACAGTGGTGGCCCGCCCGCACGCACACGCCGTCGCGGCCAAGGATCTCGCCGATATCGTGGGGATGGGCGCCCTCCAGCGAGAAGGAGACCAGCGCGCCTCGTTCCGTCGCGTCGCGCGGGCCGTGGATCGTGAGACCTGGAACTTCCGCCGACAGGCGTGCCAGCGTCTCGGCCACCAAAGCCTCTTCATGGGCGCGGATGCGCTCGATCGACGTCGCCTCGATCCACGCGACCGCGGCGCCGAGCCCGATCGCCTCAGCGATCTGAGAAGTGCCGGCCTCGAACTTGTGCGGCAGATCCGTCCAGGTCGATTCGTTCGCGGCGACGGTGCGGATCATGTGACCGCCGCCGATGAACGGCGGCATCTCCTCGAGCAGCTCGCGCCGCCCGTGGAGCACGCCGATCCCCGTCGGGCCGTAGGCCTTGTGCCCTGTCCAGCCGTAGAAGTCGGCGTCGACCTCGCGCAGGTCAACCGGCAGCTGGGGAACCGCCTGGGCCCCGTCGACCAGCACCACCGCGCCGGCCGCATGGGCCTTGCGCGCGATCTCCGCGACAGGGTTGATCGTGCCGAGCACGTTCGAGACATGGGTGAGGCCGACCAACTTCGGCTCGCGCTCGAGCAGCACGTCCAGAGCCTCGAGGTCAAGCTGTCCATCGTCCAGCACCGGCACGTAGGCAAGTTCCGCCTCACGGTCCTGGCACAGCAGCTGCCACGGCACGATGTTCGAGTGGTGCTCCATCTCGGTCAGCACCACCAGGTCGCCGCGGTTGACGTTGTGCCGGCCCCAGGTGTAGGCGACGAGGTTGATCGCGGCGGTGACGTTGGCGGTGAAGATCGTCTCCTCGGTGCTCGACCCGAGCCAGCGAGCGATCCGCTGCCGCGCGCCCTCGTAGAGCTCTGTCGCCTCGACCGCGAGCGGATAGACGCCGCGGTGAACCGAGGCGCGGATATTTGTGTAGTAGCCGGTGATCGCGTCGATCACCGGCTGGGGCGTCAACGAGGTGGCCGCGGAATCCAGATAGGTGAGCGGCCGGCCGTTGACGCGGCGCTTCAGCACCGGGAACTGTCGCTGGATGGCCGCCAGGTCCTGTGCGGAAAGCTCGCCTGTGTTGTCGGCGATGGTGCTCACTGGCTAGGCGGCGACCTCTTCCATGATCCAGCCGTAGCCCTTGGCCTCAAGCTCGTCGACCAGCTCCGGTCCGCCTTCCTTGACGATCCGGCCCTGATACATCACGTGCACGTGGCTCGGCTGGACGAGATGGAGGATGCGCTGGTAGTGGGTGATGATCAGAACTCCCATCTCGGGTCCTGCCACCGCATTCACGCCACGCGCGACCACCCGCAGCGCGTCGATGTCGAGGCCCGAATCGGTCTCGTCGAGGACGGCGAGCTCGGGCTTCTGCAGCGCCAGCTGCAGGATCTCCATGCGCTTCTTCTCCCCGCCGGAAAAGCCCTCGTTCAGGTAGCGGGTCGAGAACTCCCTGGGGACGCGGGTCAATTCCATCGCCGCCTCCACGCGCTCGCGGAAATCCTTGAGCGGGACAGGTTGCTCGCCCCGCGCGTCGCGGTGGGCGTTCATGACCGTGCGCAAGTACTTCGTGACAGTCACGCCGGGAACGCTGACCGGATATTGGAACGCCATGAACAGACCCATGCGAGCGCGCTCGTCGGGATCGGCATCGGTGATGTCCTGGCCGTTGAAGAGGACCTGACCGGAGGTGACCTCGAGCCCCGGATGGCCCATGATCGCATTCGCGAGCGTGGACTTGCCGGAGCCGTTGGGGCCCATCAGGGCGTGGATCTCGCCCTTGCCGACGACCAGATCGACTCCGCGCAGGATCTCCGTCTCGCCGGCGCGTACGTAGAGGTCTTGAATCTCGAGTTCTGCCATGTGAAGTTGAAAGGGGTCGAAGTTGTCAGGCGGCCACGGGATCGCCTGCTGGACGAGCCTGCTCGCTCTCGAGGCCGGACCCCGCGGCATCCGGCGCGGTCCTTTCCTGCTTGCGCGAGAACTCGACCAGGTCGGCGAGCGTCGTGGTCTGCAGCGAGCGGATGATTCCGCCCTGCACACGCATCCACAGAAGCTTGGTCGCGCACCCGCGTCCCGCGTCTGGCTCGTGCGAGCACAGCACGCGTTCGGTGTGGTCGTGGACGAAGCATTCCATCGGTGCGATCGTGCCCTCAAGCGCGTGCACCACTTCGTCCATGGCGATGTCGTCGGCCGGCCGAGCCAGCCAGTAGCCGCCGTGAGCGCCCCGGGCGCTCATCACCAGTCCCGCTTTGCGCAGCCGCGCGACGACCTGCTCCATGTAGGCCAGCGGCAGCCCCTCCGCATCGGCGATCGCCTTCAGGCTCGTGGGATGCTCGGGCGACTGACGCCCCAGTTCGACCATCAGGCGCACGCCGTACTCAGCCTTGGAAGAGAAAATCATCTTTCTAAATCCTACCAGGGTGGTCGGTTTATGATTGTCGCCCATGGAGACACCGCGGCTTGCGACCTCTGCCGACATCGAGCGGGCCGCAGAGGCCGCGTCGACCTCGGGGCGCATCGGAGTCGACACAGAGTTCATGTCCGAGGGCCGCTACCGGCCGTTGCTGTGCCTGGTCCAGGTGGCGGTCGCCGGGAACGGCGATCGATCGGACATCCTGCTGATCGATCCGCTGGCCGACGAAGCGCTGCTGCGGCCGATCGCTGATGCGATGGCGGATCCCCAGGTCGAGGTCGTCGTGCACGCCGGCCGGCAGGACATCGCGATCCTGCGCCGGG
Organism: Solirubrobacteraceae bacterium; assembly: GCA_039583645.1. Classification (GTDB taxonomy): domain Bacteria; phylum Actinomycetota; class Thermoleophilia; order Solirubrobacterales; family Solirubrobacteraceae; genus Palsa-465. The sequence goes on from JAVKSP010000017.1 coordinate 13,680, forward strand.
TCTGCCAGATAGGCGTGCGCAACGTCTTCGACACGCAGGTGGCCGGCGGGTTCGCGGGCTCAAGCGCGCAGACAGGCTACGGCAACCTGGTCGCGGCAATGCTCGGTCAGCAGGTGGGAAAGACGGCTTCGTACACGCGCTGGGACACCCGGCCTCTGTCGGGCGAGCAGCTTCGGTATGCCGCCGAGGACGTCGTCCACCTGCTGCCGCTCGCGGACGAGCTCAAGCGTCGCCTGCGCGAGGGCGGGCGCCTGCGCTGGGCCGAGGAGGAATGTCGACGGCTCGAGGCCGCAAGCGACGAGCGCGACCCCGAAACCGCCTGGGAGCGCCTACCTCGGATCAACCAGCTCGACCCGCGCGCGCGCGCGATTGCCCGGGCGCTGGCCGCATGGCGAGAGCGGACCGCGGCCGAGAGCAATCGCCCGGTGGGGTCTGTGCTCGCAGACCAAGTGCTGGTCGAGGTTGCGCGGCGCCGGCCGCAGAACACCGCCGAATTGGCGCACATCCGCGGCGTTCACCGCTCGACGCTAAACCGCCGCGGGCCCGGCATTCTCGAAGCCGTTGCTCGCGGTCTGGACGACCCCCCAATTCCGCGCGAGCGTTCCGGCCCCCGCGCCGAGCCGGCCGATGGGCCGGTGATCGCGCTGGTGGAAGCGTGGCTGCGCGCCCGTGCGCTTGAGGTGGGCCTGGCATACGAGCTGATCGCCTCGCGCGCGGAGCTCGAGGCGCTGATCAGTGCCGCCCGCCGGGGTGAACCGGAGCCGCCCGTGCGGGCGCTCACCGGCTGGCGCGAGCAACTCGTCGGATCGGATCTCCGCAATCTCGTGGCCGGCAACGGGGCGGTTGCCGTGGGCGAGGATTTGCGTCTGCGGCTGGTCGCAGAGACCTAGCTCTCGTCGTTTGTTTTGTGAGCGGGTCGCGTCTTACCGCTTTTGAGCGCGTCGCGTCTTACTGCGAGCCGCTCTGCAGAAACGCGGACATCGCCGGCGTGCCCGCAAACAGCTGCTCCCCGAGCGAGCGGCGCACCGCCAGCGAGCGCTGCAGCCAGCCCAGGTCGATTCCCTTGAGGTCGCCGTATGCGGTCGCGTAGGTGATCCGGAACTTGTGGCCGGGCGACTCAGCGGCGAGCTCGTCGGCGGTTGGCGGAGCCACCGCGTCCCAGCCCCTGCTCTTGAGCAGGTCGCGCTCAGCCACGACGAAGTCGCGTGCCGACTTGTAGTCGTGGTCGACCACGACGAGCTCCAACGTGCAGTAGGGGTTCGCGCCCTGGTCGCAGCGGCGGACGCTGGTGACCACGTGAGCGCCCTTGACACGTGGGAGCGTCGAGACCTGCGGGGTGTGGGCGCCGCCACCGCAGCCCGCAAGCAGGCAGGCGGCCACCGCCGCCGCCACGGGCGCAAACGCGCGGACAGATAAGCTCCGGCTGTTCATGGCCACAACGGTAGACCACCTTGATGACCCCGAATTGCTGGCGGCCGAGTGGGACCTCGAACCCCTGGTCGAGGGCGAGGGGCCCCCCGGGGTGGAGGTTTTGCTCGCAGAGGCGACCCGTTTGGCGACCGAGTTTCAGCAACGGTACGCGGGCCGCGTCGCGGAACTCGATGCCGAGGCACTGGCGCAGGCCATGCGGGAGCTCGAACGGATCCACGAGCTGGGCGGCCGGGCCGGCTCGTACGCCGCGCTGAAGTTCAGTACCGATACCGCCGATCCGCCGCGCGGCGCGCTCCTGCAAAAGGCGGAAGAGCGGAGCACCGAGCTGCAGACCAAGCTCCTGTTCTTCGAGCTCGAGTGGGCTGCCCTCGACGACGAACGCGCGGCTGAGCTCCTGACGTCGCCCAGCCTTGAACCGTGGCGGCACCATCTCCGTAGCGAGCGCCGTTACCGTCCCCATCTGCTCTCGGAGCCCGAGGAACGGATTCTGGCGGAGAAATCGATCTCCAGCCAGAGCGCTTGGGGCAGGCTCTTCAGCGAGCACCTCGCCGCGGTGCGCGTCGAGCTCGCGGGCGAGGAGATCTCGCTCGAGGTGGCGCTGAGCCGGCTGCAGTCCGCCGACCGTGACGTCCGCCGGACCGCCGCAGCGGGCGTCTCGGCGGCGCTCGAGCCAGGCCTTCGCACGCGCGCGTTCATCTACAACACCCTGATTCACGACAAGGCGGTCGAGGACCGCCTGCGCTCGTACCCGCACTGGCTGGCGAGCCGCAACCTCGACAACGAAGCATCGGATGAGTCGGTAGCTGCCTTGATCGAGGCGGTCAGAAGCCGCTACGACCTGCCGCAGCGGTGGTACCGCCTCAAAGCGAGGCTGCTCGGAATCGATCGCCTCGCCGACTATGACCGGGTGGCGCCGGTTACCGCGGAGGACACCACGTTCTCTTTCGCCGAGTCGCGGGAGCTCGTGCTCGAGACCTATGCGGCGTTTTCCCCCGAGGCCGGCCGCATCGCAAAACGCTTCTTCGACGAACGCTGGATCGACGCACCCGTCCGGCCTCACAAACGTGGCGGTGCCTTCTGCTCCTACACGGTGCCAAGCGTGCACCCCTACGTGCTGCTGAACTTCACCGCCCGCAGGCGGGATGTGCTGACGATGGCGCATGAGCTGGGCCATGGTCTGCACGCCTCCCTGGCCGCTCACCAGGGCATCTTTCATTTCTCGACGCCGTTGACGCTCGCCGAGACCGCCTCGGTGTTCGGCGAGGCGCTGGTGTTCGGTCGTCTGCTTGACAGCTCGAGCGATCGAAAGGCGCGCTTGGCGCTGCTCGCCGAACGGATCGACGGCATGGTCGCCACCGTGTTTCGCCAGATGGCACTCAACCGCTTCGAGTACCTGGTCCACACGCGCCGCCGCACCGAGGGCGAGCTATCGGTCGCGCGGCTGGCCGAGTTCTGGGGCGAGTCCCAGCACGATCTGTTCGGTGACGCGGTAGAAGCGACCAGCGGGTACGAAAACTGGTGGTCGTATATCCCGCACTTCATCAATGTCCCCGGCTACGTCTACGCCTACGCCTACGGCCAGCTGTTCGCGCTGTCGGCCTACAAGCGCTACCTCGACGAAGGGGCGCCCTTCGTCCCGCGCTACCTCGACCTGCTCGCCGCAGGGGGATCGCGGAGCCCGGAGGAGCTCGGAGCGATGGTGGGGATCGATCTCGCCGACCCCGGCTTCTGGAAGGCCGGCCTGCTGTTGGTCGAGGAGCAGCTGGCCGAGGCCGAGGCGCTCGCCGGCGAGGACTAGAAACCGCGGCTGACTTAGCGCCGGGCCTTGCGGGTCCGCGCCCGCTCCTAGTGCCGGGCCTTGCGGGTGCGCGCCCGCTCCTCCTGGCGCTCGACAACGTTGACGATCAGCTTCAGCACCTGTTCCACACCGGTTGCCTTGACCTCGCCCCGCGCGAACGCCTCCCGCCAGTCCCGCACGTTGCCCTTCGTGGCGAGCTCGTTGAACTGAGAGCGGGGCACGACGAGCCTGACCCTGGCGTCCGCCGCAATGTCCTTCGAAACCTTGGGGCCCGGCAACTCGATCCGATAGAGCTGGATGTCACCCCGTCCGCGCAGCTCGAGCCCCGCGATCAGCTTGAGCGGCTGGAGCGCGGGCACCTCGTCCAGGAACCGCTGGATGCCGGTTTCGATCAGCGCTTTGGTGTCCACTGAGTCGAGCATAACCCTTGACTGGAGAAGAGCCCGGCGCGATGATCCGCTGCGGGTGGTCGTGCCAACCGGGGGACGACCAGGAGACCGAAAGGAGCCTTCCATGGCCAGGAAGATGGCGGATTGCCGCCGCTTTCCCAGCGAGTCGAACTGCTCGCTTGTGATCATCGGCGAGGAGGACGAGGTCGTGCGTGCTGCTTCCGAGCATGCCGTCTCGGTCCACGGCCACGGAGACACGCCGCAGCTACGCGACGACATCCGCGACTTCCTCGAGCCGGCTGAGGACTACTCCGCGGAAGCGCGCGCACAGGAGCCGCTGCCGGGCTGAGTACTGCGGAAAACTAGATCTTGTGGCGCTTGAGGAGCTTGCGCCCGATCACCATGCGCTGAATCTCGGAGGTGCCCTCGCCGATCAAAAGCAGCGGTGCGTCGCGGTAGAGTCGCTCGATCTCGTATTCCTTGGAGTAGCCGTAACCGCCGTGGATCCGCAAGCATTCCTCGACGCAGAAACGGCCTGCCTCTGAGGCGAACAGCTTCGCCATCCCCGCCTCCAGATCCGAGCGCTCGCCGACGTCCTTGAGGCGCGCCGCTTTGTAGGTCAGAAGCCGCGCGGCCTCGACCTGCGTGGCCATGTCGGCGAGCTTGAACTGGATTGCCTGGTGCTGAGCTATCGGCCTGCCGAACGCCTTGCGCTCCTGGCTGTACTTCAGCGCCAGCTCAAGGGCGCGCTGGGCGATCCCGACGCCGCGGGCGGCGACGTTGACGCGCCCCACCTCAAGCGCGTCCATCATCTGCACGAACCCCTCACCGAGGCCCTGCTCCTCGCCGCCGAGGATGCTGTCGACCGGGGTCTTGTAGCCGTCGAAGACGAGCTCGGTGGACTCGACGCCCTTGTAGCCGAGCTTCTTGATCTTGGGCGGCACGTTCAAACCCTCGTACTGGCCGGTGTTCTCCGAGACGCCCGACTCCTTTTCGGCGATAAAGCAGGTCATGCCCTTGTACTTCGGCTCGGCCTGCGGATCGGTCCTGACAAGCACGAACACGATCGAGCTCAGTAGCCCGTTGGTGACCCACATTTTGGTGCCGTTGATCTCGTAGCTCTCGCCGTCGTCGGTCTTGCGCGCGGCCGTCTTGATCGCCTGCACATCTGAGCCCAGCTCGGGCTCAGACAGGCTGAAAGCGGCGCGGATCTCGCCCGTGGCCATGCGCGGCAGATAGCGCTGCTTCTGCTCCTCGGTGCCGAACTTCATCAGCAGATACGAGCCGATGAAGTGCGTATTGACGATTCCGCTGATGCTGATCCAGCCGCGCGAGAGCTCCTCGACGATCATCGCGTAGGTCGTCAGATCGAGCCCCATGCCGCCGTACTCCTCCGGGATCGTGACCCCGAAGAGGCCCAGCTCCTTCATCTGCTCGACGATCGGCCCCGGGAACTCATCCTCGTGGTCGTAGTGCTCGGCGTTGGGAATGATCTGCTCATCGGCGAACTGGCGCACCATCTCGGTGATCGCCTTCTGCTCGTCGGTCTTGTCGCTGTAGGGGATCGTGGTCGTCATGGGGGTCAAGACTTTGTCAAAAGACCGGGAGGGATGCTGAGGGGCTGGGGTGGGCGTGCAAATCTGAAAGGACTTCCGGGCCCCTCGCATCGGAGGGTCGGAGGAAATGCACGTCTAGGCCTCGCCATTCCAAGCCTCAAGATCCCCGACCGCCTTCTGGTAGCTACGCGGCCTCGCGACGCTGCGATTGGAGGCGCCCGCTCCAGGGGGTCTCGGGCCGCTCCTGAAGCTCACCGTCGAGCTCTATGTCGACCTTCTCGTTGAAGAAGCAGAGAAGGCCCTTGATCCGGCCCACCTCAGGCAGCGGGTCCGCGTAGTACCAGACAAGATCATCCCTGCCCGCGGCCGAGTAGTAGGCGGCGGTGCCCTTGTATGGACAGCGGGTGACGGTGGCACTCGGTTGCAGCTCCACCGCGACGTCCTGCGCCGGGAGATACCAGCGCGGCGGCAGGTTCGACTCAAAGAGCGCGACCGCTCGCCGGCTTTCGGCCAGCACCTTCCCGTCCAGCAACACCCGCACATGGCGGTCGCTACCCAGGATGTCGATCCGGTGGTAGGGATCGCGCGGGTGGACGAAGACCTCCTCACCCTCCTCGAACCAGTGGTCCATACGGTCCCAGTAGAAGGCGATCAGATCCTTGATTGGCGGCGCCTCCGCGATCGGATCAGGGTAGGTCCACGCGCCGGCCTCGACGAGCTTGCCCCCAGCCCGGATCGTGTAGTAGGAGGCCTCACCCTTCTTGGGACAGCGCGTGTGCCGCTCGCTGGGCTCGAGCAGCTCTCGCCGTACATCCTCGGGCGGGAAGTAGTAACAAGGCTGCAGTCCCGACTCGTGCAGGATCATCGCGCGGCGGCTGTCGGCGATCGTCTCGCCGCCGACCTGCACCCGGATTCGCTTGGGCGCCGGCTCCAGGTAAAGAGCCATGCCAGGCGGGGGCGCAGCGAAGTTGAACTGACCCGCGGGGCTGCGGCTGAGGGGGCCCGTTCCGGTCATGAGACCCATGACAAGGAGCCTACTCGCCCCGGATTGGGTCAGCCTGCGACCGCCACGCCCAGCCACACGATCGCAAGTGAGACCAGCAAGATCGCGGCGTCGAAGACGTGCTGCTCAGGCCAGCGCATGTGCGCTGCGATCAGCCAGGCGACCAGCACCACGAGGCCGAGCTTGACCTGAAGCGTCGTATCCCCCCAAAGGTGGTAATGCGTCGCCATGGCCGCGCCTGACCCGGCGAGCACGGCAATCGCGATAAGCGTTCCGATGCCGAAGCGGCGGGCCGCTGAGCGCAGCGGCACACGGTCGGCGAAGCCGCGCAGCACCGGTACCACGATCACGCCCAGCATCAGCTGACCGCCGATGAAGAAGGCCATCGCCACGAGGTGCAGCCACAGCACTCCATTCCACAGGGTCATGCCGGCTCACCTGTGAGAGACGGGGATCATGCGACCCGATCCTGCCAGACTCACCGCCGCCATGAACTTCGCGCGCGATGTCGTCGATGCCGCTCCCCGAGAGCGCCTGGCGCTGGTCGAAATCGCTCGGGACGGCGGCCGCAAGGAGTGGACTTTCGGCGAGATCTCCCGGCAGAGCGCTCGCCTCGCGACGGCATTCCGGCGCCACGGCGTGACGCGAGGGGAAACCGTGATGACGCTAATCGGCAACCGGCCGGAGTGGGTGCTCTCGATGACCGCCTGCTTTCGCATCGGCGCCGTCGCGCTGCCGTGCAACGAGCAGCTGCGCGCCAAGGACCTGCGCCTGCGGATCGCGGCGGCGAGGCCGCAGCTGATCGTGGCTGACGAGCGCAACCTCGCCGAGCTCTCCGCCGCGGGCCCAACGTGCGAGACGCTCATCCTCCCCGACCCCCGCCAGTTCGAGGCCCAGCCGGCAGAAGCGGTGGAGCTGGGGCCCACCGACCCCTGCCTGATCACCTTCACCAGCGGGACCACTGGGGAGCCCAAAGGCGTGATCCACGGCCAGCGCTACCTGCCCGGACAGCGGCTTCAGGCAGAGCATTGGCTCGATGCACGCGCAGGCGACCTTGTGTGGTGCACGGCCGCGTCGGGCTGGTCCAAATCGGCTCGCAATGTGTTCATCGCACCGTGGATCCGTGGTGCGGCGGCGCTGCTGCACGACGCTCGCTTCGATCCGGTGCAGCGACTCGAACTACTTCGGCGTGAGCGGGTCAACGTGCTCTGCATGGCTCCCACCGAGTACAGGGTGATCGCCAAACGCGCCGAGATCCCACCGCTTCCCGAGGTGCGCGCGCTCGTGGCGGCCGGCGAGGCGCTGAACCCGGACGTCATCCGTACCTTTCGCGAGGCCACGGGCATGGAGATCCGTGATGGGTATGGACAGACCGAGACGGGCCAACTCACGGCCAACCCCGTCGGCATCCCCGTGCGACCGGGCTCAATGGGGCTTCCCCTGCCGGGAGTCGACCTCCGCGTCGAGGGATCGGAGCTGGTGCTTGCGGCCCCCCGCACCGACCCCACCTTCTTCGTCGGCTATGTCGATGGTCAACCCGCCCAGGAGGAGCAGCCGTGGCGCACCGGCGACCGCGTGCACCAGGACGAGGACGGCTATCTCTACTTCGAAGGCCGCGCCGATGATGTGATCATCTCCGCGGGCTACCGGATCGGTCCGTTCGAGGTGGAGTCGGCGCTGGTCTCACACCCGGCTGTCGCCGAGGCCGCAGTTGTCGGCGCTCCCGACGAAGAGCGCGGCGCTGTGGTGCGAGCGGTACTCGTGCTGCGGGACGGCTTCGCGCCCAGCGAGCGCCTCGTGTCCGAGCTTCAGGCACACGTCAAGAGCGAGACCGCCCCGTACAAGTACCCGCGCATCATCGACTTCGTAGCGGAGCTGCCGAAGACCGCGAGCGGGAAGATCAGGCGGGCGGCGCTGCGCGACGAGCACGCTCGGGTCTAGGGGCCGCAAAGCGGCGCCGTTACCCTGGATCCATGGACGATGCCCGACCCGCGATCGCCATCTGCACAGCGCTCGAGCAAGCGCGCTGGGGGCGTTGGGACCGCTGGGCCGCGCTGCTGGCATACGACTACATAACGGCAATCCAGCGCGCCGGCGGCCTCGCGTTGATGGTGCCTCCCGATCCCCAACTAGAGGACGGCCCGGATGAGGTGCTCGACCTCGTCGATGCGCTGGTACTCGCGGGGGGACGCGACATCGATCCGGCCGAGTACGGCGAAGAGCGGCAGCCCACAACGGACGACGCCGTGCCCGTACGCGACCGCGCCGAGATCGCCCTCACCCGCGCCGCTGTCGCCCGCGACATGCCGGTGCTCGGGATCTGCCGCGGCATGCAGGTGGTGAACGTCGCCTTTGGCGGCACGCTGCGGCAGAACCTTCCCGATTACCTCGGGCATGAAGAGCACCGCCGCAACCCCGGCAGCTTCGAGAACTCAGATCACGACGTGTCGCTGCGTGGCGGCTCGCTCGCAGCGCTGGCCGCCGGCGAGGAGCTCCATGGCGTCAAGTCCCACCACCACCAAGGCGTGGGGAAGATCGGCGAGGGCCTTGCGGTGACCGGGGTCTCGACCTTCGATGAACTGCCCGAAGCCATCGAGGCGCCCGGACGGCGGTTCGTGCTTGGCGTGCAGTGGCATCCCGAGGCCGACGAGCGCAGCCGACTGATCACGGCGCTGGTCGAAGCTGCGCAGGCTTACCGCTCGGCCGCAGCAAGCGCCTAGCCAAAAGCGTCACTGCAGCAGCCGTGGCTCCGAGTAACCGGCCTCCTTGACCGCGGCGAGGACGGCCTCCGCGTGCTCGAGCCCCCTGGTTTCGAGCACCAGCTGTACTGCCGTCTCTCGAACATGGAGGTCGAAGCCCTCGCGAATGTGCTGGACATCGACCAGGTTGGCGCCCTTGTCGGCGACCAGCGACAGCAATCTCGCCAGCCCGCCCGGCCGGTCCGGGATGCGGCGCAGGATGACCAATCTGTGGCCCGCAAGGCTCTCGTGACGGCGCGCGACGTTGGCAAGCAGGCCGGAGTCGACATTGCCCCCGGAAAGGACCGCGACCGTGGTCCCGGCAGCGCACTCGGGGATCCGTCCCGCCAGCAGGGCCGCCACTCCAACCGCACCCGCCCCCTCGACGACGAGCTTTGCCCGCTCCATCAACAGCACCATCGCCTCCGCCACATCGTCCTCGGGGACGACGACGATTTCGTCGACCCACTTGCGAACCAGCTCCAAGGTCAGCCTTCCCGGCCGTTTCACGGCGATCCCGTCGGCGATCGTCGGAGCGGGCGGGACTTCGACCGCGTCTCCCGCCGCAAGCGAAGCGGGGAAAGGCGCGTACGCATCGACCTGCACGCCGATCACGCGCACCTCAGGGCGCGCCGTCTTCAGCGCGATCGCTATGCCGGAGATGAGACCGCCGCCGCCGACCGGGACCACGGCGCAAGCGATATCCGGCACCTGCTCCAGTAGCTCAAGTCCCAGCGTGCCCTGTCCCGCGATCACTTCCGGATCGTCGAAGGGGTGCACAAACACGAGTCCGCCGGTGTCGGCGCGCTCTCGCGCCGCGTCGAGCGAGTCGTCGAGCGTCGCGCCACCGAACCGGATCGTCGCGCCGAGTGCAACGGCTGCCTCTGCCTTTGCGACAGGCGCGATTTCGGGCATGAACACCTCGCAGGGGACGCTCCGGGCACGAGCCGCATAGGCGACCGCCTGGCCGTGGTTGCCTGCACTGGCCGTCACGACGCCGCCGCGGCAGCGATCCCCCAGCGACGCGATCTTCGCCAGCGCACCGCGCAACTTGAACGATCCTGTGCGCTGCAGGTTCTCCGCCTTGAGCACCACGGTCCTCCCCGCTCGCTCGCTGACGGTCCGCGACGTGAGCACCGGCGTTTCGCGGATGACCTGCCTGCCCGCTTCGGCGGCCCGATTGATGTCCTCCGTGGAGGGACCGCTCATCGTGCGGACGCTAGCTGAGCGCCACCACCGCGTCGATCTCCACCTTGGCTCCGCGCGGCAGCGCCGACACGCCGATCGTCACGCGAGCGGGGGGATCGGACTCGAAGAAGGACCCGTAGACCTCATTGACCGCCTCGAACGCATCCATATCGGTCACGTAGATCGTGAGCCGCACCGCATTGCCGAGCGTGGTGCCAGCGGCGTTGCAGATCGCGGAGAGATTCTCGAGGCAGCGACCCGCTTGGTCGGCGGCATTGCGTCCCGCCAGCTCCCCGGTGCGAGGGTCAAGCCCGATCTGTCCAGAGCAGAACAGGAGGTTGCCCGAGCGGATCGCGTGAACGTAGGGGCCGATCGCCGCGGGGGCGTCCGACGCGCTCACTGCCTCACGTTGTGCTGGCACATTCCCTCCCCGGGGTCACAGTTACTGAATCATGCGAACCCTACCGTTACAGGGTTTACGAGGTACCGCACACCTCTCGGCGCCTCGCCAGCGCGTGGCCTCAAGATGGCCCGGGTACGCTGAGCGCGTGAGCAATCGCCTCGCACACGAGAGCTCGCCATACCTGCTCCAGCATAAGGACAACCCGGTGGACTGGTATGCGTGGGGCGAAGAAGCGCTGGCCCGAGCGCGCGCCGAGGATCGTCCGCTGCTCGTCTCGATCGGCTATTCGGCCTGTCACTGGTGCCATGTCATGGAGCACGAATCATTCGAGGATCCGAAGATCGCCGGCGTGATGAACGAGCGCTTTGTGTGTGTGAAGGTGGACCGAGAGGAACGGCCCGACATCGACGCGGTATGCATGGATGCCTGCCAGGCGCTGACCGGCCACGGCGGCTGGCCGCTGAACGCCTTTCTCACCCCCGCCCTGACGCCCTTTTTCGCGGGCACCTACTTTCCGCCGCAGCCCCGAGGCGGGATGCCCAGCTGGCGCATGGTGCTCGACGCGGTCTCGGAAGCATGGCGCGACCGTCGCGAGGAGGTGGAGCGGCAGGGCGGCCAGCTTGCCGCTGCGCTCGCGAGGAGCGGAAGGCTAGCGCCGTCAGCTGAGCCGATACGCGACGCGCTCCTGGACAATGCGGTCGCCGCGCTCGCCGCTACCTACGACCGCACCCACGGCGGCTTCGGCGGCGCGCCCAAATTTCCGCAAGCGTCGGTGCTCGAGTTCCTGCTCGCGCGCGGGGAGCGCGAGATGGCGCCGGGCACGCTCGCCGCGATGGCTGCCGGAGGGATCTACGACCAGGTCGGAGGAGGTTTCGCGCGCTACGCCGTCGACGGCGCCTGGACCGTGCCTCACTTCGAAAAGATGCTCTATGACAATGCGCTGCTCGCGCGCGTGTACCTACACGGTTGGCAGGTAACGCGTCAGCCCCGCTTCCGTCGCGTGTGCTGCGAGACGCTCGACTGGGTGCTCGGCGAGATGCGTGGACCCGAGGGCGGCTTCTACTCGGCGCTCGATGCCGATTCTGAAGGTGTGGAGGGGCGGTTTTACGTGTGGACCGTGGACGAGTTGCGCCACGAGCTCGGCCCGCTCGCCGACGAGGCGATCGCTTATTTCGGCGCCACCGAACTCGGGAACTTCGAGCACGGCGCCAATGTCCTTCAGGCCAAGGGCGCCGAGCCCGAGCGTCTCACCGAGATTCGTGCCCTCCTACAAGCTGCTCGAGCAAAGCGCGTTCGACCGGGCCTCGACGACAAGCGCCTCACCGCATGGAACTCGCTCATGATCGCTTCGCTTGCGGAAGCGGGCGGAGCGCTCGAACGTTCGGATTACGTGGAGGCAGCGGTGGCCGGGACAGAGTTCGTGGTGAGTGCGCTGCGCGCGCCAGACGGTGGCTTACTGCGAACGTGGAAGGAAGGCCCCGGCACCATCGGCGCCTACCTGGAGGATTACGCGTTTCTGCTCGACGCGCTCATCACCGTGTACGAGACGACATTTGAGGAGCGCTTCTATCTGGAGGCGGTACGGATCGCGGGTGAGATGATCAAGCGCTTCGCCGACCCTGATCAGGGCGGTTTCTTCACCACGGCGGCCGAGCTCAAGCCGCTGGTCAGCCGCCGCAAAGACATGCAGGACTCGCCAGTCCCATCTGGGAACTCAGCCGCCGCGCTTTCACTCCTGCGGCTGGCTCTGCTGTCGGGGGAGGGCAAGTACGAGCGTTACGGGCTGGGTGTGCTGCGAGTGCTGTTCGGACTAGCGGTGCGCCAGCCGAACGCATTCGGCCATCTGCTCCAGGCGGCGGACTTCTATCTCGCGCCGGTACGCGAGGTAGCGATCGTGGGCGCCGCGCCGGATGCGCTGATCCGCGTGGTGCGCTCGGAGTACCGCCCGCACGTCGTCCTCGCAGCGGGCAGCGCCGGCGCCGTCCCGCTGCTGGAGGGTCGCGAACCAGTCGACGGCGCAGCCGCCGCATACGTGTGCGAGCACTTCGCGTGCCAGGCACCGGTGACGACGCCCGACGCCCTGGCGGCGGCGCTGTAGCGCCACCTAGCCCAGCGCTTCGACTCGCCCGAGCAGTAGATCGAAGAAGCGTTCTGAGTCGATGTCGACTGCCACGTGGCAATTTGGCGCCCAGCCAGCCTGGCCCCAGAGGTCGACATATGTGCCGCCGCGTGAGAGCTCTCCGCCCGTGTCGACTTTGACCCCGCAGTGGTGCAGACTGAGCAGCGTCGGATCGATCAGATAGGCGACCGCGACGGCGTCGTGGACGGGTACGCCGACCGGGCTGAGCCGGCGGGGGTGAAAGCGCGAGTAAAAGGCGTACAGGTCGGAGACGAGCGTGCCCGCGCGGCCGGCGGCCGCCAAGCGCTCGGCGTGCTCGGGCATCATCAGCGCCCGATAGGTAACGTCGAGACCGATCATCGTCAGATCGAGTTCGCTTGTGAAGACGCGTGCGGCCGCCTCGGGATCGGTCCAGATGTTGAACTCCGCAGCCGGCGTCATGTTTCCCTCGCCGACCGAGCCCCCCATCAGCACGACGCGCTCGAGCGCAGATTCGACCTCGGGATAGCGCGCCAGCAGCAGCGCGACGTTCGTGAGCGGGCCGATCGCGACGAGCGTGACCGGCTCCTCACCACCGAGCACGGTCTGCGCGATCCAATCGATGGCGTGCAGCGGACCTGGCGAGCGCGACGGCGCCGCCAGTACTGGTCCCTCGAGGCCGCTGGCAATCTGATCGCCAACCGGCAGAGAGCGCTCGCGCACGAGCGGGCGCGAGGCACCGGCGGCCACCGGGACGTCAGCGCGTCCCATATGGTCGAGCACGCTGAGCGCGTTGGCCGTCGCGAACTCAAGCGTCGTGTTGCCCGCCACCGTGGTTACTCCGAGGAGCTCCAGCTCGGGACTGCCGAGCGTGAGCAGCAGTGCGATCGCGTCGTCGTGACCCGGATCGCAGTCGATGATGATCCGCGTCACGCTGCCACCGCCAGGTCGAGTTCCTCGCGGGTGGGCAGCGACGGCTGCGCCCCGTGCCGGGAGGCGGCCAGTGCGCCCGCGGCACAGGCGCGCGCAAGCGCTTCCTCACGCTCGCGCTGCTCCAGCAGCGACAGCACCAGCGCCGCACAGAAGGCGTCGCCGGCAGCCGTGCCGTCGACTGCCTCGATGCGCGGCGGCCGCGCCCGGGCGAGCTCTTGTCCGTCCTGCAGCAGAACCGCGCCTTCGGCGCCGAGCGTGAGCGCCACAAGTCCGCGAAACGGCCCCACCTCCTCATACTCGTAGCGGTTGACGACGAGCAGGTCGGGCTCGAGCCGCGGATCGAGCGGCCCGCGTGCCGGCGCCGCGTTGAAGCAGAAGAAGGCCTTCCGCTCTTCCCGGCCGGCCGCCGCCCGTGCCGCCAGCGCAGCCTCGTGGGGGATTTCCTGCTGGCAGATGACGGCTTCCGCGTCGCCCGCGGCGAGCGCGCTGACGACATCGTCGGCCAGCAGGCGGCGGTTGGCCCCCGGAGCGACCACGATCACGTTCTCCCCAGCCTCATCGACGATGATCAAGGCGACCCCACTCTCGCCGTCATCGCGCGTCACATGGCGAACATCGACGTCCTCGCGCTCGAGCGCGCGCAAGGTGAAGTCGTCGGCCCCTACCCTCCCCACAAACCGCACCCTGGCGCCCAGCCGGGCCGCGGCCACCGCTTGGTTTGCGCCCTTCCCGCCGGGGACGCGCGTGAACTCGGCGTCGGTGAGCGTCTCGCCGGCGCGAGGAAGGCGGGCGCAGCGGGCGACGTAGTCGACATTGGCCGAACCGACAACGGTGATGCGGGGAGCCGGGGACAAGGTTCGCCCACGCTAGCGCCGCCTCACAGAACCTGCAGATACCGCTCCAGCTCCCAGGGCGTCACCTGCACGCGATAGTCGTCCCACTCCTGGCGCTTGATCTCGATGTAGCGGTTGAAAACGTGCTCGCCGAGCGTCCTCAAGACCAGTTCGGAGCCCGCCGTGAGCTCGATCGCCTCGCCCAGCGTCTCGGGTAGCTGCTCGATACCGAGCCGCCGCCGCTCGTCGGGAGAGAGGTGGTAGAGGTTCTTCTCCATCGGGGCAGGCAACTCGTAGCGGTGCTCGATCCCCTCTAGCCCGGCCTGCAGCAGCGCTGCGAAGGTCAGATATGGATTGCACGCCGGATCCGGGCAGCGGAGCTCCATGCGGGTGGCCCGTTCCCTCCCCGGGTGATAGAGCGGCACCCGCACCAGCGCCGAGCGGTTGCGACGCGACCACGCCACGTAAACCGGTGCCTCATACCCGGGCACCAGGCGCTTGTAGCTATTAACCCACTGGGCGAATATCGAACAGATCTCGCGCGCGTGGCGAAGCTGGCCCGCGATGAAGGCCTTGCCGACATCGGAGAGGAAGTACTGGTCGTCGGCATCGAAGAAGGCGTTACGCTCGCCCGCGAAGAGCGACTGGTGGGTGTGCATCCCAGAGCCGTTCTTGCCGAAGATCGGCTTGGGCATGAAGGTGGCGTGCAGCCCGTACTTGAGCGCGTACTCCTTGACCGTGATGCGGTAGGTCATGCAGTCGTCGGCCATCTTCAAGGCGTCGGCGTAGCGCATGTCGATCTCGTGCTGACTCGGCCCCACTTCGTGATGCGTGTACTCGGTGTGGATGCCCAGCTGCTCCAGCGCCAGCACGGTCTCCCGCCGCAGGTCGGTCCCGGCATCGAGCGCGGTGAGATCGAAGTAGCCGCCCTCGTCGAGCACCTGAGTCGAACTCGAATCGCGGAAGTAGAAGTACTCGAGCTCTGGTCCCAGGAAATAGTGGTCAAACCCCATCGCCCGCGCACGCTCGAGCGCGCGCCTGAGCACGTACCGCGGATCTCCCTCATAAGGAGTCCGCTCTGGGGTCACGATGTCGCAGAACATGCGCCCCACACCCTGCTCGGTAGGCCGCCAGGGCAGGACGGCAAAGGTGGCCGGGTCGGGCATCGCGATCATGTCCGACTCCTCGATCGGGTTGAAGCCGGTGATCGAGGAGCCATCGAAGCCCATGCCGCCCTCGAAGGCGTCGTCGAGTTCGGAGGAGTTGATCGAGAACGCCTTGAGCTGGCCCAAGATGTCGGTGAACCACAGCCGGATGAAGCGAATGTCGCGCTCCTTGACGAGCGCGCGGACGTCATCGGCGCTGAGCGGGGTCATCGGCCTCCTCTAACTGGAACCAGCGGCTTTGCCGCGCGAGAGGTTATACGTGCCGGACGACCCGATCCGGGGCGGTCGCGTGGCCGTTGGGGCGCGAGCGCTGCAGCCACCGGTTGGCCCAGCGCTGCAGTTCGGCCAGCGCTGGCTCGAGCTCCTTGCCCATGCGGGAGAGCTCGTACTCGACACGCAACGGCGGTCCGGAGATGACCGTGCGCTCGACCATGCCCCGGCGCTCGAGCTCCTTCATGCGCTCTGACAGGAGGCGATCCGAGAGCTCAGGGACGGCCTGAGCGATTTCCGAGAAGCGCAGTGGACGGTCCATCAGCACGCGCAGGATCGCCCCCGTCCAGCGCCGACCGACCAGCTCGACGGCCTCGTGATACAGGGGGCAACAGCGGGCTGCCGGCGCTTCGCCCTCGGCGTTGGCCGTATCGCGGCGGGCGCCCATGTCGGTCAAAAGGTTACGCTGCCTGAAGCGTCCGCGAGGCCTCGTTGGAGCCGTCGACCGGAACTTCGCCGGCGACGTTGACCAGCGCGGTAAAGGCCTCGAGGGCCAGTGCGGCAATCCCCTCCAGGATCTCCTCGTCATCCCAGCCGGCCTCGCGGGCCTCTTCATGGAGGTGCATAGGGGCGTGACCGCGATCATCGATGAGCGCCTGCAAATAGCGCAGCAGCGCTGCCTCGCGTGGGTCCTTGGAGTTGAAATTGCGCGCGAGCGCAACTTCGTCTAGCGCCAGACCCGCGTTGCGGGCGGCACGCGAGTGCAGCGCGATCCCGGGCGCCGATTCGTAGTGCTCGGCGACCGCGAGCGCAATCCGCTCGAGCGTGGCCAGGGTCAGGCGTCCGTGGCGCAGCTCGGAACGAAACCGCGCGTAGGCGCGCAGCGCCGCCGGCGAACCGGCGAGCACCCCGAGGAAGTTCGGTAGCTGGCCACCGGACGCCAGCGCGCCGCGCAGGACCGGAACCGAGCCCTGTGGCGCCGTCAGGTCATCGTGGATTTGGAATCTGCTCATTTGCGTCTTCATCATGGACCACCAAAAGGCCTTTTCAAGGGGTCTGTTATGCCCTTCATTTTTGAGACTTGCTTACGAGAGATAAGTGTAATGCGGGGAGTGCGCCGGCGCAAGGGACGACCGGGGCTATAAACGCCCCTTCCCCTTATACGTGTGGGAGTAAACGGTGGCTCATCCGTTCCTGCGAGTTCGGTAAGAAACCGATCCGCCCGCGCGGCTGCGCTGGGTCCGCGGCTGCGGCTCCGCAAGAAACCGGTCGGCCGCGGGCACGCCCCGGTGCGGGGCAGGCATGGGCGGGGGTGCGCTAGAGGTGCGCGCTCAGAAGCGCGACCACAACCAGCAAGAAGCCCAGCAACACGGCCCACTTCGCCGCCCGCTCGGGCCGCGGGCGGTAGTAGCCGGCGAGAGGGCTGCTGCGCTCCGATCGCCGAGGCGGGCCGTAGCGATCGACGACCTGGCCGCGAATGACCACGGTGCGACGCGCGGACGAGCTGGTCACATTCGGACTCACTCGCGCGGCGGCGGCGTCACGTGGCTCGAGGCTCGCCTCACCAAGTCCTTCATAGGACATCCAGCTGCGCGCAGCTCGCTCCGGCATATGTCTTCCTCTCTCTCTGGTGCTTGCGGGGTTAGCTGACGGGCTCGCGCCGAAAGAGTGGCGCTACGCGCTGAGACGCGATTCGCCCCAAGAAACCTTGGGTTCCCCGCCTCTCGCCTATGTGGGGCGAGAGCTCAGCGGCAATTGCGCGAGCCTACCAGCAGAGGCGGATGCCGCGCCTGTACCCGACGCACCGCGATGGTCGATTTTGCGGCGAATACGCCCCCGGCGATAAGGCGCGGAAACCCCGGCCGCAAGCACGGGGACGCCGCTCGCGGACCTACTCTTTGCCCGCGATCGCCGCTACGAACTTGGCCACGTCCGAGGCCTGACTCCCCTGGAGGACGTTGGCGGGCATGGTTCCGTTGCCCAGGCACGTCTCGGCGGCGCCGGCCGACCCCGCCGGCGGACTCTGCAGGCAGCCGTTGAGAATCGTCCGTAGCACGAGCGACTCGGCCGGCTGCAAGGTGTCGAGGTTGGGGCCGATCTTCCCGACCGAGTTGGCGCCGGCGAGCGTGTGGCAGAACCCGCAGTGCTGTCCGAACAGCTCGCGGCCCGTCTTCTCGGCGGCGGTCAGCCTCATTCCCCCGATCTGCGCATTCGCGTTTGCGTGGTTGCCGACCAGGAAGATCGCGGGCAGAGCGATCCCGAACGCGACATAGATCACGACGAAGCTCGCGCCGAACACTCGGCGCGCGCGCGGCGCTTGAACCTGGAACGCCTCCCTGGCACCGCCCAGCCCACCGCGGATCGCGATGAAGAACAGCGCGACGCCGATCACGACCCAGAACGCGACGAACAGCCAGACCGCAAGCATGGTGCGCGGGCACCTTATCGCGACCCGGGGCTAGGCGGGCGCCCCGGGGCGGGCGCGCGGCACCGGGGGGCGTGAGTCCCCTCATCGCCTGCGCCCGGCCGCGAAGCTCATCACCGGCGGTGCGACGGCGCGGAAGTCGTCCACCTCCGAACCGCCCGACACCGCAGCGCTGCCGACGCTCGCCGCACGCTGCTCGGCGAGCCCTCGCCGCACCTGCTCGTCGAGCAACGAGAAGTCCTTGACCTCCGCCAAGGGCGCACCGGGGACCCCCACGTACCCGACGTGATCCACCAGCACGTTGATGGCCCCGCCGGCCGCCGCAAAGCGCTCGAGCCGTCCCCGCACGATCATCAGCGGTTCGGTCCGCACCGTCAAGCGATGGCGCTCGTAGATGCGGGCGGGGATGATCAGGTTGATCGTCCCGTACTCGTCCTCGAGCAGCACGAACACGATCCCACCCGCGGTCCCTGGACGCTGGCGTGCGACCACCAGGCCGGCGGCCTTGACACGCGCGCCGTGCTCGAGCCCCTGCAGATCGCGACTGGCCACCACATCGGCGGGCAAGCGATTGCGCAGCAGCGCCAGCGGGTGGGTGTGAACGGTCAGCCCGCTCGTGGCGTAGTCAGCGGCCATCGACTCCCAGGCGGAGAGCTCACGCAGTTCGGGGGGTGCGGACAGGCCGAGTGGCAGCGCGAGCTGGACGCCTCCGGGCACCGCCCGGCCAGGTGCCGCCACGCCGAGCTGCCACAGGGCGACGCGACGCGCGAAGGGGGACCACTCGCCCGCAGACGCCTCCGCCAGGGAGTCGCACGCCCCCGCCCAGGCCAGCAGCTCCAAGGACCCTCCGCTCGAGCCTGTCCGCGAAGCGAGGTCGGCGAAGCTCCGAAACGGTCCTCTCTGCACCCTGGCCGCGACCAGCGCCTTGACCTCCTGTTCACGCACCCCCTTGACGTGGCCCAAGCCGATGCGAACCGCCCCATTTGGCTCCATCGAGCACTCCGCCTGGCTCAGGTTTACGTCTGGTGCTCGCACCTCGATCCCTCGCCGCTGCGCCTCGTGCACGAGCGCGTCCGGGGGATAGAACCCCATCGGTTGCTCGTCCAACAGCGAGCACAGGAACTCCGGTCCGTAGTGGACACGTAGCCATGTCGATTGGTACGCGAGCAGCCCGAACGCGGCGCCATGGGCCTTGGGAAAGCCGAAGCCCGAAAACCCCTGGACCATCGCGAACACCCGCTCGGCGGTCTCGCGCTCGACCTCATGCAATCGCATCGCGCCGGCCACGAAACGCTCGTGATAAGCCTTGATCGCGGCTTCCGAACGCTTGCGGCTCATGGCCCGCCTGAGCCCCTCGGCTTCGCCCACGCTGAAGCCGGCGAACGCGATCGCCACCTCCAGCACCTGGTCCTGGAAGATGATCGTGCCGAGCGTCTCGGAGAGCACCGGCTTGAGCGACGGGTGCTCGTAGGGCACCTCGTAGTCCGGGTCCTCGCGCAGCCGCTGGCGCCGCGCGATGTAGGGGTTCACCGCCCCGCCCTGGATTGGGCCCGGCCGCACGATCGCGACCTGGATCGTGAGGTCCTGCAGACTCGCCGGCCGGGTGCGCCGCAGCGACTGCATCTGCGCACGGCTCTCGATCTGGAAGACCCCCGTGGTATCGGCGTTCTGGATGCAGTCGTATGTGTCCGGGTCGTCGTAGGGAATCCGCGCCAAATCGATGCGCTCGTCGCGCGTGTGCGCGACCAGCTCGACGCACCGCTCGACGGCCGAGAGCATCCCCAGGCCGAGCAGATCGATTTTGAGGAAGCCCGCGTCGGCGCAGGAGTCCTTGTCCCACTGCACGAGCTGGCGGCCCTCCATCGCGGCCGGCACGACGGGGCAGCAGTCGATCAGCGGCCTGGTCGAGACGATCATCCCGCCGGAGTGCTGGCTGAGGTGCCTGGGCAGCCCGTGCGCCTGCGCCGCCAGCCGCGCGAGCCAGGCCCATCGCCCACTGGGCTCGCGCCCCAGCGCGGACTCGATATCGCGCGCGACTTCGCGCGCGTCCCATCCCTCGCTGCCGCGCGCCACCCGCTCGATCTCGCCCCCCGGCAACCCGAGTGCCTTGCCGAGCTCGCGGATCGCGCCCCGTGCGCGGTAGGTAGGAAAAGCCGCCACCAGCGCCGACTGCTGGCGCCCATAGCGATCGTGAATGCGCGGAATCAGTACCTCGCGGATGTCGCGGGGGAAGTCGAGGTCGATGTCGGGGAGCGCCGTCAGCTCATCGTTGAGAAAGCGCCCGATCAAGAGCTCGTTGGCTATCGGGTCCACGTGCGAGAGGCCCGTCAGGTAGCAGACGATCGAGGACACGCTCGAACCACGACCCCGGCCGGGCGGCAGCAGCGAGCGGGCGGTGCCGCGCCCGCGGACCTCCACCGCCACCTCCCGCGCGAGCTCGAGCAGGTCGTGGTGGAGCAGGAAGAAACCCGCCAGTCCGAGCGAGTCGATGATCCGCAGCTCCTCCTCGAGCCGGGCGGCCGCGCGCGCGCGTAACCCGGCGGGCTCCCCCCCATACCGCTCCGACAGCCGCACGACGCACAGCTCTGCGAGCTTTCGCATCGCCTCCGGATCCTCCGAGCCCGGGTAGCGATAGCCGAGGTCGGAGCGCAGGTCGAACTGCAGGCGCTGCGCGAGGCGAACTGTCTCCGCCACCGCCTCCGGGTGCTCGGAGAAGCGCGACGCCATCGTTTGGGGTGAGCTCAGCACGTGGCTGAAGTTGCCGCGCCGCTCGGGCTCCGATCCATCGAGCGTGGCGTGCAGCCGCACGGCGACAAAAGCGTCCTGCAGCGGCCCTCGGGCGCGCGCGTGGGCATGGACGTCGCCGGTCGCCACGCATGGCACGCCGAGTCGCCGTCCCAACCTCTCCAGGCGTCGGTTGCGGGCACGATCATCACGCAAGAACGGCCGCTGCAGCTCGACCCGCAGGCGCTCGGACCCGAACGCTTCACGCAGCCGCCCCAATGTGACCGCGTCATGGACGCCGTGCAATGCGCAGCCCGAGAGGCACACCAGCCCTTCGCTGTGCTCGAGCACGGTCTGAAGCGGAGTCGACGGCTGCGCGGGCGGGGCGCCCGGCCTGCCCGCGCGTGTATATGTATGCGCGCGGGTCAATATGCGGCAGAGGTTCGACCATCCCCGCGCGTTCTCGACCAGCAAGGTCAGGTGGCGGTCATCCTCCAGCGTGAGCTCGGTGCCGTGGATCGGCCTCAACCCCAGCGCGCGGGCGGCGACCGCGAACTCCATCGAGCCCGAGACCGAGTTGTGATCCGTTAGCGCGAGCGCGTCATGGCCGAGCTCGAGCGCGCCCGCCACGAGCTCGTCTGGGAGCGAGACTCCGTCCAGAAACGAGAAGGCCGAGTGACAGTGGAGCTCGACGTAGGCGGGCAAGACGAACACATGTCCTTACTCGATTTGAGTGGATACGTCCGGTTGCAGGGATAACGTGGCCGGGCGATGGAGATTCCGGCCTGTCC
>JAVKSP010000018.1:0-35260 GCA_039583645.1 Solirubrobacteraceae bacterium
GATCATGATCGGCCCGGGTCCAATCTGTCTTTTTCGGGCGTGCCCGCGTTCGTCAAGGACGACACCGACGTGCGCGGGCTGCCGAGCGGGCACGGCTCGCTGGCGTTCCCGGCGCGCGCGGCGCGCAACGACGGCCCCGCCGCCAGGCAGTTTCTGGGGCAGGGGTTTGTGGCGCTCGGCAAGACGCGCCTGCCCGAGTTCGGCCTCAGTGCGACGACGGAATACGCCACCCTGCCGCCGGTCCGCAACCCTTGGAACCGCGAGCACTCGGCCGGCGGCTCATCCGGGGGCTCGGCGGCGCTGGTGGCGTCGGGCGCGGTGCCGATCGCCCACGGCAGCGACGGTGGCGGCTCGATCCGCATCCCGGCGGCGGTCACCGGGCTCGTGGGGCTAAAGGCGACCCGGCGGCGCCTGCTTGACCGGCCGGGCGCGCGGCAGGCGCCTGTCAACCTCATCTCCGAGGGCGTGCTCACGCGCTCGGTGCGCGACACGGCGCACTACCTCGCGGCCGCCGAGCGCTTCCAGGCCGACCCGCGGCTCGCGCCGGCCGGGCTGGTGGAGGGGCCGGGCGAGCGCCGGCTGCGCATCGGCGTGATCGAGCAAGACGTCTTCGAGCGGCCCGTGCATCCTGAGTGCGCGGCGGTGCTGGGCTCGGCCGCGGACGTGCTGGCGGGCCAGGGCCACGAGATGATCGAGGCGCGGCTTGGCATCGACGCGCGCTCGACCGAGGACTTCAAGCTCTACTGGGCCTTTGGCGCCGCGGGCATGTGCGGGGTGCTCGCCGCGAGCCACGGGCTGCGTTTCAGCTACGGCCGGCTCGAGCCGTTCACGCGAGGGCTCGTGCGCTACGTGGGACGGCGTGCGGCGCGGCTGGTTGCCGCGATCAGGCGGCTGCGGCGCGAGGGGGAGCGCTACGAGGCGCAGTTCACGAACGTGGACGTGCTGCTGAGCCCAGTGCTTGCGCATCCAGCGCCGCTGCTCGGCGAACTCGGGGCCGGTCAGCCGTTCGCCGACCTGTTCGCCAAGCTGACCGACTACGTCACCTTCACGCCGATCAACAACGTCTCCGGCGGACCGGCGATCGCGCTCCCGCACGGGATGATGGCGGCGGGGCTGCCCGGCTCGGTCCAGCTCGCGGCGCGCCGCGGCGGCGAGCGCACCCTGCTCAGGCTGGCGTACGAGCTAGAGGCCGCGAGCCCATTCCCGCGCATCACCGACGGAGAGTCCTGATGGCGGAGCGCAACGTCCTCGGCGGTCCCCTCCAGAGCTGCAGCGCCGAGCCGCTCACCGGCTTCTATCGCGACGGCTGCTGCCGAACGGGCCCCGAGGACCTCGGCAGCCACACGATCTGCGCGGTCGTGAGCGCCGAGTTCCTGGCCTACCAGCAGAGCATCGGCAACGACCTCTCCACTCCGGTGCCGGAGTTCCACTTCCCCGGGCTCGAGCCGGGTGACCGCTGGTGCGTCACGGCGCTCAACTGGCTGCGCGCGCACGAGGCCGGCGTGGGCGCCTACGTGGTGCTCGGGGCCACGCACGAGCAGGCGCTCGAGCTGGTGCCGCTCGAGGTGCTGGAGCGCTATGCCGTCGACGTGCCCGCGGATCCGGGCGGGTTGGACGAGTCGTAGCGCGCGGATAAGATGCGAGCGATGGTGGGGCACGACGCCGCACTGGGGCACAAGGCCGTCCGCAAATCCGGGCCCGGCTCGGTGAGCGATGCCGCCGGGCCGCTGCTCGACGCGCTCAAGAAAAGCGCGCAGGCCGCGGGAGCAGAGCATCCCGGGGATCCGAAGGTGATGGCGGCCGTGAAGCTCGGGTGGGTGATGAAGGAGCTCACGGAGGCATGGCCGCTCAAGCCGCTGCCTCACGATCTGGTCCTCGATGGGCAAGAGCAGTGTCAGGCGCAGGCTCTGGAGCTGACCGAGCAGCTGGACAGGCTCGATCTGGACGGGCTCGATTGGGAGCTCGTGGAGCATGCGGTCAGAGCGCTTCGCCGCGGTCCAGCGCCGCATCAGGCTCACAGGGTCGAGCGGACGGTCACCGTCGCCCTGACCGGCTGTGATGCGCGCCTGGCCAAGGCATACATGCTCGGCAACGGGCTGCGAGCGCTGATCGGCGGTGAACGGCCCGAACCGGCCGACGCGCGCCAGCTCAAGCCGCTGGTGGCCGCGCTCGACTCCCTGAGCTCAGACCTGGAGTCGCACGCCGCCCGGGGGGTCGCGGGCTCAATCGCGCGGTGGCCAAAGTCAGCCGCCACCGCTGATCCCGCGTTCGTCGACGCCCAGGTGAGCCTGTGGCGATCCGTGGTCGTGGGCGAAAAGCAGGCGACCGAGCTACTGGAGCCGAAGCACTATCTCGACGCGGCCAAGCAACTCGAGGGCAAATTCATACGCAGGGCGTTCACCAGTGTGTGGTTCTGGGCGCTGCTGATCGTGGTCCTGCTCATCTTCGGCGGTGCTGTCTACGTGCTGTTCGTCGCCAAGAACGCGGGCAAGGTCGCGGTGGGCGCGTCGGGTGTGCTGGCGGCCGTGGGAATCACCTGGAAGGGCATCGGCGGCATGGTCGGCAAGGCGACCGCCAAGCTCGAGGTGCCGGTGTGGGGAGCGGAGCTCGACGCCGCCGTCACCGACGCGATCACGCTCAGTGACGGCGCGTCGACCACGGGCGGGCTCTCCTATGCCGATCGCAGCGGGCGGGCCGTGGCGGACGTCACGCTCGAGAGCGGGGCGCGAGGTGTGCCCGGCAAGGTGGCAGCTGAGCGTCCCAGACGCGGGCCAGGGAGTTTGCCGTTCCCCGGCAAGCGGCCCGGCACCGTCAACCATGCGATGCCGTTTGACCACCTCGTGGTGGTGATGATGGAGAACCACTCCTTCGACAATCTCCTGGGTGCGCTGTCGCGCAGCCGGCGCGATGTCGATGGCCTCGCCTTCGACGCCTCCGGCAACGCCACGAACGCGAATCCGGGCAGCGACGCGGAGGCTGCCCCGGTCAGGTCGTTCGCGCTGCCGAACACCGCCCAGGCCAAGAATCTCTCTCAGAGCTGGAAGGCCACGCACGAGCAGATCGACAGTGGCGCGATGGACGGCTTCGTCCGCTCCGCCTCCGGGCACGCCGAGCCGATGGGCTACTACCCGCCCGAGGTAGTGCCGTTCGCCTATTCCCTCGCGAGCACGTTCACGCTCGCCAACCGCTGGTTCTGCTCGCTGCCAGGGCCCACCTATCCCAACCGGCGCTTTTTGCTCGCCGGCACGGCCTACGGGGGGACCGCCACCGACCTGCAGGCGCTGCTGGACGACGAGCCTCCCAACGGCACCATCTTCGACCGCCTCTCGGAGCACAACATCAGCTGGGCCGACTATTTCGAAGACGTCCCCATGACGTTCGTGATCAAGTCGATCGTGGCCAAGCACCTGGATCATCACCACCACATCGACAAGTTCTTCGAGGACTGTCGCAGCGGCAAGCTGCCCGCGGTCAGCTTCGTCGACCCGGGAGTGGGCGTCTTGCCGTCGATCGCGGGACACGTGCCGGGACTCGGCTTCGTGGAGAAGAACCTGCTCAGGGCGGTGGGGGTGCGCGTCGATGACCTCGATCCGGCCGAGACCGAGGAGGACCCGCAGAGCATGTACCACGGCGAGGCCTGGGCGCACCAGGTGGTGGAGGCGGTTCTTCGTTCCCCGGCCTGGAGCCGCACGCTGCTGGTCTACACCTACGACGAGCACGGCGGCTATTACGACCACGTCGCGCCCCCACTCGCGATCCCGCCCGATGAGATTCCGCCCAAGCTCCAGCCCGGTGACCCGCCGGGGGGCTATGACGCGTACGGCCCGCGCGTCCCGGCCGTGGTCGTCTCGCCCTACGCCCGACCCGGTGGCGTCACCGACGTGGTCCACGACCACACCTCCGTGCTGGCGACGATCGAGGCCAAGTGGAACCTGCCGGCGCTCACCTCCCGCGACGCCAACGCCGCCACGGTCATGGATTTCCTCGACCTGAGCACCCCGGCGCTGCTTACGCCGCCTGAGATTCAGGGTCCGCTTGACAGCGGGCCTTCGGGGCCGGTTCAAACGGGCTAGCGGCCGTCATTCAGCGACCGCGGCGCGCAGGCGGCAGCGTGCTCGCGCCGACGTACTGGTCCAGCCAGCGGGCCACAGGAGACGCCGCGCGCCAGGTGTTGCTGACGAAGCGAAGGGCGTCCTCGCGGCTGATGCCCCGCCCGAGCGCGAGCCTCGCTCCGAGCGCGAGGCTCTTGAGGCGCAGCAACTCAATCCGCTCGTGGTCCTTTGGATATCCCCGCGGCGCGGTCGCGACGCGCTGTGCCCACAACTCGAGGCTCGTTTTTTGGGCCGTGTCGAGGAGCTTGCTCAGCTCAGGGCCGCTGGCGTCGTCGTCGACGGCCTCGCGGTAGCGCTCGAGCTGGTCGCGGGCCATCATGTGATAGCCGCTGCCGGCCACGAGGCCGTCCGCCGAGATCGAGGCGTACAGCCCGCCCGCGGCGATGTCCGCTCCGTGCAGAATGCCGTAGGTGTTGGTCTTGTAGGGCGACTTGTCGCGCGAGAAGCGGACGTCGCGGTTCTGGCGAAACAGCTTGACCTCGCCGCCGAACGTCTCGCTCAGCTCACCGAGCAGCGCCTCCATCTGGTCGCGGATCGCAGCTTCGAAGAAATCCCGGCTGGCGGCGACGTAATCACGGCTGTTGTTCGCCTCGAGCCCCTTGAACCATTGGCGCACCTCCGGCCCGAAGCCCTCGAATCTGGTGGTGGGTGAGCTCCGCGCGCTCACGCCGTCGCAGCTTAAACGACGAGCAGCCGGCTCAGAGGCCGGCTGCATCGCGGTTCCTATAACCGGTGGCGCTACGAGGTCGGGTCGAGGCGACCGATCAGGTCGCCTGCGCTGGACACCAATCCGCTCGCCTGGCGATCGACGTCGCGGCGGGCCTGGTCCACTTCACGCTGAATGCGGCGGTTCGAACGGCGCACAGCCGTCTCGCCGCGGCGCTCAAAGCGGCGCAGGCGCGTCTTGAGGCTGCCTCGCCTCGAATAGGTGCGGAATGTCTTGACCGCGCTGTCGCGGGCCTCGAGCGCCGCGCCCACCTGGATGTGGAACGCGCGCTCGAGCTGACGCCCGAGTGCGTCGATGCGCAAGGCACCTGCCTCGAAGCTGCGAGTCGCCGCGCGCGTGGCCTGGGTGGCCGCGCCGCGAGCGTCGCGGGAAGCGGCGCTGGTGGCGCGCTGGCTGCGGCGAGCCGAGCGCTTGGCCGCCGTCGTGCGCGTGCTGGCCTGGTTCTGCTTGCGCGTAGCGGCCGCTTTTTTAGCTGTGGCCTGTCTCTGCGTGCGGGTCTGGGTAGCCATTTCTCATCTCCTGTAGATCGGAATCGTTACCCCGTCCCCCCTATGTACCTCCCCCCATGTGGAGTCGCAAAACAGGCTGTTGTGTGAGGCCGGGCACACATGTGTGGCGCCCGTCACATGCCCGCTTAGGCCGCCCTGGCCGCACGGCGGCCGTTCGCCTCATAGCTGTAGAAGCCCCGCCCGGACTTGCGGCCGAGCAGGCCGGCCTCGACCATCCGGTTGAGCAGCGGCGGCGGGACGTTCGAGGCGTCGCGGAACTCGTCGTGCATCGATTCGGCGACCGACTGAAGCGTGTCGAGGCCGATCAGATCGGAAAGGGCAAGCGGTCCCATGGGATGGGCGCAGCCGAGGATCATGCCACGGTCGATGTCCTCTTTGGACGCGAAACCCGACTCGTACATCCTGATCGCCGAGAGCAGGTAGGGCACGAGCAGCGCGTTGACGATGAAGCCGGCTCGGTCCTGGGAGTCGATCGTCTGCTTGCCGAGCTCCTCGGCGAACGCCTTCGCTTCGCTCAAGACGGCCTCGGAGGTCATGATCGAGCGCACCACCTCGACCAGCTTGAGCACCGGAACCGGGTTAAAGAAGTGCAACCCGAGCACGCGCTCAGGCCGAGATGTCTCGGCGGCCAGCTTCATGATCGGCACAGACGACGTGTTGCTGGCCAGAAAGCGCGCCTCTGGCAGCAGGCGGTCGAGCTCGTGGAAGACCTCGCGCTTGGCCCGCTCGGACTCGACAATCGCCTCGATCGCGAGGTCCGCGCCGGCGACGTCCTCGAGCGTCGCCGTATACGCGAGTCGTGCAACCGCCTCGGCGTGAGCGGACTGCTCGAGCTTTCCCGCCCGCGCCGCCCGCTCCATCGAGCGCTCCACCGAAGCCCGCGTGGACTCCGCCCGCTCTGCGCTGGCCTCGACCACGGTGACGTCCATCCCGGCGCGGGCGCACACCTCCGCGATGCCCGAGCCCATCAGTCCTCCTCCGACCACTCCTACTCGCATTGGCTTACCTCGCTCTCTTCGATCACTTCCCTGCGCCCAGACGAATATTGCCCCAACGTCGGGTGCGCGCCCGCCCGAAGGCCGGCCGCCTTGGTGGGTTTGCGGCGAGGCGGGGTCCGGCATGATGGGCGCGCTGCCGTGAGCCGGTTTGGCGGTACCGGTCGAGAAAGCAGACCGGCCCCGCGGTTGCAACCGGTATCGCCTTCGCTCCTCGCCTCGTGGCGCGTGGCGCCGTTGGTGGCTGTCGGGCTTGGGCTGAGGGTGCTGCCCGCAGGGCCAGCTCAGCTTCTGACACTACTCCCATCGAATGTGCCTGTGTGAGCGGGCCGCGAACTTAACATTCGCGGTCGCGGCGCTAGCGTTCGCGATCGCCTGTGCGGTATGTGATCTTTGGAGCGGGTGCGATCGGTGGTGTGATCGGCGCACGTCTCCACATGGCCGGGCGCGAGGTGGTGCTGATCGCCCGCGGGCGGCACCTTGAGCGGCTGCACGCCGACGGGCTGAGGCTCGCAACCCCGGACGGAGAGAGACGCTTGGCAATTCCCGCCGTCGGCTCGCCGCAGGATTTGGAGATCGACGCAACGGATGTCGTCTTGATGGCGATGAAGAGCCACGACACCGTGGCGGCGCTCGAGGCCCTGGCGAGTCACGCCGATCGCAATGCTGCGGTCGTATGCGCGCAGAATGGTGTGGAGAACGAGCGGGCGTCGTCACGGTGGTTCGCGCACGTGTACGGGATGCTGGTCTGGGTCGCGGCCGAGTACACCGACCCTGGCAGGGTCCGCCTATTCACCGCGCCGCCGACGCTCGGCGTGCTCGACCTCGGTCGCATCCCGGCAGGGGTCGACTCGCGCGCCGAGGAGATCGCGAGGGACCTCGGCAAGGCCGGCTTTGCCGCGCGCACCGACCCGCAGATCATGCGATGGAAATACACCAAGCTGCTTTCGAATCTCGGCAACGCGCTGGAAGCCCTCCTAGGGTGCGCCGAATCCGGTGGAGAGCTCGGTCGACGCGCCCGCGCAGAGGCGCTTGCCTGCTATGCGACCGCGGACATCGAGCACATCCCCGACGACGAGTTCGAACGGCGCGTTTCCACCAGCGGACAGGTGCGCCAAGTCGCCGGACAGCAACGCGGCGGCGGCTCCAGCTGGCAAAGTCTCATGCGCGGCGGGGTCGGGATCGAGACGCCATATCTCAACGGCGAGATCGTCCTGCTGGGCCGGCTGCACGGTGTGCCGACACCGGTCAATGAAGCCCTTACCAAGATGGCGCTAAGGGCGGCACGCCACCGCACGCGACCGGGCTCCATCACCGCCGCCGAGATCGAGGCCGAGATCGAGGCCGAGATCGAGCGCCTCACTCCGTGATCGCACGGCGTTCCTGACGGCGGCCACCCCTACCGACGGATCTGTGCCGCCTCGGGCAGCTGAATACTCCAACGCTTCGCTTGGCAACGCGAGGTGGCGGGAAGCATGGCGCCGTGCCAAATCTTCCGCCCCATCTAGCGCCGCCCGATAACGCCGTCGCAATCGTCAAGGACTTGAAGCTGACGACGCGCGCCACCGAGGACGAATCCGGTATGCCCGAAGCAGTCGAAGCCCAGGTACTGGCGATTGGCTGGCGCTCAGATCACGAGCGCCTGTACTACCTCGTCTTCGACGCCGGCCACGGCGAGATCTTCTGGGTCGACCCCGAGTTTGTTGACTCGTTGACGGGATAGCGCGGGGTCTACGGGAGCGCGGCTATCTCGGGGGCGCAAGCGCGTCGACGACGATCACCTCGCTGAAGCCACGCCCGTCGACCTGCCAGGCATAGCAGCCGGGTGACTTGACCCAGGTGCTCCCGGGCACGCTGCGGTAACCGACAAAGGTCTTGAAGCTTGGCCCGCGGTAACTGCCATACGAGTTGATCGTCGGCCCCGCCGCCACGACGAGCGGCCCCGAGCCAGGAGTGAGACCGGTCCCGCTCGGCTGGACCGCGATCGGCCCGGGCTTCCCTAACCGCCGTCCGCGCACCACGAACGGCCCGTTGTAACCGGGCATCGAGAACCACAGCGTCTGCAGCGCGTGCCAGGGCCCGGGACCGCCGCGTCCGAGCATCGGCCGCCCGTGCAAGACGTCGCCCCAGTTTGCGATCAGAACCCGAACGGGGCCCTTGCCCAAGGCGTCTCCGCCGAAGTAGGCGTTGTTGACCCTGTAGCCAGATGAGGCCGGACAGTGGCCACCGGGGCCGAGCGCGGGCAGATGAAGCGGCCGCGCCAACAGCGACGTCGGCCTCGGCTTGGGCGCCACCGCGCGCGCCCCGAGATACGCCCCTCCGCCCGCAAGCACTACGAGGAGAGCCGCGAGTCTCCGGCGACGCCGCTGCCGGCGACGCGCCTCGCGCATCAGCAGCTCCAGCTCGAATTCGAGCTGTTCCTCGGACGGCGCCGCTCTTGGAGCGACCACTGTCATCGCGCGACCTTCATGCGGATCATATTGGTACTATCATGGCTAGCACAATGCTGAAAGTCAAGGTCGACCGTTCAGACCCCGCCCTACTGCACGATCAGGTCGCGGCGGACATCCGCCGCGCAATCGCCGGCGGCGAAGCGAAACCGGGAGAGCGATTGCCCCCCGCGCGCGACCTCGCCGCCGTCCTCGGCGTCAACAGCAACACGGTGCTGCGCGCCCTGCGTCTGCTGCGCGACGAAGGGCTGCTCGAGTTCCGCCGCGGGCGCGGGATCCGCATAGCGGGCGACGCCGTCCCCAAGAGCGCCGTGCTGGTAAAGGCGCAGGAGCTGGTCCAGCTCGCGCGGCGCGAGGGGTACCGCAAGAGCGAGCTGGTCGAGCTGATAGAAGATCTCGCCTGAGTCGTGGCTCGGAGCTGATCAGGAACTCGAGAGCTGTCTCGCGCGCTTCCGCTGGGCGACCAGGCCGGCGATCACGAGAGCAAGGCCGGCGATGAGCCACGGGACGGGATTGAGATGCTGATCGCACCCGCTGGCCGTCGCGGTGTGCCAGCACGTCGTGCCGGGACCGTGGCGCTGGACCCACGCTACGAACAACAAGAGGAATCCGGCGCCTGAGAGCAACCCGAACGCTGACCCGCGCGAGCGTTGCCGCGAACCCATCAGGAGCGCCGCAATGAGTGCTGGGACGAGAACAAACGGCCCGAGCGCGGAAATCAGACCCATGGTCACTGCCGCGCCGATGGCGGCCCAGGCGCAGAACCGCGCCCATCCAGCGAGGTCGCGCGGGCGCCGAAGCCGTCCCATACCGGTAAGGGTAGCTCGGCGATGAGTTGGCACCTGATTGGCGGTCTTACTGAAACGAAGCCAACGGAGGAGATAAAGGATGCACGTCAATCCCGCGCTCGCCGACCTTCTGCCTCTCGTGGGCCGGTGGCGGATGGAGCTATACAACGCCTCGTTTTTGCCGGAACCCGACGCGCGAGTCAGCGGATCGGTCGAGATCGAGTGGATTGAGCAGGGCGCCGCGCTGCGGATGCGCCAGGGCGACCCAGCGGATCCTCGGGCGGCCGTCTGGCTCATCGGACGCGACGAGCACGAGGACGAATACTCGGTTCTGTACTCAGACGGCCGTGGCGTATCGCGCATCTACCGCATGAGCTTCAGCGACGCCGAATGGCGGATGTGGCGGGACACGCCCGAGTTCAGCCAGCGCTTCAGCGCGCAGCTGGACCCTGATGGCGGAGCGGTCCGGGGCCGCTGGAAGAAATCCACCGACCAGGGCGCCAGCTGGGAGCACGACTTCAATGTCGACTACCTCCGAGCGCAGACGGGTGACCGCTAGGTGAATCGGCTTGGCGTGCTTCAGCGGTCGCGGGAGGTGGCGTATTCCTCGTCAGTCACCTGGCGTCCCCACACAACGGGGGTGCCCCTGTCGTCGGACTCCTGCATGGCCACGTGGGTCATGAACCGGTTCGGCGCGGCCCCGTGCCAGTGGTTCTCACCCGGCTCGAAGTAGGCGCGGTCGCCGGGACGGATCTCCTCAATCGGGCCACCCTCCTGCTGGCAGCGGCCTACACCTTCGGTGACATAGATCGTCTGGCCATACGGGTGCGTGTGCCAGGCGGTTCGCGCTCCCGGGGTGAAGTGCACAAGTGCAGCTCCGACCCATGAGGGCGGCGATGGCGCAGCGATCGTGTCGATGAAGACGGTGCCGGTGAACCAGTCGCCGGGGCCCTTCTGTGTTCCGGTGCCGTTCCGGGTGAGCTGCATGTGGGCTCCGTTCGATTAGGGACTACGTCGTCTGGGCGGGTTGGGGCAAAGGAGTGGCGGTGAAGCCAGCCAGCGCCTCCAGCAGGTCGTCCTGGAAGCGCTGGTCGCGGGCCGCGGGAGCGGGCTCGGCGCGACGCTGGTGGTGCCAGTAGCCGCCTGAGGTCCGCGCCTCCGGATCGTCGCTGGTCGCCAGCCACTCCTGAGTCAGATGGCCGAGCCGCAAATCGTCGGGCGCACCAAGGCCCCCCATCTTCGTCGGCACCCAGCCTGGATCGACCGCGTTGCTGAGCACGTCCGGCCAGATCCGCGCGACGGCCAAGGCGAGCGTTGTGACGAACAGCTTGCTGTCCGAATACGAGCCGGTGGTGCGGTGTCCGCTCCAGTCGATCCCGGTCAGGCGGGCTCGGCCGCCGCGGTGCATGCCGCTGCTGAGGTAGATCAGGCGCTGCGGGCGGTCGACCAGCGCGGTGAGCAGGTATGGCGCGACCACGTTGACTGGCAGGACGTGCGCCCCGCGGATGACACCGGCGTTGTGTATGACCGCGTCCAGCGGCCCGAGGCGGTTGACCTGAGCGCCGACGTGCCGCGTCTGCTCCAGGTCGGATAGATCCCCGACGAGGGTGGTGGCGCCGCGGTCAACGAGGTCGCCGATCGCCTTGAGGCGTCCCCGGTTGCGGGCGTGGACGACGACCTCGTGGCCGTGCTCGATCAGGCTCTGGGCGGCCGCCCGTCCGAGACCATCTGCCGAACCGGTGATGAACACGCGTGCCATCAGATCTCAGTGTGGGTCACCAAGCGTAGGCCTGGGGCGCTTCGCCGCCGGGCCCGGGCCAGATCTCGTCCAGCCGCACTAGCGCGTCATCGGGCAGGTCGACCTCGAGCGCGCGCTGGCTGGCGGTCAGCTGGTCGCGGGTGCGTGGGCCTACGATCGTCGCCGTCACGGCGGGCTGGTGCAGCAGCCAGGCGAGAGCCACGTCGGCGGGCTGCTCACCAAGCTCGTCGCAGAACGCCTCGTAGGCCTCAAGCGCGGACCGGTGATCGTCGATCTGCTGGCGCACCGAAGAACCGATGGGGCGATCCTCGACTGTGCCCTTGAGTGCTCCGGCGAGCAGCCCCCCGGCCAGCGGGCTCCACGGGATCAGACCGACGCCGTAGTGGCGCAACGCGGGGATGACCTCGAGCTCGACGGTGCGGGCGGTGAGGTTGTAGAGGCTCTGCTCACTGACCAGGCCCATGAAATGCCGCTGGGCGGCGAGCTGCTGGGCGGTGGCGATGTCCCAACCGGCGAAGTTGCTTGAGCCGACGTAGAGCATTTTGCCTTCGCGGACGAGCTGTTCCATCGCCTGCCACACCTCCTCCCACGGCGTCGAGCGGTCGACGTGGTGCATTTGGTAGAGGTCGATGTGATCGGTCTGCAGCCGGCGCAGGCTGTCCTCGCAGGCCTGGCGGATGTGGTAGGCCGAAAGGTGCCGGTCATTCGGGCCGGTGCCCATCGGCTGGTAGACCTTCGTCGCGAGCACGATCCGCTCCCGGCGCCTGGCATCTTGCGCGAGCCAGCGCCCGATGATCTCCTCCGAGATGCCATAGCCCTGCTCCATATCGGGCGACTGCGGCCCGCCATACACGTCGGCAGTGTCGAACAGGTTGACGCCGTGCTCGAGCGCCTCGTCCATGATCGAGAAACTCTCGGTCTCGTCAGTGACCATGCCGAAGTTCATCGTCCCAAGCGCGAGACGACTGACCTTCAGCCCCGAACGGCCGAGATGCCTGTAGTCCATATGCTCAGCCGCCTCGCTCCGGCTCGCCGCGCGGACTGAGCTTGAGCGTCGTCGCACGCGCCTGTGGGGCGATCATCGGCTCGACATAGCTGGGGTAGCGTCCGTACTTGTCCCGGTATGCGGCATCGACCTCGTCGTCGACGCCGTCGCTTGGCTCGATCAGCGAGACGTCACGCGCGACCCCGGCCGCTGAGATGTGGGCCTGGTGGGTTAAGCGCGCGGTGCGATACCAGCTCCCGCCCTGGCCGCGCCAGGAGCGGACGTAGAGCTCATCACCGACCCGCACCACCCAGATTGGCCGCGCCCGAACCAGCGAGCCGTCTGACCGGAGCGGTGCGATCTCGAGTTCATCGGCTTGCCCAATGCGGTTGAGCTCGTCCCTCGTCCACTCGCTCATGGGGTCACCATCACTTTGATCGACTCGCGATCGGCCATCGCCCGGTAGCCGTCGGGGACGCCGTCGAGTCCGACGTTGCGGTCGAACACCTTGCCCGGCTCGATGCGGCCCTCGAGGATGTCGGGAAGCAACTCCTCGATGTACGCCCGGACGGGCGCAGGTCCGCCGCCCACGGCGACGTTGGAGAAGAAGGCCGGTTGCGAGGCCGGGACCTCCTCGTCTTGGGGGACGCCGACGCGACCGACGGCGCCGCCAGGCCTGGCGACCAGGATCGCGGTCTCAGTCGACTGCCCGGTGCCGACGCACTCCAACACCGAGTGCGCACCGTACCCGCCTGTTAGCTCCTTGACGCGTTCGACGGCCTCCTCGCCACGCTCGGATACGACGTCGGTGGCACCAAACTCCTTCGCCAGCGCGATGCGATCAGGGTGACGGCCCATGATGATGATCTGCTCTGCGCCGAGCCGCTGGGCGGCGATCACGCCGCACAGGCCAACGGCGCCGTCGCCGATCACCGCTGCGATCTTGCCAGGGCTCACCTTTGCAACCACCGCGGCGTGGTGGCCGGTGCCCATCACGTCCGACAGCGTCAGCAGCGAGGGCATGATGGCATCGTCTTCTGCAACTGACAGCGGGAACAGCGTGCCGTCCGCGTAAGGGATCCGCAGCGCCTCGGCCTGCGCGCCGTTCATGCCGTTGTTGCCGAAGAACCCGACGTGCACGCAGGCCGTGTGCAGTCCGTGGTGGCAGAACTCGCAGGTGCCGTCCGAGATCGCGAACGGCATGACGACGAGGTCACCACGATTGATCGTGCGCACCTCCGCTCCGACCTCCTCGACGACGCCGATCGCCTCATGGCCCATTGACTGGCCTGGCTCGCTTGGTTCCATCGATGCGTACGGCCACAGATCGCTGCCGCAGATGCAGGCCCTGGTGACGCGAAGGATCGCGTCGGTGGGATCGACGATCGAAGGGTCAGGGACGTCCTCGAGACGGACGTCGCCGGCAGCGTGCATCACGGTCGCTCGCATGCTGTTTCTCGCTTTCCTTTCGGGAGTCTCATTTCGTGTACTGACCAAGAAAGCACCGAACCCTCAAGAGTGAGAGTCCCTGTTGAGAGAGGTACTGACAGGGTCTCCCTCGGGCGCCAACGCGCCACTACGCTGTCGGCACGATGGATCCACGCAGCGAAGTCAACGAGTTCTTGACCTCCCGCAGGGCGCGGATCACTCCCGACCAGGCGGGCTTGACTTCGTATGGTCCCCGTCGCGTCCCAGGGTTGCGCCGCGAGGAGGTCGCCGTGTTGGCCGGCGTGAGCGTCCCGTACTACACCCGCATCGAGCGCGGGAACATGAATGGCGTCTCGGACAGCGTGCTCGAGGCGATCGCCCACGCTCTGAAGCTCGACGAAGCCGAGCACGCGCACCTCTTCGATCTTGCCCGGGCCCTGGGTCCGCCGAGCCCGCGGCGACGCCGCCGCGCGCCCAAACGGGTGGTACGGCCAAGCATCCAGCACATCCTCGACGGCCTCACCGGCGCAGCTGCGTTCGTGCACAACGCTCGCCTGGACAACCTGGCCTTCAACCAGCTCGGCCAGGCCCTCTACTCCGAGATGTTCAGCCGGGCCGGCGGTCCTGGCCCGGTCAACAGCGCCCGCTATGTCTTCCTCGACCCCGGCGCCCGCAGCTTCTACGTGGACTGGGAGCGCGCCGCCAGCGACGTCGTCGCGATTCTGCGCTCCGCCGCCGGCCGCGACCCGTACGACCGCGACCTCTCAGACCTGGTTGGCGAGCTTTCCACCCAAAGCGACGAGTTCCGCACGCGCTGGGCTGCCCACAACGTCCGCTTCCACGACACCGGTCGCAAGGAATTCCAACACGCTGTCGTCGGTGAGATGACCCTCACCTACAACCGCATGGAACTTGCCGCCGATCCCGGCCTCGCAATCACGATCTACACCGCCGAGCCGGGAACCAAATCGGCCGACGCGCTCAGCCTGCTGGGAAGCTGGGCGGCGACCCCCCAACAGCCAGACCTACAAGCAGCACGACCGCATTCCTGAGTAAGCGTCGGCCGCTCGAAAGTCGGGTAGCTTCGACGCTCACATCGGCTGCTCGGCGAAGGGAGAGAGATGGCAACGACTGGCGCTCGTGCCCAGCAGGCGGCGAGCCCTGCGGCAGGAGAAGGCCGCCTGGCCCGAGGGGTGCTCAACGACGTGGACATCGCGGCGGCGACGCTCGCCGACATGGCGCCCGCGATGAGTTTCTTCTTCGCCTTCGCGACGATCGTGGCCACCGCCGGGATCGCCGCGCCGCTTACCGTGATCGTCGCGACGATCGCGATCGCGCTGCTGGGTAACACGCTGAGCCAGTTCTCGCGCTCACGGCCGTCGACCGGCTCGTTTGTGACATTTGTGGGCAGCGCGTTCGGCGGGTACAGCGCAGTGGTAACCGCAGTCGTGCTGGCCGTGGGCTACATCATCGCCGTGGCATCGGTGGTGACGATCTCCGGCGGCCTGGCGGAGACGATCCTCAAGCATTACCTGAGCATCACGATCCCGTGGCAGGCGATCAGCGCGTTCCTGTCGCTGGGCGCACTCGCGCTGATCGTTGCCGGGGCCAAGCCGTCGACCAAGGTGGCGGCCGGCCTCTTTGGTTTCCAGATTGTGCTGCTGTTGGTTGTCGCGATCGCGCTGCTGATCGAGCACTCCGGCCACATCAACGGCTTGCCGTTCGACCCCTCCCACCTACACCGCGGCTTTTCGGGCCTATCGCTGGGCTTTCCGCTCGCCATCTATCTGTTCGTGGGCTGGGAGAACTCGGCGGCGCTTGCCGAGGAGCACCGCGACCCTCGCAGGGGAGTGACACGGGCCGTGTTCTCGAGCATCGCGATGGTCGGCGCGATCTACGTGCTGCTGTCCTACGCGACCGTGGTCGGCTTCGACGGCAACGGCAAGGCGCTGACGGCATCGTCGATCCCGTTCATCACAGCGGCGGGTGGGGTGGCCAGCGGGCTGATGTTCGTCGCCTATCTCGCGGGCTTTACCTCCATCTGCTCCTGCCTGATCTCGGCCACCAACTCGCAGGCGCGGATCATCTTCAATTCCGGCCGGGAGGGGCTTTTGCCGTCGGTGTTTGCGCGGCTGACGCCCCGTCGCCGTACGCCGTGGGTGGCCTTCTCGGTCTACCTCGTGCTTGCGCTGGGACTGTCTTACGTGTTCGGCTGGAATACGCCACCGGTCACATTCTTTGGCGAGGTGGCGACGATGGGCACGATCCTGATCGCGCTGACCTACTTGGTGGCCAACCTCGCGCTGCCGGTCTATTACCACCGCCACGAGCGCCCGAGCTTCTCGGTCGTCAAGCACGTGGTGCTGCCGCTGGTAGGTGCCGTGGCGATCGGCTATCCGCTGTACGAACTGATCAAGCCGGGGCAGCCCGCGCCCTTTGACCGCTACCCCGCGATCGCAGGCGGCGTGATCGTTGCCGCGCTGATCTGGGGCGCGATTGCCTACGCACGCGATCGGACGCTGGGTCGGCGGGTAGGTTCCATCGTCGCCGACCGCGACTGAGCAAGCGGCGCGCGCCTAAAGGCAGGCGCGGTGGTCGTGATCGTCCCGTTTCGTTAACGGCTAGGCCGTTGCGGCAACCTCGCGGACCTCGCATCGCGCGACCATCGCGCTCATCGTGGGATTTGATCCGATCCCAAAGCGATCTGCCATGACCTTGGCGTTCGCCTCGGTGTCCCAGAGCGTGAGCGACAGCCCTTTGCCGTCCTCGTTGCCGGGCAGCCAGGTCCCTGACTGGAACCCGGGCATCGCCTGGATCGCCGGGATGACCTGCTCGCGCAGGGCTGTCAACCCCTGGTCGCGATCCACTCCGCTCACGTCCACTTCGATCAGGACTGCGTACATGGTGGCTCCCTATCGGCCACTGGACGGCTAGCTTTCTGAGCTGTAGCGGAGGCCGTCGAGCGCGACGCGGAGGATGCGCTCGATCTGGCTGGGACTGGCGGCTGGGTTCTTGCTGATGGCGGCGACCATCTGCAGCACATCGGAGAAATCGACGTCGCGCCGCACCATGCCGGCCTCCTGGGCGCGCTTGAGGAGCGGCTCTCCGGCGGAGAAAAGTGAGCTGCGGCAGGCCTGGAACAGCGCAGCGTCCGGAGTCAGGTAGTTCGTCAGCTCGGCCGCGAGCGCTCGCTTGGTGGCGAGATAGCCAATCAGGCCCTCGAACCAGCGACTCAGCGCCTCCCACGGATCGAGATCGTCGAGCTCGTCGGCGGAGCGAGATAGCTCCTCGACCTCGTTGACGTAGAGCGCCTCGAGCAGCGCCTGGCGGTTCGGGAAGTGGCGGTAGAGCGTGCCGATCCCCACCCCGGCGCGGCGCGCGATTTCCTCCAGCGACGTCGCTTCGCCGCCCTCGGCGAACGCCTCGCGCGCTGCAGTCAACACCTTCTCGTAGTTGCGCCGCGCGTCGGCGCGCTTGGGCCGTGCCAGCAATTCAGTGGGTGCTTCGGTGGTGCTCATCAAATTTCGCTTGACAAACGGAGGGTGCCTCCGTATATTTCCGGAGGGTGCCTCCAGATATTTCGGAGGCGGCCTCCAGTTTAGCCCCAAAGTCAAGGCGTGACAACCATGAACCTCGCTTCCCTCGCCTCTCTCTCCTCCGATCGCCGCCGCTGGCTAACCCTGGCGATTGTCTGCCTGGCGCAGTTGATGATCGTGCTCGACATCACGATCGTGAACGTCGCCCTGCCCTCGATTCAGCGCGACCTGCACTTCAGCCAGGCGAACCTCAGCTGGGTTGTAAACGCATTCCTGGTCACCTTCGGCAGCCTGCTGCTGCTGGCCGGCCGGCTCGGCGACCTCGTCGGACGTAAGCGCGTCTTCCTCGCCGGCCTCACGATCTTCACGCTCGCCTCGTTGCTGTGCGGGATCGCGCCCAGCCAGGGCGTGCTGATCGGCGCCCGCTTCCTTCAAGGCATCGGCGCCGCCGCCCAGGCTTCCGTGATCTTGGCGATCATCGTCACTGAGTTTCCGCAGTCGGGCGAGCGCGCCCGCGCGATGAGCGCCTATGTATTCGTGTCGGTCGCCGGCGGCTCGCTCGGGCTTCTCGTCAGCGGCCTGCTCACTCAGGCGCTTAGCTGGCACTGGGTGTTCTTCGTCAACCTGCCGATCGGCGCGGCCGCGTTCGCCCTCGGGCAATCACTGATCCGGTCCGACAGCGGGCTCGGACTCCGGCACGGAGTCGATTGGCTCGGCTCACTGCTCGTCACCACCTCGCTGATGAGCGCCATCTACGCAATCGTCGAGGCGACCTCCCACGGGTGGGGGTCCTCGGTTGTGCTCGGATCCGGGGCCCTGGCCGCCGCGCTGATGGGCGCCTTCATCGCACTCGAGGCCCGGATCGAGAACCCGATCATGCCGCTGCGCATCCTGCGCCTCCGCGGGCTGGTCAACGCCAGCCTCGTCAGAGGCCTGCTCGTGACCGGCATGTACTCGACCTTCTTTCTCGGCACGCTGTACCTCGAGCACATCCGCCACTACGGCGCCCTGCAGACCGGCGCCGCGTTCCTCCCCTGGACGCTGACAGTCGCGATCCTTTCCAGGGGTATCACGGCCAGGCTGGTCCACCGATTCGGACCGCTGGCCGTGCTCACGGCCGGTATGGCAATCGCCGCGGGCGGGCTCGTTTTGTTCAGCACGATCGGGCCTCACACACAGTATTTCCCGACGATCTTCGTTGCCAACTTCGTGCTCGGCCTCGGTATCGGAAACGCGTTCATGCCGCTGCTGACGCTCGCGATGGAGGAGATCCCCGCCGCAGACGCCGGGCTCGGCTCCGGCATCACCAACGTCTC
The DNA here is from genome assembly GCA_039583645.1 of Solirubrobacteraceae bacterium. Taxonomy (GTDB): domain Bacteria; phylum Actinomycetota; class Thermoleophilia; order Solirubrobacterales; family Solirubrobacteraceae; genus Palsa-465. The sequence continues at coordinate 18,606 of JAVKSP010000018.1, forward strand.
GCAACAGATCGGCGGCGCGCTGGGCCTGGCCGTTCTCAGCACGGTGGCGACCAACCACACCAAGTCGCTTCTGGCTTCGCACCACGGCCTCACCGCATCCCTGATCAGCGGCTACCAGCTCGCGTTCCTCGTCGCCGCCGTGGTGACGGTCGCCGCGATCCTGCTCGGCATCGCGCTTCTGCGCCCGCGTTCAACCCGGCCTGAACTCGAGCTGGTCGCCGACGAGCCCACCCCGTCCCTCACGAATCTCGGATTGGAGCAACAAGCAGCATGAAAACCAACGTCCCACGCCCCCGCCCCTACTTCACCCCAACCACTCGGACGGCCCCCAGCCCCGACGCGGCCGAGCGGAGGTCGGCTCGGCGGCGGCGACTCGTCCAACGCGGAGTCGTCGCCTCTTACCTCCACGACATCTCCACCCGTCACCGCCCAGCAGTGCCGACCGCCGTCTAGCGAGCGGTCACGACCGTGATCTCAGCGCTGGACGCGGTAGTGCATGTGCGTGACGCCGTTCTCACCCTGCAGGACCCGGGTGCGCTCCAGCTCGATCTGGTCGGCCGCCAGTCCCTGGAACAGTCGACACCCTTGGCCGAAGAGCACTGGGATGACGTGCAGCTCGATCTCGTCGAGGACGCCTGCGGCAATTGCGAGGCGCGTGATGCCGGAACCATGGACGAGGACGTTCCGCTCGCCCGCGGCTTGCTTGGCTTGAGTCATTGCTGCCGCAATGTCGCTCACGTAGCTCACCAGCGGCCACTGCGAGATGTCGATACCGGGCGCGTCGCGCGCGACGATGAAGATCGGCACGCCGCCGTGGTGGTCGCCGCCCCAGCCGCCCGCGGGCTCGAAGGTCCCTCTGCCGGCGACAACGGCACCGGTGGCCAGCATCTCGTCGAACACTTGGCCGTTGACGCCCCCCGGCGAGACGATGTCAGGGTGGTTCACGGTGGCCCCCGGAATGGCCCACTCGTGCAGGCGCTGTCCGCCATCTCCGAGGCCATTGCCCATTCCCGCATTGGGCCCGGCTATGAACCCGTCAAGCGAGACGGACATGTACAGCACGGTTTTGGACATCGCGTCTCCTCTCTCGGATTGCATGCTGGACTACTCAAGAGACCCGTTCTCTGAGGAGAACTCATCGCTCCGCCCAGCCGCGCGCGGGCTACGTGACGCGCCACGCCCCGGTGCCATCCGGGACCACGGAGCGCTGGTGACGCTCGGTGAGCAGCCGGTGGATCGTGGGCTCCCACCGCTCACCGAGGCGCTTGCCAACGCGGCAACTCGAGCCGTCGGCCAGCGTGAACTCGTGCAGGTCGGCCACCAGCCGGCGCGGGAACACGCTGGCCCGGGCGATTTCGGCAAGGACGATCAGTACCTGTGCGTGTTCCGTCGCCCGCGCCAGCATCTCTAACGACGCCGACAGCAGCTGCGTGACCAGGGGTTCCGGTGGCCCACCGGAACCCTTGATAAACAGGATCCGATGGTTCGTGAGTACGAGCGAGCCGACCTTCGCGCGTTCGTCTCGAATCCACACCGGCACCGTCGGCACTTCCTCGAGTTGAACCTGGGGGGTGCCAGGCAGGAAAGCTTGTTCGTCCATCGGCGGTCAGGCGTGACCGCAAGTCCCGCAAGTCGCCATCGGCAAACGCTATCCCGGACGCCAGCGTAACTCCACCAAGCGGCGGACGGTCATCCCCGCCGTCCCAGGGGAAGATTGAAGCCATACGATGGAGGCGTGGTGCCCGAGGCAAAGCTGGCGCAGGCCGATGATGCTGGTCTGGTTCCGGCCACCAGTGGATGGTTCGTCTTAAACGCTCGCGATGCACGTTGGATCGAGAAACCGGGGCACGGTCACAGCGTGCCGCTGACCGGCGTAGACGAGTACGAGGCGGAGACGTTCTTTCCGATGCTCGGCATGGCGATCCGTGTGCTGGGCCCCGGCGAACCGAGCACCACCTACCACTGGGAGACCGAGCAGGAGGACTTCCTCGTGCTCTGGGGCGAGGCGGTGCTGATCGTCGAGGGCGAGGAACGCGAGCTAAAGCAATGGGACTTCGTGCACTGCCCGCCGGGGACGCGTCACGCGTTCGCCGGGGCTGGTGAACGAGGATGCGGGCTGCTGTGCGTCAGCTCCCGACAGTTTCAAAAGGACGGCCCCTGGGGCTTCTATTGCACCGACGAGGCCGCCGCCCGCTACAACGCGAGCTCGCCCGAGGAGACGCAGGATCTGTCCCTTGCCGAGGCGCGATTTCCGCCGTCGCGTCCGACGCGCTATCGCCGCGGGCTACTTCCGGACTAGCCGTCAGCCCAACCGCTCGCGGGCGGTGACGAACTGCTCGATCGCGAAGTCCAGGTCGGCGATGCTGTGCGCGGCCGACATCTGGGTGCGGATGCGCGCCGTGCCGCGCGGCACCACCGGGTAGGAGAAGCTGACGGCGTAAAGGCCGAGGTCCGCGAGCTCGCTGGCAAACTTTGCGGCCCGAACCTCATCGCCGATCATCACGGGCACGATCGGGTGCTCGCCGAGCAGGATGTCGAAGCCCAATTCCGACATGCGGCCCCGGAAGTGAGCCGTGTTCTCTCGCAGCTGATGGCGCAGCTCGTGGGATCCGGCGATCAGCTCGAGCGCGCGTAGCGAGGCTGCCGCGACCGGCGGCGCCAGGCTGTTGGAGAACAGGTACGGGCGAGCTCGCTGGCGCAGGATGTCGACGATCTCCCGGCGCCCCGATACGTATCCGCCGCTCGCTCCGCCGATCGCCTTTCCGAGCGTTCCGGTGAGCACGTCCACGCGTTCGACCACGCCGTGGTACTCGTGCGTCCCCCTCCCCCCCGCGCCGACGAAACCGACGGCATGCGAATCGTCGACCATCACGAGCGCGTCGTGGCGGTCGGCGAGATCGCAGATCGCGTCCAGCGGAGCCAGGTACCCGTCCATCGAGAAGACGCCGTCGGTGGCGATCAGCCGGAAGCGGGCATCGGCGGCCTCGCCCAGCCGAGCCTCAAGCTCATCCATGTCGCGGTTCGTGTAGCGAAGCCGCCGGGCCTTGCACAGGCGGATGCCATCGATGATCGAGGCATGGTTGAGTTGGTCGGAGATGACCGCATCGCGCTCGTCCAACAGCGCCTCGAACAGGCCGCCGTTGGCGTCGAAGCACGAACTGAAGAGGATCGTGTCCTCGGTGCCGAGAAACTCTGTCAGGCGCTGCTCGAGCTCCTTGTGCAGAGTTTGGGTTCCGCAGATGAAGCGAACCGACGCCATCCCATAGCCCCAGCGATCGAGGGCCTCATGTGCCGCCGCGACGATCTCGGGATGGCTGGCCAGGCCCAGGTAGTTGTTCGCGCAGAGGTTGAGCAGCTCACCGCGGCCGTCCACGTCGACGTGCGCGCCTTGAGCCGTGCTCATGACGAGTTCGTCTTTGAACGTGCCCGCCTGGCGCGTCTCCTCCAGCCGGCCCGTCAAGTCCTCTAGCAGCGTTCCGTACATGACGCCTCCTCTAGATGTCTGTCCAATCGAGGATCACCTTCCCGGACTGGCCCGAGCGGGCGACACCGAAGGCATCTTCGAAGTCCTTGTGCGAGAAGCGGTGGGTGATCACCGGGCGGATGTCGAGGCCGGACTGGAGCAGCACGGTCATCTGGTACCAGGTCTCGTACATCTCGCGCCCGTAGACACCCTTGATCGTGAGCATGTCGAAGATGATCGGGTTGAAGTCGAGCGTCACCGCGCCGCTCGGAATTCCGAGAACCGCGATCGAGCCGCCATGCGCCATGTTCGCGACCATGCTCCGGAGCGCGTCCGGGTTGCCGGACATCTCCAGACCGATATCGAAGCCCTCGGTCATCCCTAACTCGGCTTGAACATCCCGGAGATCTCGCTCGCGCGGGTCCACCGCCAGGGTGGCGCCCATCGTGCGGGCAAGCTCGAGCCGGTAGGGGTTGACGTCCGTGACGACGATGTAGCGCGCGCCGGCATGGCGCACGACCGCCGCCGCCATGCATCCAATCGGCCCCGCCCCGGCGATCAGCACGTCCTCCCCGAGCACCGGGAACGAGAGGCCGGTGTGCACCGCATTGCCGAACGGGTCGAAGATCGCCGCGACGTCCTCATCATTCCCTGGCCAGTGGTGCCAGATGTTGGTCATCGGAAGCACCACGTACTCTGCGAACGCGCCCGGCCGGTTGACACCCAGGCCAATCGCGTGGGCGCACAGGTGGCGCCGCCCGGCCATGCAGTTGCGACAGCGGCCACAGACGACATGGCCCTCCCCGCTGACCAGATCGCCCTGCTTGAAGTCGCTTACGTTCGAACCGAAGGCCGCGACCTCACCCACGAACTCGTGGCCGATGACCATCGGTACGGGGATGGTTTCCTGCGCCCATGAGTTCCAGTCGTAGATGTGAAGATCCGTGCCGCAGATTCCGGTCTTGCGAACACGGATCAGTACGTCGTTGATGCCGACGTCGGGATCGGGGACCTCCTCGAGCCAGAGGCCCCGCTCGGGCCTGGCCTTGACGAGTGCCCTCATCGGTTGACCCATCATATTCAGCAGGCGCGCTGGGCCCGTTCAGCTAGAGCCAGCGCCGCCGCGCTGGTGCTCAGCGGTCGCTCAGGACGGAGGCGCGACTGTTGCGAGGTCGGCGAAGACGGAGACGCTGCCGGCGTCGGTGCGCAGCATCCCCGTCGATGAGCTGGGCACGGGCCGGCCGTCCCACCCGTGCAGGTAGAGCCCCGGAGCGGTCCTGGCGTGGGTTGTGATCAGCCGGGCGACCTTGACGGCGAACCGATACCAGCGCGCCCTGTGGTCGTGCGCATAGAGGGTCAGTAGTCCACGCACCAAGACCGAGTCGTACTGTGGTCCGTCGCTGAAGGGGGCCAGCCAGACGATTGCCGCCGCCGCCAGCTTCTCCGCTTGCCTGCACCAGGACTGCTTGCCGGTCGTCTCGCACAGGGTCGTGATCGCCGACAGCATCGCCCCCTCGCCGTCGTGGGGCATGGCCACCATCTTCGTCTTGGGGTTGTTGCTCGAATGGGGATGCCCCGGGCCCAGCAGGCGGATGGCGTTTCCGGGCTTGCAGCCGCCGGGTCCCCGTGGGCACTTGCCCACGAAGCCCGGTGCCTTTGAGGACGTAGGCATCGGCTTCGGCGGGATCTTCGGTTCGATGAGGTGCGGGTACGGAGTGTTGGCGGTTCTGATGTAGACCCCGTGCAGCTGCAGCAGGTGCTTGTTCGCCCACCGGATGTATGTCCTGGCGGCGTTCAGGTATGTCGGCTTCCGGGTCGCTTGGTAGAGGCGCGCGGCGAGGTCCGCCGCCGCGGCCAGGGCCTCGCCAGATCGCCACGGGTGCCGAGTGCTCCACCACATCCCGCCTCCCCCGAGCGTGTCCCAGCCCTCGGCGGCGATGAAGGTGAACGCTCGCTCGGCGTCGGAGAGATATCTCGTGGTCCCGGTAGCGCGGTAGGCGTCGAGGAACGCCAGACCGATCCAGGCATTGTCGTCGAACCAGGTTTGCTGGCGAGGGCTGCTCTCGCCAGGGTAAGAGGCGTAGCCCGGAATTGGCTTTAGATCGCCGTTCCAGTACCGCTCGGCGCCGTTCGCGAACGACCTGACAGCGGCCAGGTTGCGATCGGTTGGCTGCGCGATGGCGATCTCGTCAAGCGTCTCGAACAGGCCGTTCGTGTCCCACAGGGTCGCGAGCGGACGCGGCGTTCGATCATGGATAGCGTCGAGGTACCAGTGCAGCTTGCTGTCCCACCACAGTGACGTCGTCGCAACTCCCTGCTGGGCCAGCGCCAAGTAGCTGCGCGGAGCCCGCGACGGGGCAGACGCCGCGGACGGCGTCCGCGAGGAGGACACAACCATGATTCCCGCGCCCACCGCCACGGCGATGACGAGGACCGCGAGAGCTCCGAAAATTGCCGAGCGTCTTCTTCCGGGCGAGCGTGTCTCCATAGGGCCTGACTATCGAAGCACTTCTAACCTGGCTGGCATAACAGCGACCTAACGGCGTTACGTCGCTGTTACACGGCGACCGGAGATATGAGCCGTCGCGATATGGCCCCGGCCCCTGTACGAGGAATACAGTCGCCCATGTGAGCGAGTTCTTCGAGCCTCGTTCGGCGTCGGCGCCCGAGGAGAAGCTTCGCTGTCAGCCACCGCCGCGCACCGTACGACCGCAGGGCACACCTCTCGGCGTCGTGTTAACCGAATTGCTGCTCGCACGGTCGCAGACCGCCGCGATCTACATCACCTACCTGGACGCCTACCCCACCGGGTTTGAGTTTGAGGTCAAGGCGATCACCAGCACTGCCGGGGATGAGTTTGGCCGCGATGTCTTCGGCCGGCACTGGCCGATGGCCGGCCAGAAGCGCGACGAGCTCCCGCCCCAGCTGCTGAGGGTCGGGGTGCGGTTCGCCGATGAGCGCACAGCGACGAACATCAGCGGTCACGCCCGCTCCCCTGCCGGGCCCGTTATTTGGCCACTGGCCGGCAGGGCAGGCGGCGGCCGTTTTCAGCAGGGCTACTGGGTGTCGCCGCTGCCACCACCCGGCCCCTTTGCGCTCGTTTGCGAGTGGCCCGCCGCCGGAATCTCACTGGCCCGCCACGAGCTCGACGCTCAATTGATTCTTGACGCCGCCGATCGGGTTCCCGGGGAGAAGTTCATCCGGGCCAAGGACGGCCGTGAGTGGCGCATCGGGACCGACGCTGAGGTTGCGTGGATCAATGGCGGCACCTCGCGGGACACCGCCATCACGGCCGCAATTCCGCCAATCTTCGACTCCTACTGCACGCTCGCGCTGCCACAGAGCACAGACGCCGAGCTAACGCGGCACGAGCAGGCGGTGATGGCGCTGCTCAGCGAACACACCGAACAGCAAGCGTGGTGGCTGGGCTATCTCGATACAGGAGCGAGCGACACCGTCTTTCCCGACGCGCCCACGGCGACGGTGTACGAGGGGCATCGCTACGTGCTGATCGAGGCCGGGCCGCAGCAGACCACCTGGCGCGACTCTGCTTGGAATTGGACGCTGCCCGAGCTGATGTTTCCGGTGGACCGCTCGTGGCTGGTCTCCACCAGGTGGGACGATGACTGGACCTGCATCGGTGGCTCAGAGGAGCTTGTGAGCAGCTTCCTGCGCCATCCCGAGCTCGGGCCGCGGGCGAGGCGCATGTCTCCCGGGGAGCCTCCGGGGGAAGCTGGGCTTGATCAGTAGTCGATGATCGCCAGGTGCAGCCGGCGGGTGAAGGCCGGAGCCTGGGCCGTGGCGGCGAGGTAGCACGAGTGGACGCCACCCTTGATCCGCGGCACCTTCACCAAGGTCACCGCCGGGCTGCGCACGATCAGCATCCCGCGACCGCCGGTGCCGCCAACTGCGGCCTTCCCCTCCTGGGTCCAGCCGCAGGTGTCCGTCCAAGAGAGCGCGAACCGACCCCCGCTTTCCCCTGTCGCAAGAACCTCTATATGTGCCGAGTGAGGGACGACCGCGGTCGTCGAGGCCACGATCGCCTTGTAAACCCCCGGCCCGGTGGGCAGGGCGCTAGGTGGCTCGCCGATTGTCGCCGAACTCGGCGCCTCGACGTCGAAGGCTCGGCTTGCTTGGCCCGCCAGGATCGTGGCCGGCACCAGAAAACGCCTGCCTGACGCATCGGTCTCGAAGACGAAATCGCCGTGCGCCCGCTTGCCGTCGAGATGAATCGCCTCACTTCGGGGCGGCGTTGAGGTCCCGCCGCAACCGGCCGCAGCCAGTGCGACCACGACCACGCCCAACATTCCCCGACGGGTCATAGACGCACACCGTACTGCTGCCGTCGGGCCCGCACAACTGTCGCGGCTGACGACCGCGCCTAGTCCGGTTCCGTCACCCGCGCCGCGGCCAGCGTCAGCACGCGCGCGATCGTGAGACCGGCGTCGAGACCCTCGCGGAAAGCGAACTGTTGCGCCCCCTCATCGGTGTGAAAGGCCCAGCCGCCCTCACGGCCGACGCCGATCAGCGCCGCGGGGACCCGACGCGAGACGTTGCCGAAGTCGGTCGCGAACGGCAGTGGCGCCGGATTGCTCACGAAGGGACGGTCCAGCACGCAGAAGGCGTCGGCGACTGCAGCGGTCAGCAAAGGATCCGGGCGCACGCCCTCGTAAACCCGCCCCGCGGTCCAATCCCCGGGGAGGGATGCAGTCAGCTCAGCCGCCCGCTCGAGCATCTCCTCCTCACTCGAGCCCCAGATCAAGAAGGTGCACTCGACGCCCAGCGCGGTCGCCTCCTCGACATCTCCGTCGAGCACGAGCCGCTCGAGCATGATCTCGCCGGGGCGCTCGGCCTGTATCGCGGCCCGGGCGGCGACGACCGGGGCCTGCGATGCGCCGGACAATGACCGCGAGCCGAACACCCTCAGAACATCGCGCCGCATCCACAGCGACTCGAGCGAGACCGTGTCGACGAACTCCGGGTGCGCATAGAGCGCGGCGTCGATGCCGTCCCACAGCCCCGCCTCGGCGGTCAATGCCTTTCCCCCGCCGCGAGCGATCGTCCCGGGGGCGTGGATCTCGTCCGCGGGGCAGCCCATGACCACGACGCTGCCCGCGAGCTGCTCGCGCAGGTCGGACAGCGCCGCGGCGGCCGCGACGACGCCACCCGAGATCGGTCCGTGGCCGCAGGAGTGCACGGGCTCGACGCGACCGTCCTCGCGCAGCATCGGCACGGCGTCGTAGAGGCAGACCAGGCCGACCGCGCGCCCCGGGCGTGCACCGCGCAGCACGGCGCGGAAAGCGGTCGGCATACCGCCCACGCCGGCCTCGACAGCAAACCCCAGCCCGGCCAGCATTTCGCACAAAAACAGAGAGCACTCGCGCTCTTCGTGGCCGAGCTCCGGATGCTCATGCACAAAGCGCATAACCTCCTCGACCAGCGACGCCCGCGTGGCGAAAGCCCGCAGCACGTCATTCGGAGCCATCACGTGGTCAAAACGACCTTGGTGGCCTCACGCGCGTCGAACGCGCGATACGCCTTGGAAGCGTCATCGAGCGCCATGACATCGGTGATCACCGCCGACGGCCGTAGCACCCCCTCCTCGATCATCGCCAGCAGGCGCTCGCGGTCGCGCCCAGGATTCCCGATCGCGAACGCAAGCGTGATCTCCTTGTCGAACATCACCCCGTTGTTCAGAGGAAAGTCGGGCTCGAAGTGGGCGCCCACTACCGATATCACGCCCTGCGGCCGCACCAAGTCAAGCGCAGCACTCAAAGCCGCCGGCGCGCCCGAGGCCTCGATCACGGCGTCCGCGCCCACGCCACCAGTAGCAGCCGAGACCGCCTCCATCGTCTCAGCAGGCTCCACCGCCGAAGCCCCTAACGACGCAGCCAGCTCCCGCCGCGCGGCGATCCCGTCGACTGCGATCACGCGCCGCCCCGGCCCCACCGCGCACATCACGACCATCAGTCCCACCGGGCCGCAGCCCAGAACCACGACCACGTCGCCCAACCCCACGGAAGCCCGCTGCACCGCCAAAAAGCCCGTGGGCAGGATGTCGGCGACGAACACGGCGTCCTCATCCGAGACAGAGTCGGGAATCGGCCACAGGCAGCGGTCCGCGCGCGGCACCAGCACCAGATCGGCCTGTCCTCCCTCCAAGCGCGGATACACCCCTGAGTAGCCGAACAGCGCGCGCGACGAACACTGCGTCGGCCTCCCCGCGCGGCAGTGCACGCACGTGCCGTCGGAGATCATGCTGGTGTTGACGACCCGCTGGCCGGGCCGCAGCCCATCCACGCCGTCACCAGCCGCCTCGACCACACCCACGAACTCGTGCCCAAGCGTCGTCCCCAGCTCAAAGCCTGGCGTAAACCCGTGGTAGGGCAGCAGGTCGGCGCCGCAGATCGCGGTGTGGGTGACGCGCACGACGGCGTCGAGGTCCCCACCCACGACCGGCGCCGGCACATCCTCGACCGCGACCTTCTCAACTCCCGTGAGCTTGACCGCCCTCATGCCGGCTGCTCCAGCTCGATCAGGTTGCGGTCGGGATCAAGCGCGAAGCAGCGGTGCCCTCCCCAGGGAGGCGAGAACGGCTCAGCCAGAAACGAGACGCCCGCATCAAGCAGCTCACGGTAAGCCCCCAGACAATCGCGAACCTCCAGCACCAGGATCGCGGCGAGCGACGACGGGTCGGCCGGGGACGTCATCGACACCCCCGGCCGATCTTCCGCCGCGTGGCCCTCCGCCGCGAGTGAGAACCGCACCCCCGCGCAAGTCAACGTCGCGTACGGCGGATCGTCGTATACCGCCTCGACCGAGAAGCCCAACAGGTCGCGGTAGAACGCCAATGACCGCGAGAAATCCGACACGGCCAGGATCGCCCCCGCGCGCGTGACCGTCAACGACATCGCCCGACCATCCACCGTTGGATCTCGGTTTGGCTATATGGGACTGTCATCCAACGCTCCGAAGATCGCCCGCCTCCGTGACCCCAGAAACAGCCATCACACCCTGATGTGGCCGGCGTCAACCACCAGGTTCTGGCCGGTGATCCAGCCCGACTGCTCGCTCGCCAAAAATGCCACCGCGGGGGCGATGTCCTCGGGCAGCCCGTGCCGGGGGATGGCCTGCAGCATCTGCACGAAGTCGAACGAGTCCTTGTGCGGCGTGGCCAGTGCGCCCTCGGTGCGGGTGATTCCCGGGGATACGGCGTTGGCGGTGATGCCGTATTTGCCGAGCTCGGTCGCGAGCGCTCGGGTCAGCCCGACCACACCGCCCTTGGCGGCGAGATACGGCCCCATGTTCGGTGTCCCGGCCAAAAATGCGTTCGACCCGATCAACACGATGCGCCCGTAGCCGGCCTCGCGCATGGGGCGCTCCACGGCGCGCGCGACCAAGTAAGACCCGTCCAGATTCACTGACAACAGTCGCCGCCAGTAGGCGAAGTCGACCTCGTCCCAGGGGACGAACGGCACGATCGCGGCCGCGTTGACCAGCACATCGACCTTGCCGTAGCGGTCGAGCGTCTCGCGCACCATGCGCGCCGCGTCGCCCTCGGAAGAGACGTCCGCGCGGATGCCCAACCCATCAAGCGAAGACGCCACCGCCACCGCTCCGTCGCCGTTCAAATCGACCGCCGCCACGGAAGCGCCCTCCGAAGCGAGCTTCTCGGCGATCGCCCGGCCTATGCCCTGCGCCGCCCCGGTGACGATCGCGACCCTCCCTTCGAGCATCATCGCGCACCCCCCACGAACGACCCCGCCCCGACAAACGGCTCGGGCGCCAGCGCATACCCCGCGAACACCTCGCTGTCGTGGGTGAAGATCACCTCGGCGTCCCACTCGCGGGCCAGCCGCTTGCAGCGGCGGATCGAGCGCACCCCGGCGCGGGGATCAACGTGGAACCCGGCCTGCTGGTCGGCGGCGTAGGCCGCCGCGGTGTAGGAGACGTCGGCGATGAAGAAAAGGCGCTGCCCGCCCTCGAGCTCGACCAGCAGCGAGTAATGGCCGACCGTGTGCCCGGGGGTATGGATCAGGTGAATCCCGTCGGCGAAGTCGACGTCGCCCTCGAGCAGCTCGAACCGAGCTCCCTCGAAGTCGTACCCCTTGTCGGCGTAGCCGAGGCGCTCGAACGGCTCGGGCGTGCGCGCCTCGCGCAGCTCGTCGGCGTGCAGATACGTCGTCGCCCCAGACAGGTGCTTGTTGCCGCCGCAGTGGTCGAAGTGCAGGTGCGAGTTGATGACCGCGCTCACGTCGGACGGCTGAAAGCCGCACTTGGCGAGCTGGCCGGGCACGGTCTGCTCGGGCGTCTGCTGGGGCTGCTCGAAGGGCAGCACCGCGTTGACCAGATCCAGGTCGTAGCCCGTGTCGAACATGAACAGCCCGTCGGGGTGCTCGATCAGCACGCTGTAGACGGGGAAGCGCACCGGCGTCCCGCAGCCGACGTTCCAGGTGATGTGCGACTGGTCGATGACCAGCGTGCCGCTGTCGAGCAGTCGCACCTGAGTTGCCTTGGCCATGACTAAGTGGTTCTCCTCGTAGGTACGGCGACACCGAGAGGCGTCGCTGGCGGATGACTGTCTAGGACGCAGCGAGCGTGGCGTACCTGGAAGGTACGCAAGCGAGCGAGGACGAAGACGGGCGCCGCCAGCGGCGGCTCGAATGTCGTCGTATTTGCGAGGAGGGCCACTAAGAAAGCGCCTTTCTCACCGCCACCAGCGCGGCGGCTCGTTGTTGTGCCAGCTCCTTGGCGCGCTCGGGCGAGTAGTCGAAGAAGCCCCCGCCGGTCTTGATCCCGAGCCGCCCCTTCTCCTTCAGGTCGGTGGCGGTCTTGGACACGCCCTTCTCATCGGACAACGACTGGTTCAGGTAGCCGGCGACGCTCGTGTAGATGTCGAGCCCCGCCATGTCGAGCAGCTGAATCGGCGGCACCACCGCGAGCTTGTAGCCAATGCCCCACTTCACATTCAGATCGAGGCCCTCCTCGTCGATCACGCCCTCATCAACGAGCGCCAGGCACTCGCGCATGATCGCGTACAGCACGCGGTTCTCGACGAACCCGGGGACCTCTTTCTTCAGCGTCACCGGGTGGTAGCCGATGCGGCGCGTCAGCTCCTGGATCGCGCTCGTGACCTCCGCCGATGTCTGCTCGCCGGGGATGATCTCGTTCATCGGGATCAGGTGGGGCGGGTTTGACCAGTGCCACCCGACCACCCGCTCGGGGTGCTTGAGCCCCTCGGCCAGCTTCGTGGCGGGGATGCCGGAGGTGTTCGAGGCGATGATCGCCTCGGCAGAAATCTCGTCCTCGATCTCCACGAACAGCTGGTGCTTTAGCTCGAGCTGCTCGGGAACCGCTTCGGCCACGACGTCCACCCCATCCAAAGCGGCCGCGCGGTCGGTCTCATACGAAAGCCCCCCGCCGTCACGCGTGGGCACCTCGAGCCGGTCGAGCACGCCCTCGACCATCTGGACGGTGCCGCGGGCCCGCTCCAGCGCCTCGGGCTTGACGTCGAACAGCGTCACCTGCAGCCCGGCGCGCGCGAGCACGGTCCCCATTCCCGGCCCCATCGTGCCCGTGCCGAGGACAGCCGCGCGATTCAGTTCAGTCATCTGGTGTCTCCTTTGTTAGCTCCTGTATCCGCCGCCACACGCGCTCGGGGGTGAGCGGCAGTTCGTTCATCGGCACGCCCGCGTCGGCGAGCGCGCACACGATCGCGGCCGGTACCGCGGCGAAGGCGCCCTCGCCACAGCCCTTGGCGCCATACGGCCCCGGACCGTCCTCGTTCTCGACGATGATCGAGGTCATGCCGCCTGGAAGGTCGCTGATGCGCGGGATGCGGTACTCGAGCAGGTTGTCGTTCACCACCACGCCGTCGACCAGCAGCATCTCCTCGAACAAGGCGTTGCCGACGCCCTGGAGCGTGGCGCCCTCGTCCTGGCGCTCGACCAGCTGCGGGTTGATGGCCCGCCCGACATCGGCGATCGTCGCCGTGCGCAGCAGCTCCACCTCGCCGGTCTCGAGGTCCACGGAGACCTCCGCGCCCGCCACGCAAACCTCCCAGAAGTAGGGGCCCTCGGCGTAGGAGCCGGTGGCGCCGCCAACCGGCCTGACCTCGCCGCCTTCGATGATCTCGCCGCCGCGAAAGCCAAAGCGCTTGGCGATCACGTCGGGGAACGACAGCTCCTCGCCCGCGAACACGGCCCGGCCTCCGACCAGGTCGACCAGGCCCGGCTCGACGTCCCACACCTCGCCCGCGGTCTCGCGCAAGCGCAGCGCGACCGCGTCGGCGGCGCGCTTGACCGCCATGCCCGCGATCGTGGTCGAGCGGCTCGCCCCGGTGGAGCGGTCATAGGGCGTAAAGCGGGTGTCGGCGCCGTGCACGCGCACCACATCGCTCGACAAGCCGAGCTGCTCGGCGGCGATCTGGGCCATGACGGTGCGCGGACCCTGGCCGAGCTCGGTGGTGCCGACGTAGACGTCGACCGACCCGTCGGAGGAGAGCCGCACCGAAGCGCGCGAAACCGGGTGGGCGCCCGCGGCCAATAAGCCGACGCTGACGCCGCGCCCGACCCAGGGCCGGCGCGGCTCGTCCCAGCCCACGGCGGCGGCGGCGTGCGAGACGTCTCCCACCAGGTCGGCGTCGAGCGGCTTGCCGGTGCCGTCGGGGCGCACCGGCTCGCCCGGCGTAAGCAAACACCTCCGCCGCAGCTCCAGCGGATCGACACCCGCCCGGCGCGCGACCTCCTCGACCTGGGACTCGCCGATCCACTGCAGGTGGGTGGCGCCGAAGGCGCGGTAGGAGCCCGAGGGCGGCGTGTTGCAGTAGACGCAGTATCCCTGGACCTCGGCTGCCTCCCACCGATAGGGCCCGGGCGCCGAGTCGGCCGCGGTGGCGGTCACGCGCGGGCCGTTGTCGGCGTAGGCGCCGGTGTCGAGCCAGAAGTGGACCTCGCGCCCAACCAAAGTCCCATCCGCCCGCGCCAGCGTGCGCATGAAGCAGCGCATGCCGTGGCGGCGCGTGGTCACCATCGACTCGTCGACGCGGTTGGTGATGCGCACCGGCCGCCCCGCCTTGCGCGCCAGCGCGACCGTCAGCGGCTCCATCTTGGTGTAGGACTTCGAGCCGAAGCCGCCACCCAGGAACGGGACGATGATCCGCACCGAGCCGACCTCGAGCCCGAACAGGTCGGCGATCTCCGCGCGCACCAGGAAGGGGTGCTGGCAGTTGGCCCACAGCGTGATCGAGTCGCCGTGGTAGTGCGCGATCGCGCCGTGGGTCTCCATCGCATACTGGTAGACCGCCGGGAAGCGGTACTCGCCCTCGACCGTGATCTCCGCCTGCGCCCGCACCCGCTCGAGGTCGCCCGCGACGATGGTGTGCTGGTAGCAGACATTGCCGCGCTGCTCGCCGAGCTCGCCGAGACCGTGGAAGAGGCCGAGCTTGGGGCGGCGCGTGTGCAGCTCGGGCGCGTCCTGCGCCAGCGCCTCGTCGATCGTGCCGAGCACCGGCAGCTCCTCGTACTCGACCTCGATCGCCCGCAGCGCCGCCTCCGCGGTTGCCTCGTCGACGGCCGCGACCGCCGCCACCGGCTCGCCCGCAAAGCGCACCCGATCGATCGCGATGATCGGGCGGTCCTTGATCGCGTGGCCGTAGTAGGGCTGGATGTCCCCCAAATCCGACCCGGTCAGCACGGCCACCACGCCCTCGAGCTCGAGCGCCGCCGAAGCATCGATCGACTTGATCTGGGCGTGCGCCACGGGGCTGCGCAGCACCTTGCCGTGCAGCATGCCCGCGACCTCCATGTCGCCGACATACTGGGCCTGGCCCGAGAGCTTCTCGCGCCCGTCCTTGCGCGGTCTGGAGACGCCGACCTCGGCCAGCCGGGGGCGCTCGACGACGGTCAAGCGGCCAGCTCCCGTGCCGCCTCGAGAATCGCGCGGTAGCCGGTGCAGCGGCACAGGTTGCCGTCGAGCCCGTGGCGGATCTGCTCGTCGCTGGAGAGCTCGCCGGCGTCGCGCAGGCTTTTCAGGGTGAGCAGGAAGCCCGGCGTGCAGTAGCCGCACTGGAGCGCCGCATGGCGCAAAAACGCCTCCTCGAAGCGCTCGAACTCGGGTGTCTGGGCGAAGCCCTCGATCGTCAGCACCTCGCGCCCCTCGGCGTCGGTGGCCAGAAACGAGCAGGCGCTCACAGGGCCGCCGTCGACCAGCACCGTGCAGGTGCCGCACACCTGCACGTCGCAGGAGCGCTTGGCGCCCGTCAGCCCCAGGCGGTCGCGCAGGAAGTCGAGCAGCAGCTCCTGGGGCTCGACCTCGGCCCGCACCTCGCGGCCGTTGACCGTGAGCGCAAGGTTCATTAGTCGGGCATCCCGAAGGCCCGGCCCTCGCGCCGCAGGCTGCGCACCCATGCTTCCCAGTACTCGGCCGCGAAGTCCGGCTGGTATTTGAGCTCGTGGATCTCCTGCAGCAGGTGGTCGGCAATCGGGTGAAGCGGCCCGATCGAGCTGGCGATCGCCTGCAGGTGCACCGCGCGCTCGAGCAGCGCGCTGGCGAGTGTCACCCAGCGCAGGTCGCGCTCGGCCACCAGCACGCCGTGGTTGCGCAGCAGCAGCACCGTGCCGGACCCGAGCGCCTCGGCCACGGCCGCTCCCTGCTCCTCGTCGATGATCAGGTTCGGCACGCCGTCGTAGGTCGCGATGCGGTCGATGAAGAAGACGCTGTCGTGCGTGAGGTAGGCGAACTCGGCATCGGTCGCGCCGAAGGCGGTGGCGTAGGGCGGGTGGCCGTGCACGACCGCGCGCACGTCGGGTCGGCGCTTGTAGACCTCGGTGTGCAGCACCGTCTCGAGATGCATCCCCTTGGCGCCGTTCGAGTCGTAGCTGTGCAGGTCGACACTGAGGATGTCCTGCGGCGTGACCTCGCCCAGCGCGACGCCCTTGCGCTTGATGTAGATCGTGTTCTCGTCCGAGCCACGCGCGCTGACGTGCCCGAGCGTCAGGTCCTCGTAGCCCAGCATGGCGAGGATGCGGCAGGCCCAGGCCACCTCCTCGACCAGCGCGCGGTCCCGTTGCACCACCACGTTCACGGGCCACTCCCAATCAGCTGTCCGGGTCGGCACATGTGCCGACCCGCCGGCCGGAACATGTTCCGGCCGGGGCCGGCGCACAAGTGCGCCGGCCCAAAAATCATGAAT
>JAVKSP010000019.1:0-34153 GCA_039583645.1 Solirubrobacteraceae bacterium
GCATGCGCCCGCCGGAAAAACAAGAAGAAGTGGTGGTGCTCGACTACGGCGGTCAGTACGCGCAGCTGATCGCGCGCCGGGTGCGCGAGTGCGGCGTCTTCTCCGAGCTCTTGCCCTATCACGTGGGCGCGCGCGAGGTGGCGCGCAGGCAACCCAAGGGCGTGATCCTCTCCGGAGGCCCCGAGTCCGTTTACGCGCCTGGCGCGCCGGCGCTCGAGCGTGAGCTGCTCGAGCTGGGGGTCCCGGTGCTCGGCATCTGCTACGGCATGCAGCTTTTGGCGCGCGAGCTGGGCGGCGAGGTGCAGGGGGCCGAGGTGGGCGAGTTCGGCCGCTCGCAGCTGACCGTGCACGAGCCGGGCCGGCTGCTGCGGGGCACTCCGGCCGAGCAGACCTGCTGGATGTCGCACCGCGACGCGGTGTTCGCGCCGCCGCCCGGCTTCCAGGCGCTGGCCTCCTCGACGGCTTCGCCGGTGGCGGCGTTCGAGTCCTCCGAGCGCGGCGTCTATGGGATCCAGTTTCACCCCGAGGTCGTGCACACCCCCTACGGCCAGCACGTGCTCGCGAACTTCCTCGAGGATGTCTGCGGTTGCGAGCGCGCCTGGAGCCCGCGTTCGGTGATCGAGGAGCAGATCGAGCGGATCAGACAGCAGGTGGGGGAGGGCCGCGCGATCTGCGGGCTCTCCGGCGGCGTCGACTCGAGCGTGGCGGCGCTGCTCGTGCACCGCGCGATCGGCGACCGCTTGACCTGCGTGTTCGTGGACCACGGCCTGATGCGCAAGAACGAGGGCGAGCAGGTGGTGCGGGCCTTCCGCGACCACTTCCACGTGCCGTTGATCGCCGTCGACGCGGCCGAGCGCTTCCTCGCCCGGCTCGCGGGCGTGAGTGACCCGGAGGAGAAGCGCAAGCGCATCGGCGAGGCGTTCATCCGCGTCTTCGAGCATGAGGCCCAGCAGCTCGACGACGTGCGCTTCCTCATCCAGGGCACGCTCTACTCGGACGTGATCGAGTCGGGCGGCGGCACCGGCGCGGCGACGATCAAGTCCCACCACAACGTCGGCGGCCTGCCCGAGGAGCTCGGCCTCGAGCTGGTCGAGCCCCTGCGCGCCCTGTTCAAGGACGAGGCCCGCGCCGTCGGCGCCGAGCTGGGGCTGCCCGAGCGGCTCGTGTGGCGCCAGCCGTTCCCCGGCCCCGGGCTCGCGATCCGCATCGTCGGCGGCGAGGTCACGCGGGAGCGTCTCGACGTCCTGCGCGAGGCCGACGCGATCCTCCAGGACGAGATCCGCGCCGCCGGCCTCTACCACCAGCTGTGGCAGTCCTTCTGCGTGCTGCCGGACGTGCGCTCGGTCGGCGTGCAGGGCGACTCGCGCACCTACGGCCACGTGGTCGCGATCCGGGCCGTGACAAGCGACGACGCGATGACCGCCGATTGGGCGCGGTTGCCCTACGACCTACTGGACCGCGTGTCGTCGCGGATCGTGGCCGAACTGCCCTCGGTGGGCAGGGTGGTGCTCGACATCACCTCCAAGCCGCCGGGGACGATCGAGTGGGAGTAAAGCCACCGGGGCAACCCCTCGTGGCACCCGCTGAGGCTTCGAAGGCGGAGCAGTAGGAGAGATGGAACGCGAGGTGACCACGAAGTGGTTGCCCCGGCGGCCGGCCGTCTCCGTGCGTCGTCATACGCGCTAGCTGCGGGCGAGCAACACCCCTGCTGCGCTCGGGCTAGCAGTCGCCCGTGCTCTCGGAATCCGCTCCCGCTCATGCAAACCGACTGGTCGGTTTGGATGATAAGCTGGGAGCGTGCCGAAGTTGCGTCCAGAGACTCGGGTCGAGCGGCGGCAGGATCTGATCGAGGCGGCCTGGCGGTGCGCTGCGAGTCGCGGGTTTCGCGATCTCACCGTGGACGACGTGTGCGCCCAGGCGGGCGTGAGCAAGGGTGCGTTCTACGGCTACTTCGCCCAGAAGCAGGATCTTCTGCTGGCGCTGCTGGAGGACGACGCGGCGGCGCTGGATCACGAGCTCGAGCAAATCACCAGGACCAGCGATTCGGGCGTCGAGCGCGTGCGGCGGTTCGCGCAGGCGATGCTCGCACGCGGCGAGGACCTCGCGCGGGTTCAGGTTCGCGCCGATCTGTGGGCGGAGCTGTTGACGGAGGAGGCGGTCCGCCGCCGGCTCGCGGCGGTCACACAGCGACGGCGCGAGCTGGTGCGCGCCTGGATCGAGGAGGCCGTGGCCTCGGGAGAGCTGGTCGCGATTCCGGAGAACGCCTTGGCCTCGATCCTGCTGGCGCTGGCAGACGGGCTGATACTGCACGGGGCGCTCGACGCAGACGCCTTTCGCTGGCGCAACATTCGCCGTGCGATAGACCTGCTGCTGGCCGGCGTGGAGGCCGGCGGCGCCGAATGAGGGCTGGCCCCGCCAGGCTGCCGCGAAGGGTCCGCAACGCGAGCGACTGGCTGGCCGCCTCGAAGCTCGGGTTGGTGGTGATGGCGCTCGTCGTGGGGGCTGGCGCGGGGCTCGGCGCCGTCGTGTTCCGGGAACTGATCTATGGCTTCACCTGGCTGTTCACGGGGCATCCGAGCTTTGGCCAGCAGGGACACGTGACGAGCTTGCACCTTCCGTTTCTGGGCATCTGGTTCGTGCTTGTCGTGCCCGTGGTCGCCGGCCTCGCGTATGGGCCGCTGATTCAACGCTTCGCGCGCGAGGCGCGCGGTCACGGGGTCCCGGAGGTGATGGTCTCCGTGGCGGAGAACGGCGGTCGCATCCGCCCCCGGGTTACGGTCGTCAAGGCCCTGGCGTCGGCGCTGTGCATCGGGGGCGGCGGATCGGTTGGGCGGGAGGGGCCGATCGTGCAGATCGGCTCGGCGCTGGCTTCCTCGCTCGGTCAGCTCGTGCGGATGAGCGAAGGGCGGCTGCGGGTGATCGTGGCCTGCGGTGCGGCGGGCGGAATCGCGGCGACCTTCAACGCCCCGGTAACAGGACTGTTCTTCGGCTTCGAAATTGTGCTCAAGGAGTTTTCACTCGACGCACTGGCCGCGACGATCCTCGCGGCGGTTACCGCGGACGTGATCAGCCGCGCGGTCTTCGGTGGAGCACCCTTCTTCGCCGCGGTTCCTCACAGCCTGACCGTCGGCAACGACCTCACCTACCTGCTGGTCGCCGTGCTCGGGATCGTCGCCGCACTGATCGGGGTGAGCTTCCAGAAGCTTCTCTACCGGGGTGAGGACGCGGCGAACGCGCTGTGGAAGCGCCGGCCGCCGTGGCTGCGCCCGGTCGCGGGTGGCCTGGTGCTGGGTCTTCTGCTGCTGGCGCTGCCGCAGATGTACGGGGTCGGCTATCCGGTCATGGACCGCATGTTCGCCGGCCACGAGGTGCTGTGGTTCCTGGTGGTGCTGATGCTCGGCAAGATGTTCGCCGCCAGCCTCACGCTGTGGATCGGCGGTTCAGGCGGTGTGTTCGCGCCCTCCCTGTTCACCGGCGCCGCGGCCGGGATGGCGTTCGGCGAGATCGTGCACCACCTACTCGGCGCCCCAGCCGGGCCGCCGGCGCTGTATGGCGTGGTCGCGATGGGAGGGGTGTTCGCCGCGGCCGCGCAGGCGCCGCTGACCTCGATCGCGAGCGTGGCTGAAATGACCGGCAACTTCACGCTCACGCTGCCGATCATGCTCGCTTGTGGCATCGCCGCGCAGCTGGCCAAGCGCCTGAGCCATGGCAGCATCTACACCACGAAGCTACTGCGGCGCGGGATCGACATCGAGCGGCCCAGGGCGACCGGTCTGCTGCAGGCGCTGACCGTGGGGGAGGTCATGCAGCCGCTCGGCACGATAGATGGCCGCCCCCCCCGTGTCGGCGAGCGCCCGCCGGGCGAGCAAGCGAACGTGGAGGAGCGGCAATGGCAGCAGCTGGTCGGGCCTGTCACGCTCGTGCGCCAGCCGCAGGTGCTATTCGCCGAGGAGGACCTGGAGCAGGCGCGACGCCAGCTCATCCTCTACGGCCGCGATGGTCTGCCGGTGCTCTCGCGTGACGGCGAGCTGCGCGGCTGGCTCACCCGCGCCGACGTGCTGCGCGCGCTCGCCTCGGGCGTGGGCTCGTCCGAGCGAGACATCGAGGAGGGGGCGGCGGCCGCCGAGTTCGCGCAGGAGGACCCCTCAACTGCAATCCACCTCCCCAGCACGCCGCTGAACGGTTATCAGCTGATCGAGTTGCGCATCTATGCGGATTCGCCAGCGGTGGGCCGCACTGTGGGCGACGTCGCCTGGCCCGAGGGAAGCATCGTGGTCGCGATCACGTGCGGACGCGAGATCCATGCCGCGCGCCCGGATCTGGAGCTGCGTGCAGGGGAGCGGGCGATCGTGTTGACACCGAGCCGTGGTGATCAATCCCAGACCGCCGAAGATGGACGGCGGCGGGTCGCGACGGCGTAACCCACGAGACGGTCGCAGACGACCGCCGGCGGCGTCGGGCCAGTGCCAGCCCGGTGGCGAGCGCCACGGCGCCGAGCGCTGCCAGCACGAGCGTGAGGCCGTGAGCAGCGGGCGTCGAGGACCCGGCGCTGGCGCCGCTCGCCGTCGCGGCCGCCGTGTACAGCACGCCCGCCAGCGCCATGCCGAGCGCCGTGCCCGTACCGCGGGTCATGTTGAGGATGCCGCCGAGCAGGCCGGTGTGACCGTCAGGGGCGGCAGCCATGATCGACGCGTTGTTGGCGGGCGTGAAGGCGCCCAGTCCGAGCCCCGCCAGCGCGAGACCGGCCAGCAGCGCGGGGTGTAGCAACCCGGCGAGCAGCAGCCCGGCGCCGGTGAGGATCAGGCCGCCTGCGGTCAGCGGCCGCGTCCCGGTGCGGTGCGCGAGTCGACCGGCGATGGGCGCCGCCACCCCGATCCCGGCCGGCAGCAGAGCAAGCTCGAGGCCGGCGACGCTCGGCGCGAGATGCTGAGCGGAGAGGTAGTAGGAGGCCGCAAACAGCGTCCCGAACAGAGCCACATACGAAACCAGGCCGCTGAAGAGCCCGCTCGATAGCACGGGGTTGCGCAGCATCGAGAGGCGGACGAGGGGGTGCGTGTGACGGCGCTCGTGGGCCACGAACATGCCCGCCGCCGCCACGCCCGCAGCGAGGACGATGAGCAACGGGCCGGAGCCGAATCCTTGCCGCGTCGCCAGGGAGAGGTAGGCGAGTGGACCGCCCACGGCAAGCGCGAGCAGCGCGGCACCGCTGGTGTCGCCGCGGCCGATGGCGCGGCGCGAGCGGCTGCGCGGCAGCAGCAGGAAGCCCAAAGTGAGTCCCAGCGCACCGGCGGGCGCGTTGACCAGGAAGATCAACCGCCAGCCGCCCAACGCCGCCAGCAGCCCCCCGATCGCGGGCCCCAGGGCGAGGCCGAGCGCCTGCGCGGCGCCTTGCACGCCGATGGCGCGCGCCAGCAGCGGCCGCGGCATGGCCTCGGTGATCAGCGCGATGCTGTTGGCCTGAAGCATTGCGGCTCCCAGCGCCTGCACGACCCGTGCGGCGATCAGAACCCCCAGGCTGGGCGCGAGCCCGCACACCACCGAGGCCGCGGTGAAGACAGCGAAACCGTAGGTGTAGAGCAGCTTGCGGCCGAAGGCGTCGGCGAAGTGGCCCACCGTGGCGACAGTGGCGATCAGGACCAGCAGGTAGGCCAGCGCGACCCATTCCGTCGACCCGATTCCGGCGTGCAAATCATGCCCGAGCCGCGGCAGCGCCAGCGTGACGATGCTCGCGTCGAGTTGCCCCATGAAGGCGCCGATGCAAACGGTTGCGACCACGTACCAATGACCGCGAGAGCTCTGGCGGATGCGGGCCGGCCGGCGCGGCTCCTCGAGCAGGCGCAGCCGGCCAGTGCTGGTATGGGGTCGGGGCAGGGCCGTATGGCCCCGCCTGGATCGGGTCGGGCCCATACCTCATTTCAGCGCACAAGAATCCATAGGTCAAAGACAAACAAACAATAAAGTCATATGTGATTTCCTATGATGAGAGATACCTGATGGACGAGCGCAAGCTTCGCTATTTCCTCGCCGTCGCCGAGGAAGGAGGCGTGACCCGGGCCGCCGAGCGGCTGCAGATCGCGCAGCCGTCGCTTTCGCAGGCGCTGCGTGCCTTCGAAGCCGAGCTCGGAGTGGAGCTGTTTCACCGCGTGGGGCGGGGGATGCGGCTGTCCTCGGCCGGCGATCAGCTGGTGGGCCCGGCGCGGCAGGTGCTGCGTGCGATGGACGACGCCCGTAACGCCATCTCGGGCGTCACCGAACTGCGCACGGGCAGGCTAGAGCTGGCGACCCTGGCGACGCTGGCGGTCGACCCGATGGCTAGCCTGATCGGGCGCTTCCGGGACCGCTATCCGGGTGTCGAGGTCGACGTCTTCGAGCCCGAGACCGCCGCGGGGGTCTCAGCGCTGGTGCGCGAGGGTGCCTGCGAGCTCGGCGCGGCCCACCTGCCGATCCCCGCGGAGGGCTTGATCGAGCGGCCCCTGGGCGAGCAGGAGTTGCTGTTCGTGTTGCCGCCACGGCGGGGCAGAAAAGAGAAGGATGAGCGGCCGCTGCGGGCGCGCGAGCTGGCGGAGACGCCGCTGGTGGTGGCCCCGCGCGGCACCTCCACGCGCATGCTGCTCGATCAGGCGCTCGAGGCCGTGGGCGTGACGCCGCGAATCGCCGTGGAGACAGCCGCGCGTGAGGCGATCGTGCCGCTCGTGCTCGCGGGCGCGGGGGCGGCGCTGCTGCCGGCGCCGCTGGCGCACGACGCCCGGCGGCGGGGGGCGATCGTGCGCTCGAGCGCGCCCCGGATCGCGCGACGGATCGGTCTCGTTCACCGAGACGGGCCGCTGTCGGCAGCGGCACGCGCATTCCTCGCGGTGGCGCGGTGAGGCTGCGCCGTCCGCGGCCCCCGCGGGACGGGGGCGTGCGCGGGCTGGCGCGGCGGGTCGTGTGGTGGCTGCTGACCGCGCTCGCCGTGGCGGTGGCGGTATGCGCGGTCGCGCTGGCCGTGATGGCGATCTACGTGACGACGCTACCGAGCGTGGGCAATGCCGAGGCGCGCGTCGACCAGATCCTCAAGGTGCACCACGGCATCGATCTTGGTCTGCCCCCGCCGCGCCGGCTGGGCGACGCGGTCGTCGCGGTCGAGGACGAGCACTTCTACGCGAACTTCATCATCAACATGCTCGAGGGCGCAGGCCGCGCGGCGCTGGCGGCGCTGCATACGAGCCAGGACCCCGGCGGCTCGACGATCGCCCAGCAGCTCGCCAAGCAGGTCTATGGCCACAACGGGACGCTGCGCGAGATCGGCCTCTCGGTGAAGCTCTACATCAACTACTCGAAGGCGCAGATCCTCAGCATGTACCTGGACGCCGTCTACTACGGCAACGGGTTCTGGGGCGCGGCCGCTGCCGCGCGCGGGTACTTCGGCGTGCCGGCGCACGCGTTGACGTGGGCTGAGGCGGCGATGCTGGCCGGGCTGCCGCAGGCGCCGTCGTCGTATGACCCGCTGAGGCACTTCGCGCTGGCCAAGCAGCGCCAGCGGCACGTGCTCGAGCAGCTGGTGGTCAACCACTATCTGTCCGCCGCCCAGGCGAACGCGGCCTACCGGCAGCGGCTGCCGCTCAGGAGGGGGCGTTGACGCGCGTCTGGGCGAGTACGGGGCGGACGTGGTGTCCCAGGTCTGCGGGCAGCTCGTACTGCGGGAACCACTCCGCCTCTGAGAGCTCGGCGCCGTTGAGCGTGAGCTCGGGGGCGTCGAGCTCTGCGTGGAAGCAGTGCAGGGTGTCCTCGCAGCCATAGGACGTTCTGAGCAGATCGCCCAACGGCCGCCACTCCGTGATCTGCACGCCGAGCTCCTCCTCCATCTCCCGGCTGGCGGCGACGATCGCGGGCTCGTGGCGGCGGGGGGTGCCGCCGGGCAGGTCCCACTCGCGGTGGCCGTAGGTGTGGCGCACCAGCAGGACGCGGTCCCTGTCGGTGATCACGCACTTGACGCCGTGCAGAGGGGGCCGTCTGATGAACCACCAGGCGCGCAGCAGCCGGTGCGCGACCTGGTAGCCGAGGCGGCGGACCGGGACGGGGATCGCCATGCGCTGAGCGTAGGGGTTAGTCCGGGCGACGACCGGGCCGGAAGCAGCGATTGTCCTATAGTTGGCGGCCGGCCGCGCGGTGAAGCGCGGCTTGTGCATGCCATGAAGACCTATGTCGCTACACCCACCGACCGCGAGCGCAACTGGCTGCTCGTCGATGCGGCCGGGCAGACGCTCGGCAGGCTCGCGACCCAGATCGCCGACGCACTGCGGGGCAAGCGCAAGCCGACCTACACCCCGCACATCGACACCGGCGACTTCGTGGTCGTCGTCAACGCCGACAAGATCTCGGTGACGGGCAACAAGCTCAGGGACAAGCGCTACTACCGGCATTCCGGCTACCCCGGTGGCCTGAAGTCACGCTCGCTGGAAGACATGCTCGAGCGGCGGCCCGAAGAGGTGATCCGATTGGCTGTGAAGGGGATGCTGCCCCGCAACAGGCTGGCGCGGAAACAGCTCACCAAGCTCAAGATCTACGCCGGTCCGGAGCATCCGCACACGGCACAGAAGCCTGAACCGATGGAGCTTTCTCGATGAGTCCCGAAGACGACCAGACTCCGCCTCCGGAGGAGGAATCCGCCCCAGGCGTGCAGGAAGGATCCGAAGAGGCAGCTTCGACGGAAGGGGCCGCGAGCACGCCTGGAACGGATTCCCCCCCAGAGGAGCCCGCCGCGCCTGCGGATGAGCCGACTCCCGAGCCCGAGGCGCCGGAGCCGGTGGCCGAGGAACCGGCCGCGCAGACCTCTGAGGCCTCGGAGGAGCCAGCCGAAGCTGAGGCGGCGGAGCCGGTGGCTGAAGAGGCGGCGGCTGAGCCTGAGGAGCCTGAGCCGCCTTCCGCTGGCGAAGAGCAAGCGCCCGTGGCCGAGGCTGCGCCGCAGGCGGAGCCGGCGGCGGCCGTTGAAGAGGAGCTGCCCGAGGTGCCCAGGGTGCGGCCCGAGATTCCGGGCGCGGATCTGATCCCCGACCTGGTCACGGAGCAGGAGGAGTTCCTTGACGCCGAGGCGCGCGCGGCGGCCGAGGCGGAGGCAGAGGCGCGCGCCGCGCGCGAGCGCGAGCAGGCCGAGGAGGAAATGGGGGCGCAGCCGATCGCCGACGCCGCGATCGACCTCGCGGCCGGAGCTCGCTACAGCGCCACCGGGAAGCGTAAGAGCGCCGTCGCCAGGGTGGTGCTCAAACCCGGCAGCGGCACCTACGCGATCAACGGCAAGTCGCTCGAGACCTATTTCCCGCGCGAGACGCTCCAGCGCATAATTCGGCAGCCACTCGAGATGGTCGGCTATGACGCCCGCATGGATGTGGTCGCGCGCATGCATGGAGGCGGCACGGCGGCTCAGGCCGGCGCGCTGCGCCATGGCATCTCGCGCGCCTTGATCGTGGCCGATCCGCACCTGCGCGGCGAGCTCAAGCGACGCGGCTTCCTCACCCGCGACCCGCGCGTCAAGGAGCGCAAGAAGGCCGGGTTGAAGAAGGCCCGCAAGCGGCCGCAGTTCTCGAAGCGCTAGCTTCCTCCGCGATGGGGGAGACGGCCTTGATGGGGCACTCGGCCCGCCAGCTGTTCGGCACCGACGGTGTCCGCGGGCGCGCGGGAGAGTTCCTCACCCCTGAGCTGGCGCTGGCGCTGGCCCGCGCCGCCGTCGCGCACATCGGGCCGGGGCGCCCCCAGGTCCTGATCGTGCGCGATACGCGCGAATCTGGCGAGATGCTCGAGGCGGCGATCGCCGCCGGGGTGACCGCGGCCGGCGGCGACGCGCTGGTCGCTGGCGTGCTGCCGACCCCGGCCGCGCCCCTGCTGGCGCGCCGGCACGAGCTCGACCTCGCCGTCGTCATCTCCGCCTCGCACAATCCCTACGAGGACAACGGCATCAAGCTCTTCGGTTCCGACGGGTTCAAGCTCGACGATGCGACCGAGCACGCGATCGAGGCGGAGCTCGGCTCCGCCGCTCCGCCGCTGCCTGAATCCATGGGACACGTACGGCGCCTCGAGGGGGCCCTGGAGGACTACGTGCACGCGTTGCAGGCGCGATTCCAGTCGCTCGCGCTCGCGGGAGTGCGCGTGCTGCTCGACTGCGCCCACGGCGCCACCTACATGGCGGCGCCGGAGATCTTCCGCCGGCTCGGGGCGGAGGTCGAAGCGATCGCCGACGCCCCCGACGGGCGCAACATCAACGCTGGTTGCGGTTCGACGCATATCGAGCGACTAGTCGAGCGGATGACGAATGGCGGCCACGACGTCGCATTTGCCTTCGACGGCGACGGCGATCGCGTGCTGGCGGTCGACCGCCGCGGTGTGATCGTTGACGGCGACGAGTTGATCGCACTCGCCGCCCTGCACCTGCGCGATGCGGGGCGCCTGGCCGGCAATGGGGTGGCGGTGACGGTGATGACCAACTATGGCTTTCATGCCGCCATGACACGCGCGGGGATCGAGGTCGCTACGACCGCGGTCGGGGACCGCTACGTGCTCGACGAGCTTCGCCGTCGCGGTTGGGCGCTTGGCGGGGAGCAGTCGGGGCACATCATCGACCTGGGCTTCGGCCCGTCGGGCGACGGCATCGCGAGCGCGCTGCGGGCGCTCGAGGCGCTCGGCGGACGTGATCTGTCGGAGCGCGACGCGATGCAGAAGCTGCCCCAGCGGCTCGTCAACATCAGGGTTTCCGACCGGGCCTCGCAAGCGGCCGCGCTCGAGGCCGTCAGCGTGCGCGCGGCGATCGAGCGCGAGCAGGCGGCGCTCCGCGAGCGGGGGCGGGTGCTGGTACGGGCCTCGGGAACCGAGCCCTTGATCCGGGTGATGGTCGAGGCGCCCAGCGAGCGCGAGACCGACGAGGTCTGCGCGCGTCTCGCCACCGCGGTCGAGCAAGCGCTCGCCTAGACCCAGGAATCGCCGCCGCCTTGCCGTAATCTGACCTGAGTCATGTGCGGCATCGTCGGCTATGTGGGGCGCCGTGAGGTCCGCCCGCTACTGCTCTCGGGACTCGAGCAACTCGAGTACCGCGGCTATGACAGCGCCGGAATCTCGGTGCTCAAGGGCTCGCGGATTGACGCCGTGCGCGCCGTTGGCAACCTGAGCGCGCTGCGCAGCGCGATCAGCGCGCGTGACAGCTCAACCGAGGGCGACGTCGCGGTCGCCGAGCGCGACGAGAGTCTGAGCGACTGGCAGACCGGCATCGGGCATACCCGCTGGGCCACCCACGGCAGAGTCTGTGAGGCCAACGCCCACCCGCACTTCGACACCGCCGACCGCATCCACATCGTCGTCAACGGCATCGTCGAAAATTATCTGGAGCTGAAGGAACGCCTGAGTGACATGGGCGCGGTGTTCACCTCCGAGACGGACGCCGAGGTGATCGCGCACCTGATCGCCCATCACGGCGCTCGCGGGAGCCTGGTGGAGGCCGTGCGCGCCGCCTACAACGAGCTGCGCGGCCACTACGCCTTCGTGGCCATGAGCGCAGACGAACCGGGCGTGCTGGTTGGCGCCCGCAAGGAGTGTCCGTTGATCGTCGGGCGCGGCGAGGGCGAGCAGTTCGTCGCCTCCGCCATACCCGGTTTCCTGCGCGAAACCCGGCGCGTGCAGTACGTCGGCGACGACGAGCTGGTCGTGATCACACCCGACGGGACCGCGTTTTTGACCGCGGAGGGAGAACCCCTCGAGCACGAGGTGGTCGAGATCGACTGGGACCAGAGCACGGCCGAGAAGCAGGGCTATGAGACCTTCATGCTCAAGGAGATCCACGAGCAGCCCGAGGCCATCGCCGACACGCTGGGCGAACGTGTGGCGAGCGAGATCGGAGTGGACCTCGGCGACCTGGGCGAGATCGACGACGACTTCTTGCGCACGTTGCGGCGGATCGTGATCGTCGGCTGCGGCACCGCTCGCCACGCTGCGCTCATCGGTCGCCACGCGATCGAGGAGTGGGCGCGCGTACCGGTCGAGGTCGAGGTCGCCTCCGAGTACCGCTACCGCAACCCGGTGCTCGGATCCGGGGACCTCGTGATCGGCATCTCGCAGTCGGGGGAGACGGCCGACACGCTCGCCGCCATGCGAACGGGGCGAGAGCGCGGTGCCAAGGTGCTGGCCGTCACCAACATCATGGGCTCGCAGGCCACGCGCGAGGCCGACGGCGTGCTGTACACGCGCGCAGGACTGGAGATCGGCGTTGCGGCGACCAAGACCTTCATCGCCCAGCTGATCGTCATGTACCTGCTCGCCTTGCGGCTGGCCGAGTTGCGCGAGACCCTGCCCCGGCACGAGATCCGGGGCAAGGTCGCCGAGCTGCGACGGCTGCCCCACGCCGTCGCCGAGGTGCTCGAGCGCTCGGCGCCGCAGATCAGGCGAATCGCTGACGAGCATTTCGGCGCGAACTTCTTCCTCTATCTGGGGCGCCACGTAGGGCTGCCAATCGCGCTCGAGGGGGCGCTCAAGCTGAAGGAGATCTCCTACATCGCGACCGACGCGTACGCCGCCGGCGAAATGAAGCACGGCCCGATCGCGCTGCTGGACGAGCGCACTCCGGTGGTCGTGGTCGCGACCGAGTCGCCGGTGCTCGAGAAGGTCATCTCGAACATCGAGGAGGTCCGTGTTCGCGGCGCGCACGCGATCGTGGTCGCGAGCGAGGGCGACGGGCTGATCGGCCGCGTCGCCGACGAGGTGGTGGAAGTTCCCCGGATCGATTGGATGATCGCACCGCTGCTGGCGGTTATCCCGCTGCAGCTGCTGGCGTACGAGATCGCGCGTCTTCGCGGGCTCAACATCGACCAGCCCCGCAACCTCGCCAAGACGGTCACGGTGGAGTAGCCGGGCCTTGGGTGTGGCGGGCGTCGGCATCGACCTGCTCGACATCGAGCGCTTGGAGAGGGCGCTCGAGCGGCGTCCCCGGCTTGCCGAACGACTGTTCACCGAGGCCGAGCGCGCCTACGCCGCCTCTCGCGTCCGCCCGGGCCAGCATCTCGCGGCCCGGTTTTGCGCCAAGGAAGCGGTGGCGAAGGCGCTCGGGCTGGCCGCCTGGAGCTATCGCGACGTCGAGGTAGTGGCGAGCGAGAGCCAGCCTTTGGTGCGCCTGTCGGGAGCCGCGGCCGAGCGTGCCGCCGCGCTCGGAGTCGAGGTCGCGGTTTCGCTGACCCACAGCCGCGGCCACGCCGCTGCCGTCGCGATCGCGTCCTAACGGCCCGCCGCTACGCCGCTGCCCTCGCGATCAGGGCGTATCGGGCGGATAACCTCCGCCGCGTGACCGACGGCGACCCGCAGCGGCTCGCGCTGCCTCCGTGGCTCGAGCCCCTTCCCGACGCAGAAGAGCAGCGCGGGCTCGATCGCTGGGCGATCGAGGAAGTTGGGATCCCCGGTCTCGAGCTGATGGAGCGCGCCGGCCATGGGCTCGCCTCGCTGGTGTCCGAGCGCGCACCGACGGGCGGGGTGGTGGTGGTGTGCGGCAAGGGCAACAACGGCGGCGACGGCCTGGTGGCGGCTCGGGTGCTGCGCGACCAGGGCCGGGAGGTGGAGGTGCTGACGCTGGCGGCGACCGAGGAGTACTCGGGCGATGCCCGCGCCAACCTCGAGCGGCTGCCCGGGGCGCCGCCGAGCCCCTTTGCGCCCGAAGCGCTCGCCGGCGCGAGCGCCGTCGTCGACGCGATTCTCGGGACGGGCTTTGCCGGCAGCGCGCGAGAGCCCGCGGCCGGCGCGATCGAGGCGATCAACGACCTCGCTGGTAACGCCAAGGTGATCGCGTGCGACGTGCCGAGCGGCGTCAACGGGTCGACGGGCGAGATCGAAGGCGTCGCCGTGCGAGCCACCGCCACGGCTACCTTCCACGCCGGCAAGCCGGGGTTGTGGATCGCGCCCGGCAAGACCTGTGCGGGTGAGGTGCGCACGATCGACATCGGCATTCCGGCCGGCGGGCCGGGGGCGCCGGCAATCGGGCTGATCGGACCCGCGGTGCTCGAGGACATCCCCCGCCGCGCCGGCGACAGCACCAAGTTCACCGCCGGCGAGGTGCTCGTCTGCGGGGGTTCGCTCGGGCTGACCGGCGCTCCCTGCATGGCGTCGGAGGCGGCCACGCGAGCCGGCGCGGGCTATGTCACCGCGCTCGTGCCGCGATCGCTCGACGCGATCTTCGAGGTCCGCCTGCTCGAAGTGATGACGGTGCCGCTGCCCGACGAGCAAGGCGCGTTGACCGAGGCGGCGGGGGATCTCGTGCTGGAGCGCTGCCGCCGAGCGGGCGCCTTGGTGCTCGGCCCCGGCATGGGACGGGAGTCGGAAACTCTCGCGCTGGCCCGCTCGCTCGCGCGCACCGCGTCGCTGCCGCTGGTGCTGGACGCCGACGGGCTGAACGCCCATGCGCAGCGGCTGGACTCGCTGTCGGGCCGGCCCGCGGCCACTGTGCTGACCCCGCATGCCGGCGAGCTCGCCCGCCTGCTGGGATGCGAGAGCTCAGACGTCTCCGCCCGTCGCCTGCACAGCGTGCGTACGGCGGCCGCGGCGGCCGGCGCGATCGTGCTGCTGAAGGGAGACGACACGCTGGTCGCGGATCCAAGCGGCCGGGTGGCGGTGAACCCTGGCGGAGCGCCCGCCCTCGCCACCGCCGGCACCGGCGACGTGCTCTCGGGCGTGATCGCGGCAATGCTGGCCAAGCGGGTCGAGCCGTTTGCGGCCGCTTGCGCCGCGGCGTTCGTCCACGCAGCCGCGGGCAGGCTCGCTGCGAGGGAGATCGGAAGCGAGGGCGTGATCGCGAGCGACGTGATCGCGCGGTTGCCGGCGGCGCTGCGGGACCTGACGGCGTGAGCCTGCGCGCACTGGCTCGCGTCAACCTGGCCGCGATCGAGCGAAACGTGGCGCGGTTGCGCCGCTCGCTCGTCGGCGGAGCCGAACTATGCGCGGTCGTCAAGGCGGACGGCTACGGGCATGGTGCTGCCCAAGTCGCGGCGGCCGCCCTCGCGGGCGGCGCCAGCTGGGTCGCCGTGGCGACCGCGGTCGAGGCTTCCGAGCTGCGCCGGGCAGGGATCGATGCGCGCGTGTTGATCATGGGAGCACTCAGCGAGGAGGAGCTGGCGACGGCACTCCGGGCGGAGGCCGACCTGGTGGCCTGGGACGAGCGCTTTCTCGCATCGGTCTTGAAGGCCATCAGGCCCGGAGCCCCGCCCGTTCGCCTGCACGTGAAGCTCGACACTGGGATGGGCCGGCTGGGGACACGAAAGCGGGAGGAGGCGGTAGCGGTCGCGGAGCGGATCCTGGCAGCGCATCCGGCGCTCGAGCTTGCCGGCGCGATGACTCACTTCGCGACCGCCGACGAGGACGTTGAGTTCCTCGTCCACCAGCTAGGGCGCTTTGAGCCGTTCGTCGCTGAGCTCCGGCGCCTGCGGCCCGAGCTCACGGTCCACGCCGCCAACAGTGCGGCAACCTTGCGTGTTCCCGCGAGCCACTTCGATCTGGCGCGCTGCGGGATCGCGATCTACGGCTGCGACCCCATGAACGAGGACCCTGGTGCGTGGGGGCTCGAGCCGGCGCTCGAACTGACCACGTACGTGGCCGCTGTCAAACGCGCTCAACCCGGGGACAGCGCCGGCTACGGACGGCGTTTCATCGCCCAGCAGGAGACATGGATCGCGACCGCGCCGATCGGCTACGGAGACGGAATCCGGCGCGCGCTCTCGGGCCGCTGCGAGCTGCTCTGCGACGGCCGCCGCTACCCGCTCGTGGGGGCGATCAGCATGGACAACGTCACCTTCGATGTCGGACCCTCACAGCAGGTGCGCGTAGGGGATGGCGTGACGGTGATCGGCACCGACGGGGAGGAGGTTCAGACGGCCGAGGTCCTGGCGCGCGCGATCGGGACCATCAATTACGAGATCGTGTGCGGGATCTCCAAACGCGTTCCGCGCGAATATCACCGCGACGGTGCGCCGGTGGCCCCGTGAGCGTCTTGCGCGATGACCCGCTGCGGGTGCTCGCCGCCATCACCGAGGGGGCCTGGCTCGTGGGCGGGGCATTGCGGGACCGGCTGCTCGGGCGCCCGACCGCCGACTTTGACGTCGCCGTCGAGGGCGACCGCGGCCCCCTGGCGCGCGAACTCGCGCGCCGCGCCCAGGGACATGCCTTTCCTTTATCGGAGGGCTTCGGAGGCTGGCGGGTGATCTCGCGCAGCCGTTCGTGGCAGGTCGATCTCCTGCCTCTCGCTGGTGGCTCGATCGTGGCTGACCTCGGTGCGCGCGACTTCACGGTCGACGCGCTCGCCCAGCCGCTGGGAAGCGATGAGGTCGTCGATCCCTTTGGCGGCCTGGCCGATCTCGAGGCGCGGCGGCTGCGGATGGTCTCGGCCGCCGCCTTCGAGCAGGATCCGCTGCGCGTGCTGCGGCTCGCGCGGCTCGCGTGTGAGCTGGGCTTCTCTGTCGACGAGGCGACGCGAGTGTCGGCGACTGAGAGTGCAGCGGGCCTGGAAGGCGTGGCCGCCGAGCGGATCTTCTACGAGCTCAAGCGCATCATCAGCGCTGAGGAGGCCGTCTACGGACTCGAGCAGATGGACGCCGCTGGCGCCACCGCGGTCGTGCTGCCGGAACTGGAGCGCCTGCGGGGCGTCGAGCAGAGTCAGTACCACCACCTCGACGTTCACGAGCACACTCGGGCGGTGCTGGCGGAGACGATTGCGCTCGAGCGCAACCTCGAGCCGGCTTTTGGTGAGCACGCGCAGGCGCTCTACGTCTTTCTGAGAATGCCGCTGGCCGACGATCTCAATCGTGGCCAGGCGCTGAGGTTTGGGGCGCTACTGCACGACATCGCCAAGCCCGAGACCCGCGACCTGACTCCGAGCGGGCGCGTGACATTCATCGGTCACGACGAGTTGGGCTCCCGGCTCGCCGGCGAGATGCTGGCCCGCCTGCGCGCGAGCGAGCGCCTGCGCGAGCACGTCGCAGCACTGGCCCGGCACCATCTGCGGCTCGGCTTCCTGGTGCACGCGACGCCACTTCAGCGGCGCGATATCTACCGGTACCTGCTGGAGACTGAGCCGGTGTCGGTGGACGTTACGGTGCTGAGCGTGGCCGATCGTCTGGCGACCCGGGGTGCGGCGGTTCGCGAGCGCAGCATTGAGAGCCATCTGGCGCTGGCCCGGCAGCTGGCGGGCGAGGCGATGGCGTGGGCGGCGGCGCCACCGCAGGCCCCGCTGCGGGGTGACGAGCTTGCCCGGGAACTCGGCATCGATCCCGGGCCCGAGCTCGGGCGCCTCTTGCGGGAGCTGCGCGAGGCCGCGTTCGCGGGCGAGGTGACAACTCGGGCACAGGCCCTGGCGCTGGCTGCGACGCTACACCGCGGCTTGCCCGGGTAGGGTTCCGCGGCGATGGCCCAGGAGGACTGCATCTTCTGCAAGATCGCGGCGGGCGAGGCGCCAGCCGCCGTCGTGTACGAGGACGAGCGCACGATCGCGTTCATGGACATTGCGCCCGCGACGCGCGGGCACATGCTGGTGATCCCGCGCCGCCATGCGCGCGATCTGCTCGAGATCGAGCGCGAGGACCTCGAGGCGACGGTGGCCACGGGGCAGAAGCTGGCCAGGCGGGTCGGAGAGCGGCTGGGCGCGGACGGCGTCAACCTTCTCAACAGCTGCGGCCGCGCGGCCTGGCAGGTTGTCTTCCACTTTCACCTGCACGTGATTCCGCGCTACCAGGATGACCCGCTAAAGCTGCCCTGGGTTCCGGGCCAAAGCGACCCGGACGAGCTCGCCGCCCTGGCCGCTGAGCTGAGATGAGCCGTGACTGACCCGGTTCGCCTCGAGCGCGACGGCGGGCTCGCCGTCGTGACGTTCGACTCGCCGCCGCTGAACCTGTTCGATGAGGAGCTCCGGCGGGGGCTCGAGCGGACCGTCAAGCAGCTCGAGGCGGAGTCTCCGCGCGCGGTGTTATTTCGGGCCGAAGGTCGGGTGTTCTCGGCGGGCGTGGACGTCTCGGTGTTCGCTGCCCTTGACGGCCAGGCCGCGGCGCGCACATTGTTCGACGAGCTGGTCGAGCTCGCCCGGCGGGTTGACCGCCTGCCGTGTCCGACCGTGTTTGCGGCGCACTCGCTGTGTCTGACGTGGGCCTTCGAGCTCGCGCTCGCGTGCGACCTGATTTTGGCCGCGGAGTCCGCATCGTTCGGACTGGTCGAGACGGTGGTGGGACTGACGCCGGCGATGGGCGGGACGCAGCGCCTGGCGGAGCGCGCGGGAAGCGGCCGCGCGCGGGAGCTTGTGATGACCGGCCGGCCTTATGGCGCGCAGACGCTCGAGCGCTGGAACGTCGTCAACCGGGTGCTCCCGGACGAGGGCTTCGATCTCGCCGCGCGCGCGCTCGCGCACGAGCTCGCCGCAGGCCCCACGCTGGCCCACGCGGCGACCAAAGCTGTCATCCGCGCCTACCAGGACGGCGGAGTGGAGGGGGCCAACGAGCGCGTCGGGCAGATCGCCGGCGAGCTGTTCGACACCGAGGACCTGCAGGGGGCTGTGCGCACGTTCCTCGAACGGGGACCGGGCCACGCCACCTTCGCCGGTCGCTGATCGCGGCCCGCCGCCCGCCAAGTGAGCTGCTCACTATCGCCATCTCCCGCTTCACCCTGATAGGTTCTCGCCCGCCGCCGGGACCAACGCCGCTTTTGGCTCCAGGGCGCGCTGTCTTAGTGTTCTGAGAGACGGGATTGGTGATGCCAACAGGTACGGTCAAATGGTTCAGCGACGACAAGGGGTTCGGTTTCATCACCCCCGATGAAGGCGGCCGCGACCTCTTCGTCCACTTCACGAGCATCGGCGGCGACGGCTTTCGCACCCTGGTGGAGGGCGCGAAGGTTTCCTATGAGGAGGAGCCGGGACCGAAGGGTCCTAAAGCGGTCAACGTGACGAAGCTGTAAAGCCGGTTCGCGCTGGCCCAGGCGCGTTTTCGCCGCTGTGCTGTCAGGCCGGGTTAGCGCCCGTTAGGGCAGCGGGTCCATGCGACGCCCACAGTACGGGCAGTCGTTCAGGTCCTTGGGCGCGTGCTGGTCGCACCAGGTGCAAAACCGCAGGTTCTCAATCGACCAGGGCAGCTCTGACGGCGTGGGCGCGAGTGGCAGGAGTCTCGCGACGACCTCGAGTTCCTCGCCCGTCTCTCGGTCGCGATAGGTGTGGCCGGGCTCCGCTTCGATGATCATCTCGCGGCCGGTCGAAGGTGCTCGCATACGGTACTTGTCGTGCGCGCGCATGGAAGCGCCGATGCTACCAGCGGCCTCTGGCTAGGCGCTGCCGGGAGCAGGCTTGGATAGAGTGCACGCCCACCGATGGTGAGAGGATCTCGACGCACCCCTCGCCACCTCGCTGCGGTGCTGACAGGGGTCTTGGTGCTGCTCGCGGTGGCTGGTTGCTCGCTCAAGCACCCCGTGACCAACGTCGTGCGCGGCAAGGAGCTGTTCGTCTCCAAGTGCGGCGCCTGCCACACGCTCGCCCATGCCGGGACGGCCGGCACTCGCGGACCGAATCTGGACTACGCGTTCGCGGAGGACCGCGCCAACGGCTACAAGAGCAACGCGATCCAGGGTCTGGTTGCGTACTGGATCGAGCATCCGAATCCGCAGGGAGTGATGCCTGGCGGACTCTTCAAGGACCAGGCCGCCCAGGACGTGGCCTCCTACGTGGCGGCTGTCGCGGCCGTACCCGGCCACGACACGGGCGCATTGGCCCAGGCGGGGGCCGTCACGGGCACAACGCCAGCCGCCGGCAAGTCGGTCTTCACCGGGATCGGGGGCTGCTCCTCGTGCCACACCCTGGCCGCGGCAGGCGCGACCGGGACCGTCGGTCCCAACCTGGACACACGCTTGAAGCCCGACTGCGCCAGCTCCGCCTCGAAGCGCATCCGCGGCTCCACGCTGGCGAAGTGCATCCACACCGCCATCGTCAAGCCGTACGCGTACATCCCAAGCGGCTATCACGCCGGGATCATGCCCAGCAACTTCGCTCAGAAGCTCAAACCGAACGAGATCCAGGCGTTGGTGAACTTCCTGATCGCAGACGCGAAGTAGGGCGCGTGGGCGCGGGATATCGCTCGCGCCAACCGCCTCGTTTGGACGCCGGCAGGGTTTGAGGCCCGCGCGGCGGTGCCGGACTTGGACACCGCGGCAGGGTTGGGCGCCGGTTAATTCCCTCGTCGCCGCTTGCACGTCGGAGAACAGTGATATATATCTACCTCCAGGTCAGGAGAGGAATATGACTGGGTTTGCCAAAAGGCTGCTCGGGACCGCCATAGTCACGGCCGCGCTTGCCGGAGCGATCGCCGTCTATATAGGCGTGTGGGCGACCGCTGCGCCGCCGTCGGCAAGCGCGGTTCAGACGGCGAGCGGCCCGCACCTCTATTTGGGGACGGTGCCCGCCGCCGCTCTAACCGACGCACATCCGACCTGGGTGTCGTACTACGCGGTCAATTCCACGTCGGGCCACTGGCGGCATGCCACCACCTACGTGCTGCCTGCACACACGCTCGTCCACGTGACCATCTTCGAGTACGACTCGCAGACCGGGCTGCGCAACCCGTTCATCGGCGAGGCGACGGGGACGGTCGGGGGCACCTTCCAGCTCGACGGCAAGACTGTAAAGGCGATCAACCCCGACACCGCCTCGCACATCTTCGCGGTGCCCCAGATCGGGCTCTCGGTCCCCCTGGAAGGGCCTGGCAGCAGTGCCAAGAATCCGTGCAGCAACGCGCCGTGCAGCCTGAGCAACGCTCACCACACGATCTCGTTCACGTTCCGCACGCCCGGTAAGGGCCTGTACCGCTGGCAGTGCTTCGTTCCCTGCGCGGCCGGCTTCATCGCGGGCAATGGCGGGCCGATGCAGACCGTTGGCTACATGGACGGATTCCTGAAGATCGTGTGAGGACGCGCCGATCGTGAAAGAGGTCAACCACTTCCGCCGCGTCGTCCTGTGGTGGCTCGCCACGAGCATTCCCGCCACCCTGATCGTGGTGCTGGTGCTGGCGCCCGGGATGCCGCCGGGGAACGCCACGACCGAGGCCTCGGGGGTCACGGTGGACAACACCCTGTTCTTGGGCATCTCGGTGCCGGTCTCGTTCGCGGTGCTGGTCTTCTTCATCTACTCGCTGATCGTATTTCGCGAGCGCAACCCGAGCGTGGTCACCGAAGGCCCCGCGCTACGCGGCCACCCCGGCGTGCAGCTGTGGTGGATCGTGATCACCATCGGGGTGGTGCTGTTCCTGACGGCGTACGGCACCATCAGGCTGCTGCAGGACGGCTCTGGCGGCGGCCAGGGACCGAATCCCATCGCGGCGCCCGACCCGCCGCACGGGGCCAAGCCCTTGCAGGTGCAGGTGGTCGCGCAGCAGTGGCGGTTCGACTTCCGCTTTCCTTCCTACGGCGGTGTGCAGACCAGCCAGCTCGAGCTGCCCACCAATACGCTGATCGAGTTCCACGTCACCTCGCTCGACGTGATTCACGAATTCTGGGCCTACCAGCTCGGCGTCAAGGCCGACGCGAACCCCGGCGTGGACAACATTGCCTACGTCACGACGAAGGGGCCGTTGGCCTTCAACGTCCGCTGCGGGGAGCTCTGCGGCCTCTGGCACGGCTACATGTTCAACAGCGGGCGAGTGGTTCCTAAGACCCAGTTTGCCACCTGGATCGCCCAGCAGCAGCGCACGTTCGCGCCGATTCAGAAGGCGCTGCCGCCATATTCACGGACCTACTTCCCCGAGCCCCAGAGGAGAGGCGGATGAGCGCGATTGCAGTCACGACCACGCCGAAGGCGCCGCTGTGGCGCCGCTTGATCGGCTTCAACCTCCTGACGGGGATCGTGCTGGCGGCCGGGGGCTACATCCTCGGCCATTTCATCGGCGACCACATCCAGGGTGCGAACCTCAACTACTACTCGACCGAGGCTGGGCAGAACGACGTCGCGGTCTTGCTCGGCTACTTCCTGGGGGTGGTCGGATTCCTCGTCGGGCTCGGTTTCGCCAATTACCCAATCAGTCGGATGCTGGGCCACCCGCCGACGCTGGCAGAGAAGGAGTCAGCGGAGGAGGGCGGGCTGCGGTACTTCAGCCTGTCGACCGACCACAAGGTCGTGGCGATGCAGTACCTGGTCGGGATCGGCTTCTTCTTCTTCATCGCCGGGCTGAATGCGATGCTGATCCGCACCGAGCTGCTTCAGCCCAACTCCCACGTGTTCGGCGCCAACCAATACCTGACGCTGGTGGGGATGCACGGGACGATGATGATGGGGATGATGACCTCGAGCATCCTGGGGCCATTTGCGAACTGGCTTGTGCCCCTGATGATCGGATCGCGGCGGATGGCGTTCCCCCGCATCGAGGCGTTCACCTTCTGGATCCTGATGGCCGCGGGGTCGGTGCTGATGACGACGATCGTCTTTGGTGGCTTCCAGACCGGGTGGACAGGCTATGAGCCCCTGGGCGCGCAGGGCACGGCCGGCTTCGACGCGTACCTCGCGTTCTTCACGCTGGTGGGCATCTCGATGTGCCTCTTGGGGTTCAACCTGCTCGCGACGGTGATCGTGATGCGCAGGCCCGGGATGACGTGGTCGCGGGTGTCGATCTTCGTCTGGGGGGTCATCACCACGGCGTTCCTGATGATGTTGGCCTCGCCGATGCTGGCGGCAGCCCTGATGATGGGCATGATGGACCGGACCATCCAGACCGCTTTCTTCGACCCCGGCTACGGCGGGTCGAGCTACCTGTGGCAGAACCTCTTCTGGGTGTTCGGTCACCCCGAGGTCTACATCGTGGCGCTGCCCGGGTTCGGGATCGTGTTAGAGATGCTGCCGGTGTTCACGCGCAAGCCGCTGTGGGGCTACCGGGTCGCGGTCGCGGGCATGCTCGGCGTGGCGTTCTTGAGCTGGTTCGTGTGGCAGCACCACCTCTTCATGTCCGGGATCGACGCCGATCTGCGGCCGTTCTACATGCTCTCCACCGAGCTGATCTCGATCCCCACCGGATTCATCTTCCTGTCCGCGATGGGGACGCTGTGGCGGGGGCGAATACGGTTCACCGTGCCCATGTGGTTCTGTCTGGCGTGGGCCTTCAACTTCCTCTGGGGTGGCATCTCCGGCGTGTTCCTCTCCGACGTGCCCAGCGACGTGCTCACGCACGGCAGCTTCTTCTCGATGGCCCATTTCCACTACACGATCATGGGCGGCCTGGTGTTCACGTTCTTCGCCGCGATCTACTACTGGGTGCCGAAGATGACCGGCTTCAAGTTCAACGAGCTGCTGTCGAAGATCCACTTCTGGAGTCTGTTCATCGCGTTCAACTCGACCTTCGGGCCGCTGTTCGCCGTCGGCTGGCTCGGCCAGCCGCGGCGG
Source organism: Solirubrobacteraceae bacterium (assembly GCA_039583645.1). GTDB lineage: Bacteria > Actinomycetota > Thermoleophilia > Solirubrobacterales > Solirubrobacteraceae > Palsa-465. The sequence continues at coordinate 23,384 of JAVKSP010000019.1, forward strand.
GTGGTGACGTATCCGGCCTTCCTGCAGCCGCTAAATGACTGGGTGTCCGCCTCGGCGTATGTCATCGGCCTCTCGATGCTGGTGTTCCTGGTGAACGTGGTCTGGTCGCTGTTGTTCAAGCGCGAGCCGGCCGAAGCAAATCCATGGCATTCGAAATCGATCGAGTTCCAGCTGCCCACGCCGGTGCCGGTGCACGACTTCGACCGCCTGCCGGTGTTCGACCCGGATCCATATCCGTACGGTGAGCCTGTTCCAGCGCCCGTGTATGCCTCGGGTGGTGGGCAGACCTAGATGGAAGCCTCCGCTCCCACCCATCCGCACATCGAGCCGGAGCCGCCCGAGTGGCAGCCCCGCGCCCTAATTATCGGCGCCCGGCTGCTGGCCGGCGCGGAGGCGTTCTTCTTCATCTCGTTCGTGTTCGCCTACTTCTACCTGCGCTCGCTGGACGAGAACAAGTCGTGGAAGATCGGTCACGTCAGTCCACCAATCGGGTTCGGGATAGGAATCGTGGTGGCGCTTGCGGCAAGCGCGGTGCTTTTGTGGTCGGCGAGCAAGCGCCCGGCGGCCGTGCTCCCCCTGAGCGCCGGTGCGCTCGCGCTCGCGCTGGCGGCGGTCGCGGTCCAGTGCATCCAGTACACCGTGCTCGACTTCGGTCCGGGCAACGGCGCCTACGCGAGCGTGTTTTTTGGCTGGACCATCACCTACACGCTGTTCGCAATGTTCTGCGTCTACTGGATCGAGACCCAGGTCGCGAGTCTCTGGCGAATGCGTCGTGAGGGCGGCCAGCGCCCCAGGGAAGAAGGTGTGCCCACACACGACGCCGTGCTCGCCGAGGCCGGGGTCGCCGCGTGCTCCTTCTTCTGGGCCTACTACGCGGCGCTCGGCTTCATCGCCTTCGTGATCCTGTATCTGATCTAGATGTTGGCGCACTGGTCGATCGACCCGCCGCTGGGCTACCTGGCGGTGGCCTACGTGGTGCTCATGGCACTGCTGTACGTGCTGGGCGGTCGCGCCCGTGGCACGCCACTCCGCCGCGAGCCACTGCGTGAGGCGTCGTTCTTCGTCGGGCTGCTGATGATCGTGCTGGCGCTTGATTCGCCGATCGACCACTACGCCGATCAGCTCTTCTGGGTGCACATGATCCAGCACATCCTGCTGCTCACCGTGGCGCCCCCACTGATCCTGCTCGGCCGCCCGTGGCCGCGGGTGTGGCGAGCGCTGCCGTTGCGCACACGTACGGAGGTCGGCCGCGCACTGAAGCGCGCGCGCTGGACAGCGCCGGTGCGTGGACTCGCCCAGCCAGCGGCCGCGTGGATTCTCTTCAACGCCACTCTCGTCGCCTGGCACATACCGGCCGCATACAACGCCACCCTGACCTCGAATCTGGTCCACCAGCTCGAACACGCGATGTTCTTCTTTTTCGGGCTCTTGTTCTGGGCGCGGGTGATCGACCCCGGCCCGCTCAGGCCGCGTCTCGTGTGGCCCCTGAGGATCGCCAGCGTGGCCGGCGCCATGGTTGTGGGCTGGGTGCTCGCGATCGTGCTCGCGATGGCGCCGCACGCGTTCTACGGCCACTACGCCGCGCTCGCGCACCGTCCCGGCGGCATCTCCGCCGTTACCGATCAGCAGCTCGCCGCCGGCATGATGTGGGTACCGGGGTCCCTAGCGTATGTGGTGACGCTGCTGATCGCCGTCTACCGCTGGCTTGAGGCAGACAGCGCTACATCCCGGCGCCAGACCGCAATCACGACCTGAGGAGAAACGACCATGGACACGATCCCCGTTGCAAGCTTCCTCGCCGGCTCGCTGCTGTCGATACTCATGCCGACGTTGCTGCTGATCGGGCTCGTAGTCTGGTACCACATCGAGGTGATACGGCGCACGCCCGAGCCGCCGCCGCGCTCGCGCTCGCGCTCGCAGGAATCGACCGAGCGGCAGCCCGCGAGCGATCAGCCGCCTACTGGCGAGAGTCGTCCGAGCGGCGCGTAAGCGCGGTCACCCGCGGGCTGATAGAAGCCCGCGGACGCTCTGCACACCTGGCGGCCCTGCGCGTCAGCGCCCCGCGCCTATGGACCTCGTGGTCCACGACTCTGTGGCTCTCGCCTGCAGAGCCACGAGGGCCGCGCCCTCCGGCGCGACCCTCATGAGGCCCGGGTGTAGGGCCACGAGGACTGCGCACTGCGGCGCCGTCCTCATTAGGCGCGGACGTCAGCCGTGTTGCACACCGAACAGACCCCAACAGGCCATACGTGATGACAACCGACATGAGCAGATTGACACCGATAATGACGGCCATGACAACCATGCTGCGAGCGTACCACGCGACGTTGCAGGTAGCGCCAGCGTCTTATCTCCGGGATGCAAGCTAACGCGCCAGAATGCGAACCCGTATCCAGAGACAGCTAGGTCCTATCTGCGGCGGGCGCCGATGGTTCCGGCCCGGCCGACCCGCGGCGGCTGTCAGTCGACCCGCATCGCTTCTGGCTGCATCGGCGCTGATTGCCGCCGGGTGCGGGGGAAACGGTCCGGCGCGAGTGCCGCTGAGCCACTGGATGACGACTAACCCCCGCACAAAAAGCGTCGTACTAAAGCTCTCGGCGAACGGCAGCGGAAGCTCGCTCGGTGCTTTCAATGGATACAGCCGCGGCCACGTACTCGTGAAGGTCCCGGTCGGCTGGCACGTCACCGTCCGCTGCACAAACTCGTCCTCGGTCGCCAAGCAGTCTTGTGCGATCACGGACAACAGCCTCGCCATGCGTCCCGCGTTTCCCGGGTCCGCGACGCCTCACCCGGTTGCCGGTCTCCAGCCGGGCAGCTCGGCGAGCTTCACCTTCCTGGCGAGCCGCGCCGGGGTCTTCCGAATCGCGTCGCTGGTCGACAACGAGGAGATCGGGAACGGAATGTGGGACACGCTCCAGGTCGGGGGCACCGCGCGACCGGCCGTGACGCAGTACCTAAAGACGCCGTAGCCGCGTCGTGATCCCATCTGCTGCCCGTTCCTTGCGGCGCCGCCGCTTCCGGCTGCGCCCGCCCGCGATCGTCGGCTGTCTGGGCGCGATCGGCGCCTCTGACCTCCTATTACGGCGGTGGGAGGCCCCGCCGCTCGGGATAGTGGCCTTGCTCGACGAGTCAGCCCACGCCTGCACGGGCGTGGTGGCGCTGGGTGCGCTTGGCGAAACGTTCGAGCTGCCGGTGCTGCTCGCGGTGCTCGTCGGATCGGTCGCGATCGATCTCGATCACGTGCCGGGCATGCTCGGCTCCGACCTCCTGATTCTGCCGCGCGCAACCTGGACCCGGCCCTGCACACACTCGCTTCCCAGTCTGGCCGCGGTGACGGTTGCCGGTTTGCTCGTGGGCGGCACCGCTCGCCGGCCGGTGCTGGTGGCCGCGGCCGCGCACGCGGTGCACTACTTCAGAGACATCACTGAGCCGAGCCGCGCCGGAGTGCCGCTGCTGTGGCCGCTCTCGGATCGCGTCTACGCGCTCGGATACGGCTGGTACGTCGCTGCTCTGCTGGCGTTCTCCGCGCTCGCGCTGGGCAGGCGCGGCAAGAAGATCGCGGCGATGAGCTCCGCGTAGGACTCCGCCACCGCCTGCCATGTGACCGAGCCCGAATGTGTGCGACCGCGTAGCTCGGCCGCCGCGAGCAGCCCGCGGGCGAGGTCGTCAGGATCCCCTGCTTGGACCAGAATCGCCCCCGTGTAGCCGGTGACGGCTTCCACCAGTCCACCCACGGCAGTCACCACAACCGGCAGACCACTCGCCTGAGCCATCGCGAGCGGGCCGCTGGCAGACGAGCGCAGGTACGGCAGGGCGACGAGATCGGCGCGCCGGAAAAAGCCGGCGGCCTCCTCGTCGGTCACGTAGCGATCGACCAACTCAATGTCGTCCCGGTAGGGGCTGCGCTCGATCAGCCCGAGGGGCAGCGTCCAACCCTCCCACGACTCCCCGACCACGAGCAGTTTCCACGAGAGCGCTGACTCCCGTCTGAGCTGCTCGAAGGCCTGGACCAGATGCTCGAGCCCCTTGTATGGACGGATCGTCCCGAAAAAGAGCACCGTCAACTCCGAGCGCCCGCGTGTCGCATCTCCGGATTGCCCGCTCGGCCCGGATCGCTCACGAGCCCCGCCTGTCGACTGGCTCGCCGCGCCAAGGATTGGATACGGGCCGTGGGGGATCACGCGAAAGCGCTCGGTGGGGAGAGCGAGCGAGGCCGCCATCCGGTCGCGGTCCCAGTTCGAGTGCACGACCAGCATCGATGCTGTCCGGCACAGGGCGTTCAGGCCGCGGCGGGCGAAGCGGCCGACGAGCGGGACCTTCGCCTCTCCAGGGTCCAGATCCTCATGCAGTTCCAAGACGACGACAGCTCCCTGCCTAACGGCCTGCCTGGCCAGCAGCAGGTACCACGGTAGAACGGACGCGGACCACCACTGCAGGATCAGCACGTGCGGGCGCTGCGAGCGAAGGAAGGAAACGGCGCGCGGCAACGAGGGCCAGCCCCACCAATCGACGCCGTCAAAGGTGGGCACCTCGCCCCCGAGGTCGTAGCTCATCAGGTTCTGCCCAACGCGTTGCGTGCCCGGATACCAGCGCCGCGGGATCAGGTGCCGCATAAGGATCGCTACGACCTCGTAGTGCTGCTTGAGAGCGCAACTGAGGAAGTAGGTGTAGTAGCTGATCCCGCTGACGAATCTCCTACTGGACCCGACGACGCAGACCTTCAGCCGGTCCGCCGGTTGATCGGTAGGGACGGCCGTCATGGAGCGGCATTGTGCCGCCTCAGCGACCGAGCGCGCTGCGCGCGCTATGCGGAAGCTCACGTGCTGGTAGCGCGGGCGAGTCGCCTCGGCCGACCTGCCACGGCCGGGGCGTAGTCGAGCTGGATCACGTTGTCTTCGCGATCGATCTCGAGATCTTCGTGATCTTCGGGAAGTGCGAGCTCCGGCTCAGGCCACGCGAACGCGACGCCGTTCGTTGGCGCTGCGCTGGCTTCATCCGGCAGCGAGGTCGAGTATTCAATCTGGTCGCCCAACAGCTGCTCCAGCGCCGCGGTACGCACATGGGCGCTGTCGCGCAGCGCACGGCTCTCGCGGGCAATGATCGACAGCACTCGCCAGCCGTCGCTGAAGGCCCGCAGGTTGCTCGCTCCGTGCAGTCGAGGTCCCTCGTAGGAGGCGACCTCAGTGACCTTCAGCCCGGCGCTGTGCACCCGGATGTTGATCAGGGTCTCCACCTCGAAGCCATCCCCCCAGCGTCGCTCGTTACCGTCGCCGATCTCCAATGCCAGAACGGAGAGGATGCGGCGCCAGAAGGCGTTGAAGCCGTAGCAGAGGTCGGTGTATGCGGTCCGGTGCACCATGCCGGTCACGAGATTGAGCACGTGGTTGCCGGCTGCACGGAAGCGAGTGATGTCGGAAGAGCCGCCCCCAGCCTTGAAACGGCTGCCCTTGGCGTAATCGGCGCCGTGCACCAGCGCATCGACGAAGTAAGGGATCTCGCCCGGATCCATAGAGCCATCGGCGTCAAGCATCACGATGACGTCGCTGGTTGCCGCGGCGAAGCCACAGGCGAGCGCGTTGCCCTTGCCGCGTCGATTCTGATGCACGATGCGGGCTTGGGGCCAAAGCGCTCGTGCCCGGGGGATGGTCCCGTCGATCGAGTGCCCGTCGACGACGATCAGCTCCGCGACGCCCGCCGGCATGCGGCTCGCCAGCCAGGGTAGGTTCCGGGCCTCGTTGAGCGCCGGGATCACCACCGACACGCTCGGGCCATCGGGATCGAGATCTCGACGCGGCGCCGGCACCCTGACCTGCAGAGACCCGCCCGGGAGCTCTCTCGCGTTCGCCAAATCGGCTCGTTCGGAACTGCCCCACGTGTGCATCCTGCTTGCCCCCTTTTGTTGCCCTCTCGCCGCTCTCAATCCCTGACCGGCTAGGAGGATCGACTATATTGCATCCGCCACTCGGAAGCAAGCTACGGGGTAGGGGGCAGACGTACCCCACGGTGGTATATGCGATGCGTAGACAAGACGATCCACTAGCGGGTACAGGCCTGCTGCAGTCTCCGGAGGAATGGTCTGCGCGCGGCCGTGTGCTAGCGGCGAGCCTGGCAGAGATGGTCCGCAGCAGGGTGCCGGCGGGTCGCGGCTACGGGCTCGATGTCGGCTGTCAGCACGGCGGCCTCATCGACCAGATCGCCGAGCAGACGGGACTTAGCTGGATGGGAATCGACCCCATCCTGGAAGAAAGCTCAGTGACTGAGAAGGGCGCGCCGATTGGCCCCGGCCGGGCGGATGACATCCCTTATCCGGACGCACATTTCGACGCGGCGATCCTGGCGAACGTCTTCGAGCACATCACGCCGGACGCGCGACAACGCTCGCTCGACGAGATCTACCGCGTGCTGGTTCCCGGAGGGAGCCTTGTGGGACAGATTCCCAATCCCTACTTCCCGATTGAGTCCCACAGCAGGCTGCCATTCATGGGCTTTTTGCCGATCGAGCTGCAGCGACGCTACTGGCGGTTTTCCCGGGTGCCCTGGGAGCACGACTTCTTCGTCGTGACGATGCGGCATCTGCGGCGCCACGCAGTCGCGGCGGGTTTCCGCGTAGCGCAGAGCACTTCGTTCAACTATCCGCCTGAGGTGATCCCCAGCCGCGTTCGCCCGGTCGCCCGGATGGCAGCGCCGCTGATGCGAATATTGCCGTGGGCCTGGCAGTTCGTGCTCGTCAAGCCCGAGATGACGAATCGGCTCGAGCAGAGCGCTCCCAACGGGTCCGGGGTCAGCGCCCCTGCCAAGGCTTGAGAGCCACACTGACTAATGGAAAACTCCGGAGCCCAACCTACGTCGAGCGACACCCCAGAAGAAGCAGGCCTGCGGATCGCCCACTTCATCGTCGACAATCTCGAGTACGGCGGGCCGGTTACGGACTTTTTCGGGAGCGAGCCCGTGCGGCTGACGGAGGCCATCGATTCGGCCGCCCTGCTGGAGCTGGCCACTTTCGTCGAGGATGAGTTTGGTGTCCAGATCCGCGACGAGGACATCGTGCCGCAGAACTTCGCAACGGTCGCCGACCTGGTTGCGCTCGTCCGCGACAGAGGTGGGCTCACGGCATCGCGGCGGCTGCCGATCGAGTCTGAACGGATCAGCTAATCTCCGACCGGTAAGTAGTATTTCACTTAGGCTGAAGGGGGCGGTTTGGCTGTCAGTCATGAGGTGACTGCTGCTCCCGGCCTGCGGGAGACACTCCTAGGTGCGGTTCAAGGGTCGTTCGCGACGCGAGCGGATTCGTCGGCCTTCACGTATCTCGCCGATGGCGAGATCGGCGACGCCCAGACCAGCACGTTCGCCGAGCTCGACCGCGCGACACGGGCACTCGCGGCAGAGCTGCAGGCGTCGGGGGTGCGGCCCGGTGACCGGGTCATGCTTCTGCTCACGCCCGGGCGCGACATGGTCGTGGGATTCCTCGCCTGCGTCTTCGCGGGCGCGATCGCCGTGCCCGCCTATCCGCCAAGTCCGTTCATCGGCGTCCGCGGCCTCGAGCGGCTGCAGGCGATTCTGAAGGACGCGGGCGCTGCCTTCGTGCTGACGGAGTCGGCTGTGCTCCCGAGTCTGCAGTTCGCGCGCGAGGAATCGCGGCCGTTGTCGCTCGTGTTCGTCGACCAGTGTGCGGGCGCTGCCGATGCGTTTGACCCTGTCGAGGTGACTCCTGACGACGCGGCCTTCCTCCAGTACACGTCGGGCTCCACCTCCGATCCTCGTGGCGTGCGGGTGACCCACGGCGCGCTGATGGCGAACATCCGCATGATCGCCGAAGCCCTATCGCTCGATAGGGAGTCGATTGCCTGCAGCTGGCTGCCGCCGTTTCACGACATGGGGCTGATCGGAATGATTCTGACCCCGCTGGCGCTGGGTTTTCCGACCGTTCAGATGGCCCCCGAGGCGTTTCTGCAACGCCCGGTCCGCTGGTTGAAGGCGATCAGCCACTACGGCGCCACGGTGGCGTTCGCGCCGAACTTCTCATTTGATATCTGCGTCCGCCGCATCCCCGAGAGCGAGCTTGACGGGCTCGACTTGAGCAGCTGGGCGGTGGCAGGCAACGGCGCCGAGCCCATCAGGGAACACACACTCGCGGAATTTGAGCGCAAGTTCGCGGTGTGCGGCTTTCAGCAGGGCGCGATGTGGCCCGGGTACGGTCTCGCGGAGGCCACCCTGCTCGTGACGGCGAGCCAACGCGGGCCCGGGACGACGGTCTGGGTGGATCCTGAGCAACTCTCGCAGGGGCGCGTCGCTCCCGTTGACAAGGCTCGCGGCCGGCCGTTGGTCTCCTGCGGATGGCCGCTCCCGGGCGCACAGGTGACGATCTGCGATCCAGTGACCGGCGAGCAGCTCGAGCAGGGCGTGGTCGGCGAGATCCGGATCAGCGGCCCGCTTGTCTGCGACGGCTACTGGCGCAACCCAGAGCTGACGGCGGAGACCTTCACCGATGCCGGTCTGCGCACGGGGGACCTCGGCGCGCTCTGGCAGGGTCAGCTGTATGTGACCGGACGGCTCAAGGATCTGCTGATCGTCCGCGGCCTCAACCACTACCCGCAGGACATCGAGCAGACGATGGAGGTCGCCGACCCGAGCTTGCGTCGCGGGTGCGGCGTGGCGGTCGCCGTGCCCACCGACACCGGTGAGCTGCTGGCCCTCGTACAGGAAGTTCGCAATGGCAGCGATGGGGACCCGAGGCAGATCGTTCAGAAGATTCGCCGGCTGGTCGTCGAGCAGCACGGCGTGGCGCCCGATGTGATCGTCCTGGTGCCGCCGAGGTCGATCCCCCAGACCACGTCGGGGAAGGTCCGGCGCGGGGCGACCGCGGAAGCGTTGCGCGCGGGCGCGATGCAGGAGCTGTACCGCTGGCCGGCCGGCGTGGAAGGCTGACCAGCCGGCGAAACGGCGCCCCGGCGCGGTAGCGCCGCGGCGCTCAGCGCCGCGCGAAATACTCACTCACTACCGAGGCGGCCTTTTTACGCGTGCCGTTCACGCGGTACAGGCCGAAGTCGTACTGCCACGGCTCGCCTGCTGCCCTGGTCTGGGGAGGGATGGCCCCCTGCGCGAAGTCGTCGAGGATCCAGGGCGCCGGGTTCGGTAAGCCCAACCGCCGCGCCGCGCGGAAGACGAGTCGGTAGTAGTGGGCCTGCGCGCGGTCCAGCGACTTGCGTTTGCTTCGCGGGCCAACCGTGCTGTAGCCGGTCTCCCCGATGAAGAGCGGCCGGCTGCCGGCAAGCGCCCTGATCTTGTGCAGCTCCCAATAGGCGCCAAATGACGTGCCGTAGTAGTGGTAGTCCCAGAAGTCCGGAGGCGAGTGCCTCAGCTCATGCGTGAAGGACTTGAACTCCTTGGGAATGACGTACGGGGTCGACACGGTCCGCAGCGTGCCGGGCATCACCTTTTTTAGGTAGGGGAGCAGCTTGCGCACCCAATCCACCTCTTTGGTGGAGCCCGGATTGACTTCGTTCCTCAGCTCGACGACGGCGATCCGGTCATCGTTTCGGTATGGCGCCAGGAGCGACTTAACCCACTTCTTGCTGCCTGCGATGTCGGAGTAGGCCGACCACCACTCGAACAGGGTCAGTTGAATCCGCAGGGAGTGCTTCGCGGCCAGCTTGACCACCTTGTGCAATCGCTTCGCCATGCTCTGCGTGACCGTCGGGTAGCCGAAAGTGTTCGGCGGCACGATGATGCGGACGGTGTTCGCGCCCAGGGCATGGATCCGCCCGAAGTCACGGTCGATCGCTTTCGGGTTGAAGTCCGTCCACATAAACGTCCAACCGGCGTGCGCCGGGAAGTAGTTCATCTCCTTGATGCCCTTGACTTCCTTGGACACCGAGACCGTGCTTCTCTGGCCGCCGCCGGACACGGCCGGGGCCGCTCCCGAGACGGGCCGGACCAGGACCATCACCGCAACCGCGACAGCCGCGGTGCACAGGACGATGCGTGTTCGCCTCATCTCGGTCGCACGATAGCCGCTCCGCGCCCTGGATTGATTTACACCAAACTCGTGAATCGTGGTAATGTGGCGCCGACGGGGCATGTATGCTCCCCGCATCAACGGAATAGCTGGGGCAGCGAAAGGGGCTCTAAGTTGAATAAGACGTTTCTCGCACGTGTAGGAGTACCTGCGGCCATCGCCGCGATGCTCGTGCCGGCCGCCGGCGGCTTGGCTGCGCCTGCGAAGACGAGCGGTCCGACTATCAAGTTCGCCAAGAAGGAAAAGGTCCACACGTCCACCAGCAAGGTGACGCAGAAGATCAAGTGCCTGGCTACTGGCAAAAAGAAGTGCACCGGCACGCTCACCACGTATATGTTTGGCCAGACGGCGTCCAAGAACCACTTCTCGATCAAGCCGGGCAAGTGGACCAAGATCACCCTCAAGCTCACAAGCGCGGGTAAGGCTGACGTGGCGATCCTGATCGCAAACCCGCAGGGGTATGGAAAATGCAAGGTCAAGGCCAAGGCCAAGCAGGGCAAGAGCAAGTCGCAGACCACCACGGGCGAGGTCGGATACAAGCTCGTTTCTTAGGGTGAGCCTGGCCTGGCCGGTCTGCCGAGCCAGGGCGTAACTCCCCAAGCTAACCCGTTTAGAGCGCTCCAGCGGAAAGCCGCTGGGGCGCTCTGTATTTAACGGCTAGCTCGCGTTCGGCCTAGGTGTAGTTCCTGAGGACGTTGTTCATCCGGGCCTCCTTGGAGGCTGGTGGTGTCAAAGCCCCAGTCCAAGGAGGACAC
>JAVKSP010000020.1:0-33838 GCA_039583645.1 Solirubrobacteraceae bacterium
GCGCACATGTGCGCCGGCCAATGGATGATTGATCTACGAGCCGATCCCCATCGCGTCCAGGATGAACGCCTGGATCTCGGCTTCGTAGGCGATGCGGGCGCTGCGGCCGGACGGCCCGCCGTGCGCCCCGACCCCGACCCCTGCCCGGAACAGAATGCGCGAGCCCGCCGTATCGGTCGCCCGCAGCCGCGCCACCCACTTGGCTGGCTCGTGGATGCTCACCCGCGCGTCGTGTACGGCACCGGTTGCCAGCAGCGCCGGCCGCGGCCCGGACGGTGGATTCTCGTAGGGCGAGTACGACCGCATGCAGGCGTAGTCATCGCGGTCGCGCGGGTCGCCCCATTCATCCCATTCGGTGACGGTGAGCGGGATCGAGGCATCGAGCATGGTGTTCACGATGTCCACGAACGGCACCTCGGCCACCACCGCGCACCAGCGGTCCGGTCGCATCGAATAGGCCGCCCCCTGCAGCAACCCGCCCGCGGAGATCCCCCGTGAGGCGATCCGGCTGCCGTCGACGAGACCGTCGGCAAGCCAGTCGGCGACGGCGATGTAGTCGGTAAACGTCGTGGGCTTGGCCCGCAGCCTGCCCTGGTGCCACCACTGGCGCCCGCCCTCGCCGCCGCCGCGGATGTGGGCGACCGCGTACACGACTCCGCGGTCGAGCAGCGAGGGCAGGCTCCGATCGAACTCGCAATCGAGCGTCGCCTCGTAAGCGCCGTAGCCGTAGAGCAGGCACGGTGCGCTGCCGTCCAACGGCGTGCCCTCGCGATAGGCGAGCGTGACCGGGATCGGCGTGCCGTCGCGAGCCGGGGCGGCCCTGCGCTCGGTCCGATAGCGCGCTGGATCGTGACCGGGAACCTCCATGCGCTTGAGCAGCTTCCTCGCGCCCGTGTCGAGGTCCAGTTCGTACCACGCCGGCGGCTCGATCAGCGACTGCTCGGCGATGATCACCGAGCCGCGGTCGTAGTCCTCGGCATGCTCCACGTGAATCGAGCCTGCACTCAGGCCGGGCGCGATCTCGCGGACACTGCCGCCGCCGTGATCGGCGACTGCCAGCAGTCCTGCACCGCCTCGTCGCAGAGTCAGCACCAGGTGCTCAGCGAACACGTCGCAGCGGATGAGCCTGGTGTCGGTCCGCGCCGGCGCGATGGCCGGGCAAGCGACGGGCGCCCACTCGGCCCGACCAGGAGACCCCACCGGTGCACGCATCAGCGTGAACTCGGTCTCGCCGGCGTCGGTGACGACGTAGAGGCTGCCCTCCCGCGCGTGATCGACCCGGTACTCGATGCCGCGGTGGCGCGGCTCGATCAGGACGGGGTCATCGAGCGGGCGATCGAGCGCGATCACCCGGACCTCGGTCGTGTCCCGGGATGCGGCGGTGATGATCGCGAGCTGCCCACTGCGCGAGCCCGACAGGGTCAGCTCGAAGCGCTGGTCGGGTTCCTCGAACACCAGCGTGTCGGCGCCGGCGGGCGTGCCCAGCCGGCGGCGCCACACCTGGTAGGGCCGGTGCAGCTCATCGGGCACCAGATAGAAGAGATATTCCGACGTCGCGCTCCATGCCACTCCCGGATAACTGCGCGCGATCACCTCCGGCAGGTCCGCGCTCGTCTTCAGGTCCCGGATGCGCAGTTCGTAGGTCTCGGCTCCGCTCGTGTCGGCCGACCAGGCCAGCAGCGCACCGTCCTGGCTCGGCTCGCGCACGCCGACCTCGACGAAGCCCGTCTGTCTGGCCAGCACGTTCTCGTCCAGTAGGACGTGCTCGCCGGCTTCGCCCGCTGACCTTCGCAACAGCTGCTCGTTGTCGCTGTTCTGTGGCAGCCTGGTGCGGTAGACGAAGCCGCCGCGAGGCCAGCCGACCGAGTACTCGTCGCCAGTGGGGAACCGCGCGCCGGCCTCCGCAGCAAGGGTGTCTGCGAGCGCGGAGAACTGCTCGCGCTGCACGTCGTAGAAGGCCCGCTCGCCGATCAGGTAGTGGCGCAGTGCTGGCTCATCCGGGTCGCGCATCCACGCGTAGTCGTCAGTGACGGTCTCGCCGTGCAGTTCACGGATGGACGTGACCCGCGGCGCCACCGGTGGCCCGTGTGGTAGGTCTTCACCCATGGCCGGCGGCCCTCAGCAGCTCGCGCACCCGCTCGGCGGGCAGGCCGGGGGAGGTGTGGCCGTCGCGGCCGGTGACCGTGGGGGCCGCGAGCATGCTGTTCAAGACCGCCTCCTCGGTTGCCTCGACGACGGCGGCGAAGAACGGGTCGAGATCCCACGCCTCGACCTGCGGGGGCCGCGGATCACGGCCGCGCAGCCCGGTGGCGAGGGCCAGGAAGATCTCGCCGCTGCCGTGGCTTGCGGTCGAGCCCGTGCGCGCGAGGCCGAGGCCGGTGCGCCTCGCCAGCCGCACGCAGGTGGCCGAGTTCAGCGGCGCGTCGGTCACCACCACGACGATGCACGACCCCGCTGGCGTGGGCGGTGGCACGTACGCAGCCGGCAGCAGCCGCCCGACCGGAACTCCGTCGACGGTCAGCCGCTCGCGGCGCCCGAAGTTCGAGAGCAGCAACACCCCGACGGTGTGGCCGGATGGCGTCACGCGCGAGGCGCTGCCAATCCCGCCCTTGAACTGAAAGCAGCTCATCCCGGTCCCGGCGCCGACCGCTCCCTCAGCGGGCGCGGAGCCGCCAATCGAATCGCGGGCGGCTCGCAGCGCGGCGCCGACGTCCTCCTTGCTCACCTGCATCCGGCGCGCGTCACTGAGGAAGCTGTCGTCGCATTCGGCGACGACCGGGATGATCACGTTCTCGGAGCCGATTGCGAGCTCCTCTGCCATCAACAGCTCGCAGGCGGCGTCGTACACGCGCCCGACCTGCATGGTCGAGGTCAGGAACACGGGGGTCTCCGTGATGCCCCACTCACTGATCTGGATGAACCCGGTGCACTCCCCGGCGCCGTTCAGGATCGCGCCGCCGGCGGGTACCGGGCTGCGGGACAGGTTGCCACCGGGGTCGACCACGGTCACGCCGCTCCGCGCGATGCCGCGGCCCTCGGGTGGGGGCGGCTCGTCGCGCCAGACCGTGGCGTGGCCGACGCCGACACCGGGCACGTCGATGATCGACGCCGTCGGGCCACTGGGCAAGATTCCGATCTTTATGCCCAGGTCCGCCGTGCGTGGCACGCGGTGATGATCTCATGACGGGTATGCCTGTCGTGTGGCACGACGACTGCCTGCTGCATGATCCCGAAGGCGAGGTGTGGCTCGGCGTGTGGGACGCGGGCACCGAGGCCCCCGAGCGCGCCACCGTGCTGCTCGAGGCGCTCACGGCAGCCGGCGCCGAAATCGTCCCGGCCACCGCGCACGACGAAGCCGCGATCCTGGCCGTCCACGACGAGGCGCTGGTCGAATACCTGAGGACGGTTTGGGATCAGTGGGAAGCGGCCGGCTATGTCGCCGAGCACGGCCGGCGCAGGGTGGTGCCCTACGTCTTCCCGACTGCCGGGCTCCTGTCCGGGTTGGCGCTGCGCTCGCCGCGCGCGCTCCACGGACGGGTGGGCAGGTTCTGCTACGACACCATGACCCTGATCGGCCCCGGCACCTGGCGCGCCGCCCGGGCCGCTGCCGACGCCGCGCTGACCGCCGCCGATCTGGTCGCCGGCGGCGCGCGCGTCGCCTACGCGCTGTGCCGCCCGCCCGGCCACCACGCCGGACCCGACACCCACGGCGGCTCCTGTTACCTGAACAACTCCGCGATCGCCGCGCAGGCGCTGCGCCAGTCGGGTGCCGAGCGCGTGGCCGTGCTCGACCTGGACGCCCATCACGGAAACGGCACCCAGGCGATCTTCTACGAGCGCGGCGACGTCTACGTCGGCAACCTGCACGTCGATCCCGGCGCCGGTTGGTTCCCGCACTACGTCGGCTACGCGGACGAGCGCGGGGCCGGCGCGGGGCTGCACGCAAACCGCAACCTGCCGCTGGCGCCGGGCACGGGCGACACCGCCTGGCTGGAGGCCGTCGGGGTGCTCTGCGAGGACGCAGCAGCTCACCGTGCCGAGGCGCTGGTCGTCTCACTGGGCCTGGATGCCGCCGCGTCGGATCCGGAGAGCCCGCTCCAGGTCAGCGCCGACGGATACCGGCGGGCGACGGAAAGGATCACCACACTCGCTCCGGCGGTCGTGGTACAGGAAGGCGGGTACGATCTGACCGCGATTGGCCAACTCGTCGTCGCCGCGCTGGACGGTTTCGCCCGTGGAGATTAGGGTTGGCGCCATGGCCTGGAACAGCAACCCGGTGGTCCTGACCTGCGCCATCACCGGGGCCGACGTCTTTCGCGAGAACAACCCCAACATTCCGTACACCACGGCCGAGGTTGCCCAGTCGAGCATCGAGGCGGCAGCGGCGGGCGCGACGGTCGTGCACCTGCACGTGCGCGAGGATGACGGCACCCCGAGCGGCAGGCCCGAGCTGTTCAAGGCGGTGATCTCCCGGATTCGCGAGCAGAGCGACGTGATCACGATGGTCTCGACGGGTGGCGCCAACGACATGACGATCGAGGAGCGCACAACCGGTCTCGAGGCCGAGCCCGACCTCTCGGGCGTCGAGTCGGGGTCGATGAACTTCGGCGACGAGACGTTCATCACGCCGCCACCCGCGGCCCGCGGGATCATCAAGCGCGCCACCGACGCCGGCATCGGGCTCGAGGTGGAGGCGTTCGACGTCGGCCACGTGGCCACCGCGGTCCGCTGGGTGGAGGACGGCGTGATCCCGAGTCCGATGCGCATCAACCTTGTGTTCGGAGTCCCGGGGGGAATCGATGCTTCCCCCGAGGCGCTCGTCGCGATGCTGCGGCCGCTTCCCCCCGAGACCTTCTGGACGGTCACCTGCGTGGGCCGTCATCACAAAAGGATGCTGGCGCTCGCGCTGCTTCACGGCTCGCCCGGCATCAGGACGGGACTCGAGGACGCCGTGTACATCAGCCGTGGGGTGCTGGCTCCGTCCAACGCAGCGCTGGTCAGCGCGGCGGTCGAGTTGACGCACGCGGTCGGTCGCGAGGTCGCCACGCAGGAGCAGACGCGGTCGCTCCTCGGGCTCGCCTGAGAAGCGCGATGAGCGCGCTGGTCGAAGCGCTCGGGGCCGAGCGGGTGCTCGAGCCGCCGGGGGCGCTGCCCCAGGCGGCGCTACGACTCGACGCCGCGCCGCCGATGCGACCTCACGAGATCGAGCTCGGCGTCGACATCCTGGCGCTTGACTCGACGAGCTTTCGCCAGCTGGTCGAGGCCAGCGGACGCGACCCGGTCAAGGTCGGCGAGGCGATCATGAAGATCGTTGCGGAGCGGGGCAAGATGCACAACCCCGTCACCGGGTCAGGCGGCATCCTCACCGGCAGCGTGCGCGCGGTGGGGGAACGGTACGGGGAGGCGCCACCGGTGGGCACCCGCGTCATCACGCTCGTGTCCCTGACGCTGACGCCGCTGGCGCTCGAGACGGTCGGCGAGATCGATCTCGCAAGCCCCCACGTGCCGGTCACGGGGACCGCGTACCTGCCCTCGAGCGCCAAGGTCGCGGTCCACCCCGCGGAGATCGAGTTCGACGCGGCGCTGGCGGCAGTGGACGTTTGCAACGCCGCGACGCAGACGCGCGCGCTGATCGACGCGGACACGCGCACCGTGCTCGTACTGGGGGGCGGCCACGCCGGACTGCTCGCGCTCGCCGCCGGCCGCGACTGCCTGAGCAGCTCGGCTCGCCTGGTGCTGATCGACACCGACGAGCGCATCTGCCAGCGGGCCAGGGATCTCGGGCTGTGCGACATCGCGCTGCGCGTCGACCTCCGTGACGCGGTTGGTTCGCTGCGCGCGCTCGAGGAGGCCGGGATCGCGCGCGCCGACCTGACCGTGGTGGTGGTCAACGCGGCTGACTGCGAGGCCGCCGCGATCCTGCTCACTGCGGACGCCGGCGTGGTGCTGTTCTTCTCGATGGCGACCTCGTTCACCAAGGCGGCCCTGGGATCGGATGGGCTGGCCTCCTCGGCGCGGATGCTGATCGGTTCGGGTCACGCCCCCGATCGCGGCGCCTACGCGCTCGAGCTGATCCGGCGAGACGAGCGCCTCCAGCGGGCGCTCGCCTCGCGAGCGGAGGCGTGAGCGCTCTGCGAACCGTGCGCGTCATCGACAACGACTGGATCGAGCTTCCCGACGGGGTGCGGCTCGCGATCCGTCTGTGGCTGCCCGAGGACGCCGAGACCAGACCGGTGTCGGCGATCCTCGACTCGGTGCCATACCGCAAGAGCGACGGCACCGCGATCGGGGACGCGGCCTGGGGGACGTACTTCGCCGCGCGCGGCTTCGCCTTCGCGCGCATCGACCTGCGCGGGAGCGGGGACTCGGCGGGAATCATGGAGGACGAGTACACCGAACAGGAGCAGCGCGACGTCGAGCGGGTGATCGCGTGGCTGTCGGAGCGACCGTGGTGCAGCGGCGCGGTCGGGATGATGGGGGTCTCCTGGGGCGGCTTCGCGGCGCTGCAGATGGCCGCGCGTCAGCCCGAGCAACTGCGCGGCGTGATCCCGATTCACGGCAGCGACGACCGCTATGCCGACGACGTGCACTACATCGGCGGCTGCGTGTCGGGCATGGACATGAGTCAGTGGTCGACGTCGATGCTGGCCTACCTCAACCAGCCGCCCGACCCGCAGGTGGTCGGGGCGGCGTGGCGGGAAGCCTGGCGCGAGCGCCTGGACGGCGCGAGGCCGTTCATCGAGCCGTGGCTGAGCCATCAGCGCCGCGACGCCTACTGGCAGCAGGCCTCGGCGTGCGAGGACTACGGCGCGATCCGCTGCCCCGTCTTCGCCGTCGGAGGCTGGAGCGACGGCTACCGGGATATGGTCCTGCGCATCGTCGAGCACCTCCGCAGCCCGGTACGGGGATTGATCGGACCGTGGGGCCACAACAGTCCCGAGCGTGGCGCGCCGCGGCCCGCGATCGGCTTCCTGCAGGAGTGCGTGCGGTTCTTCGCCGCCAGTCTCGACGGCGAGGACAACGGCTTCTTCGACGAGCCGCGTCTGACCAGCTACATGCAGGAGCCGGTCGCGCCCGCAGGCTCTTACGCGGAGCGGCCGGGCCGCTGGGTCGCCGACCCATCATGGCCGTCGCCGTCCGTCGAGGCGTGGACCTACATGGTGGGCACCGATTCGCTGCAGCAGAGCGGCGAGCCGGGGACAGGCACGCGCAGCCTGCGCGGCCTCCAGACGACCGGCGCCGAGGGCGGCGTGTGGGGTGGCGACGGTGCCCCGGCGGACTTCGCGCTAGACCAGCGTCCCGATGACGGCGCCTCGCTGTGCTGGGACAGCTCCCCCCTGATCGAGCGGGTCGAGTTGCTCGGCCACGGCGAGGCAACACTCGAGCTGAGCGTCGATCGGCCGTGGGCGCTCGTCGCAGTCCGCGTCTGCGACGTCGCCCCGGACGGGGCCTCGACGCTGATCGCGCGCGGGCTGCTCAACCTGAGCCGCCGCGAAGGCCATGACCGCACGGTTGCCATGCCGCTTGGCGAGCCCGTGGTCGTACGCGTCCCACTGCAGTCGACGGCATATGCGATCCCGCCCGGACATCGGATCCGCCTGGCGGTGTCCAACACCTACTGGCCCATGGCCTGGCCGTCGCCGCAGCCGTGCACGCTCACCGTGCACTGCGGCCCCCGAAGCGCGCTGTCGCTGCCGCGCCGGCGGGCCAGTGAGCTCGACTCCCAGCTGCGCCCGTTCGGAGCGCCCGGGACCGGCACCGCGCTCAAGGCCGAGCCGACGATGGTGCGTCGGGGCGGACGGCGCCTGCGGCGGGACCTCGCGACCGGCGAGGCCGAGCTCGAGTTCGACTGGCGTCCCACCGGGACGCGGATCGTCGCCACCGGCACCGAGCTGGGGGAGGAGAACGTCACCAGGTACCGCATCGTCGAAGGCGACCCGCTGTCGGCCACGGTGATCTGCGAGGTCGAGGTTTCGCTCGCCCGGACCGGCTGGAACACGCGGACGCGGGCGACGAGCACCATGACCTGCGACGCCGAGCGGTTCTTGGTGACCTCGACGCTCGAGGCGTTCGAGGGCGCTGTCCGGGTTCACGCGCGTACGTGGACGCACCGCTTTGCGCGGGACGGGGTATGACCAGCCTCGGCCGCCCCACCGTGCCGTGGTCGTGGTATTCCGATCCGGCGATCCTCAGTCTGGAAATGGAGCGGATCTTCCGGCGCTCGTGGCAGTACGCGGGCCACCTGGGTGAGCTCCAGGGCCCGGGGAGCTACTTCGCGTCCGAAACCGGGCCGGTGCCGATCGTGATCACGCTCGACCCGGACGGGGAGCTGCGGGCGTTTGTGAACGTCTGCCGTCACCGCGGCGCGATCGTGGCGACCGACGCCCACAGGCGACGCACGATTCAGTGCCCATACCACGCCTGGACCTACGGTCTCGACGGTCGCCTGCGAGCTGCTCCACGCGCGGACCAGGATCCGGCCTTCGATCCGAGCCGGATGGGCCTCATGCCGGCGTCGGTTGGAACGTGGGGGCCGTTCGTGTTCGCCAATCCCGACGCCGATGCGGAGCCACTGTCAGAGGTGCTCGGCGACCTGCCCGCGGTCGTGGCCGCGCACGGGCTCGACATCGACTCGCTGAGCTTCTACCGGCGGGTCCCCTACAAGGTCAACGCCAATTGGAAGATCGCGGTCGAGAACTATCTCGAGTGCATCCACTGTCCGGTCAACCATCCAGGCCTGGTGGAGGTGATCGACGAGCGCAAGATAGAGCTGCAGGCCGTGGGCTTGCGCGCCAGCCAGTTCTTCCCTGCTCACCCGCGCTCGCTCGAGGGTCGCGGGCCGATCGACGCGCACGGGGAGCTGCGCTCCGCTCAGTTTCACCTGTGGTATCCGACCCTGAAGTTCAACGTGTTTCCCGGCCACGCGAACCTCTCGATCGGGCCGCTGTGGCCAACGAGCCCCGTCGCCTGCGCGGCCTACCTCGACTACTGGTTCGCCGACGGCGCGGACCAGAGGTGGATCGATGACCTGATCGTGCTCGATACGCAGATCGGCGCCGAGGACACCGCGCTGGTCGAAGCCGCGCAGCGCGGAACCTCCTCGGGGATGGTCGAGCGGGGCTGGGTGCTCGGCGGCAGCGAGACGCTGATCGGGTGCTTTCAGGATTACCTGGGCGAGCGGCTCTCGCTGGATACGTGACCGCGCCTGATCCCTTCTCGCACACCGTCACCGTTCGCTGGCGCGACACCGACGCGCTTGGCCATGTCAACCACGCGGTGTTCCTCACCTATTTCGAAGAGGGGCGCGACAGGTTTCTGGAGCGTGCCTTTGGCTCGCCTCCGATCTATGTGGTGGCGCGCATAGAGCTGGATCTGCTGCGCGAGCTGCGACTCGACCTGCGCCAGGCGACGGTCACGGTCGAGGTGGAGCGACTCGGCCGCACCAGCGTGGTCTTGCGCGAATCGCTCCTGGACGCGGACGAGCAGATCGTCGCGCGCTCCCGGACAACCATCGTCCGCTGGGACGAGAACAAGCGCGCGCCGCGCGAGCTATCGCTTGAGGAGCGGGGCGCTCTCGGCGGGGAGCGGAACTAGGGCGCGCGCGGCTTCCTCGATCTGGTCCTCACTCAACAGCACTAGGTTTGCCGCCTCTCCCAGCGGGACGAACGAGTCCTCGCTGTTCACTCTGACGACGGAGCCGTCAAAACCAGCGTCCACCAGAGCGCTGACGACCCCCTCCGAGACGCCGCCGCTGCGGCGCGTTTCGTCCACGACCAGGACGCGTCCGGTCAGCTCGGCCTCGCGAATGATGTCGGTGACCGGCAGCGGCGCCAGCCACCGCATGTCGACAACCCTGGCCTCAATTCCGTCCTCGGCCAGCCGGCGCTGCACCCGCAGCGACATGTAGGTGCCGTTGCCGCAGGTCACGATCGTCAGGTGGCGCCCGTCACCGTGCACGCGCGCGGACCCGATTGCCGCGTGCCGCTCGGGCCATTGGTCGGGCGGGGCGTACGGCGCCAGCCACCCCCTGTCGCCCGTCTCGAACAGATCCCGCGTGTGATAGAGCGCGATCGGCTCCAGAAACACGCACACGGAGCCGTCCACGGACGCGGCGGCCAGGCAGGTTCGGAGCATCGCGGCCGCGTCGTCAGGGCGCGAGGGCGATGCGACCACCAACCCCGGTATGTCGCGCAGGACCCCGACCGCATCGTCGTTGTGGAAGTGGCCGCCGAAGCCCTTCTGGTAACCGTAGGCGGCGACCCGCACCACCATCGGGTTGCGGTACTGGCCGTTGGAGAAAAACTGCAGCGTGGCAGCCTCGCCGCGGAGTTGGTCCTCGGCGTTGTGCAGATAGGCCAGGTACTGAATCTCGGGCACGGGCAGCAGGCCCGAGACGCCGCAACCGAGCGCGACGCCGAGGATGGTCTGCTCGTCGAGCAGCGTGTCGAACACGCGCGGTGAGCCAAAGCGCCGCTGCAGTCCCCGGGTGATTCCGTAGACGCCGCCCTTCCGTCCCACATCCTCGCCGAACACCAGCAGCTCCGGCCGCGCGGTGAGCGCGTCGGCGAGCGTGCGGTTGATCGAGTCGGCGAGCGTCAGGGGCCCGGCCTCCTCGGGCAGTCGATCGGCGAACGCGCCTCGCCGGACGTCCGCAGCCGCCGCGCGGGCAGCTTCAGCCGCGACGGCCTCGGGACGGCGCCGCGCGATCGGCCGCATCACCTCGCGCGCGGTCGTCAGGCGAGGGCGAGCGACCACCTCGTCGGCGAGCCGCCGGACCTCGGCCGCGACCGCGTCGTATTTGTCGAGCAGGTCCCGGGCTGTGGCGATTCCGCTCTCCACCAGCAGGCGGGCGGCATGAACTAGGGGATCGCGCGATAGATCCGCGACGATCTCGGCGTCAGTACGGTAGCCAAGCTCGGCATCGGTGCCGGCGTGGGCCAGGAAGCGAACGCAGGCCAGGTGCAGAAAGGCGGGCCGGCGCGAGCCACGGACGTGTTCGCGCGCGGCCACCGCTGCGTCGTAGGTGCCCGCAAGATCCGTGCCGTCCGCGCTGAAGTAGCGCATGTGCTGGTGACGGGAGCGAGCGGTCGTGACCCAGTCGAGCGGAGTACGCACGCTGATGCCGAGGCCGTTGTCCTCGCAGCAGAACAGCACGGGCATCGGCAGGCCCTGGTGCACGGTGTGCTCCGCGGCGTTCAGTGCCCCCACCGCGGTCGAGTGGTTCACCGACGCGTCGCCGAAGGAGCACGCCACGATCGCGTCGGCTGGCCAGGCACAGGGCTGACCCAGCCGGTGTGCTCGTTCGATTGCGAACCCGACGCCGACCGCGCGGGGCAGGTGGGACGCGATCGTCGAGGTTTGGGGAATCACGGCGAGCGCGGCATTGCCGAACACCTTGTGTCGCCCGCCCGCGATCGGCTCGTCTGCGGCGGCGACCAGTCCCAGCAGCACATCGCGCAAAGGCGTCGAGCCGGAGACCTGCTGGGCGCGGGCGCAGTAAAAGCCGCCCGAGCGGTAATGGAGTAGGGCCGGATCGGTCGGTCGCAGGGCCGCCGCGACGGCCGCGTTTGACTCATGCCCGGCTGAGCTGATCGTGTAAAGCCCCGGGCCCTCGCGGCGCAGGTAGCGCGCAGCGAGATCCAGGTGCCTGCTGGCCAGCATCGCGTCGAACAGCGCCGCAGCCTGGCGTCCCGTCAACCTCGTCCCGGCGTGAAGCGGTGAGTCAAGATCGACCTGGTCGGCTGAGCGCCCGCTGGGGAGCGCGCTCACCTGCTCGCGGAAGTGGTGGTCCAGCGGCCGCTCTGGTCGATCGGCGGGGGCCATGCTCACGCTACCGGCAGTTGCGCTTCCCTGGTGGCGCTGACGGCACCGCCCCCCGCGAGCAGCTGGCCGGCCGAGTTCGTGAGAAACACGTCCAGGGGAACATCTTCCTGGTGAACAAAGCCCGCCCCAGGCAGTTCTCCGCTTGCGAGCAGCTCGACCATGGCGACGGCACTCGCCGCGGTCGTCCACGAGATCGCGGTGCGCACTTGGCCGCCGATCGGTCGCGGGCGGTATAGGCGCACAAACTCCTCACGCGCGCTGCGGCCAGCTCGAGTCCCCTCCGCAGCCGCATACAGCACGACCAAGTCGTCTTCTACGGGTGGATATGCCTCGGCCAGCAGCTCCTGCACCACGCCGCGTTTATTGCCCAGGCCGAGCTCATGCAAGAGGAAACGCATGAACTCGCAATGCCGGGGATACCGGACTGTCTTGTAGTCGAGCCGATCGACGCGACCGGCGAACGTTTCGCACATCGTCCCAAGTCCACCGGAGGTCGTGAAGGCCTCGTACTGCGTGCCGTCGATCTGAATCGTCTCGAGGTCGCCCAGCGCAGGGACGGTCACCCTGACGCCGTCGCGCAGTTGCTCACAGTCATTCAGGTACTCGTTCACGACACCGGCCGGGGACCAGTTGAACGCGTAACCGAGGGCGTTGTTCGGCACTCGGGGTATCGCGCCCACGCGCAGCGCGATGCTCTCCACGGTTTCGAGTCGCGCTGCCAGGCCGGCGCCGACCACGCAGACGAAGCCCGGCGCGAGCCCGCAGTGGGGCATCAACACGCCCGTGGAGGTTTCGGCCAGTTCTCGCAGGAGACGAGAGGTCTCCACGTCCTCGGTGAGGTCGAAGTAGTGAACGCCCGCTGCGTGCGCCACCGTCGCAACTCGTGCAACCAGGTAATGGGGCAGGCACGAGACAACCGCGTCCATGCGTTCGAACAGCTCGGCCACAGCTGCCGAATCGGTGACATCCAGGCTCGCGCTGTACCCCTCGGCCGCTTTGGAGCGGTCAACGTCGACGCCCGCGACCTCGAAGCCACGTTCCGCGAGCATCTCCGCGACGAGCTCGCCCACGCGGCCGAGGCCGAGCACGGCTACTCGGCTGACGCGCGTATCAGCCATGACTCACTCGAACTTGACCCCCTGCGCGAGCGGTAGCTCGTCCGAGTAGTTGATTGTGTTGGTGGCGCGACGCATGTACGCGCGCCAGGCATCGGATCCCGACTCGCGGCCGCCGCCGGTCGACTTCTCGCCGCCGAACGCTCCGCCGATCTCGGCGCCCGAGGTGCCGATGTTGACGTTGACGATGCCGCAGTCCGACCCGTCGGCGGCCAGGAAGCGCTCAGCCTCCCGCTGGTCGCGGGTGAAGATGCTCGATGACAGGCCTTGGGGGACGCCGTTGTGCAGCGCGATCGCCTCCTCTAGCTCGCGGTACGTCATGGCGTACAGGATCGGCGCGAAGGTCTCACGCTGAACGAGCTCGGTCTGGGCGGGCATGCGGACGATCGCCGGCTCAACGTAGTACGCGTCCGGGTAGCCGGCGGCCGCGCGGCGGCCACCACCGACGAGAACCTCGCCGCCGTCCGCGGTCGCCTGCTCGAGCGCCTCAGTCATGTTCTTGTAGGCGCGCTCGTTGATCAACGGGCCCACCAGCGTTCCTTCCGCCAGCGGGTCGCCGATCGGCAGACGCTCGAAGGCAGCGCGCAACGCCGAAACCAACTCATCGGCGACGTTCTCCTGCGCGATCACGCGGCGCAGGGTCGTGCACCTCTGGCCGGCCGTCCCCGCCGCGGCAAACACGATCCCTCTGGTGGCCAACTCGAGGTCTGCCGAGGGGGCGACGACGGCGGCGTTGTTCCCCCCGAGCTCGAGCAGGTAGCGGCCCATCCGCGCGGCGACGCGTGGCGCGACCTGCGCGCCCATCCGCTCTGAGCCCGTGGCGCTGACGAGCGCGACCTCGCGACTGTCGAGCAGCACCTCGCCCTCCTCCGCGCCGGCGATCACGAGCTGGTGCAGCCCCTCCGGCGCCTCACAATCCGCGATCGCCCGGCGCATCAACGACGAGCACGCGAGCGAGGTCAGCGGCGTCATCGGCGAGGGCTTCCAAACCACGCTGTCGCCGCACACCAGCGCCACCGCGGTGTTCCACGACCACACGGCGGCGGGGAAGTTGAAGGCCGAGATCACTGCCACCACGCCGAGCGGGTGCCAGGTTTCCATCAGGCGGTGGCTCGGCCGCTCCGAGGGCATGGTCCGACCCTCGAGCTGGCGTGAAAGACCGAGCGCGAAGTCGCAGATGTCGATCACCTCTTGGACCTCGCCGAGCGCCTCGGAGGTGATCTTGCCGGCCTCGATCGTGATCAGCTCGGCGATGTCGGCCTTGTGCTCGGCAACCAATGCCCCGAAGCGCTTCACGAGCGCTCCGCGCGCCGGCGCGGGCACCGAGCGCCAGCTCAGAAAGGCAGACTTGGCGGCGGCGACCGCGGCCTGGATCTCGGTCCGACCAGCGGCCGGCACCTCGAACAGGTCCTCGCCGGTGATCGGCGAACGCGCGCTGGTGCGTGGTCCGCCCCCGGGCGATGGGTCGACGCCGCAGCGCTCGAGGCTCCTGCGCGCCCGGGCGCGCAGTTCGTCGGTGGAGGTGACAGCTAACTCGTGAGTGGTGGTGCCGGCTGAGGACATTGATCTCCGTTGGTCCGTGGTGTCAAATCTCTCACACGACGTTGTACTCGGGCCGCAGGGCGGCGGTATCGAAGCGTTCAACGCTGAGGGGGGAGATGTCGGTGAATGTCGGGCGGCCCAGGATCAGATCGCGCAGGATCTCGCCGACGGCCGGGGCCTGGAGGAACCCGTGTCCCGAGAATCCGGTCGCGTAGAGAAAGCGCGCAAGCCCGGACGCCTCGCCGATGATCGCGTTGTGGTCGGGCGTCATCTCGTAGAGCCCGGCCCACCCACCGCGGATGCCGACGTCCGCAATCCGCGGCGTCCGCCGCCGCACCGCATCCATCAACCCGGGGATCCACTCCTCGGTGGTCTCGACGCTGAAACCCGGGTTCTCGCCCGGACTCGACATGCCCATCAAGAGGCCGGGTCCCTCGCGGTGAAGGTAGAAGCTCGACTCGAAGTCAATCGTCATGGGGAGCGTTTCCGGGAGTCCGCCGATCGCCTCGGTGAACAGGACCTGACGCCGCAGCGGCGTGACCGGCAGGTCCACGCCTACCATCGTGCCGCACCTCTTCGACCACGCCCCGGCCGCGCAGATCACCGTATCGGTGCGAATCGGACCCCGCTCGGTGAGCACCTCCGTGATCTCGCCATCGCTGGTCCTGATGTCGAGCACCTCACAGTTCATCACGATCGCGGCCCCGTGCGCCCGGGCGGCGAAGGCGTACCCCTGGACCACGGCCTCCGGGGTCGCGTGGCCGTCGCCCGGCGAGAACGCGCCGGCGAGAACGTCGTCGCCTTCGATCAGGGGGCAGCGCTCACGAGCTTCGCCAGGCGTGAGCATGCGCGAATCCAGCCCATACTCGTGTTGGAGCGCCACGCTGCGCTCGAACTCCTCGACGTCCGCCGCACGGCTGAGGACGAACAGGTAGCCAACCCGCTTGAGGTCGATCTCCCACCCAGGTCGCCGCGCGAAGTCGAGGAATGCGTCGAGGCTGCGCCGAGCGATCTGAACGTTCAACTCGTCCGAGAATTGGGTCCGCACCCCGCCGGCGGCACGAGAAGTGGAGCCGCTCCCGAGGGCGCCGCGCTCAACCAACAGGACGTCGACGCCCGCCTCGGCCAGATGGAAGGCGGCGCTCGTGCCCATCACCCCGCCGCCGATAATCACCACTGCGGCGGAGTCGGGGAGGGATGAGGCGGCGCGCGGCATCGGTCACCAATCGTAGGTGGGCGCGGTGTGCTCGCCGAGCAGGGGCGGGGGCTCCGGATCACGCATCGTGGCTTCGGTAAGGCGGATCGGCGAAGCGACAAGCGGCAGGTCCCCCTTCGCCGGATGCGAAACGGCGACGGTCGCCGCTCGACCGGCGGCTTGCGCAGCGGCGAATGCCTCGAGCACGCCCCGAACCTTGCCTGCGGGGACGCCGGCGGCATCGAGCAGCTTGAGCCAGTGATCGATTGAGCCCTCGCGAAAGCGCTTGGCAAGCCGAGCGACCAGTTCCTCGCGATGGACAACTCGATCCGCGTTTTTGGCGAAGCGCTGATCGCGCGCCAGATCCGGAAGCTCGAGGACGGTGCAGAGACGGCTGTAGAGGTCGTCGTTGGCTGCCGCCACCGCGATCCAACCGTCGCTCGCCTCGAACGTCTGGTAAGGAACGATGTGCGGGTGGGCGTTGCCGTAGCGCTGTGCCTCCCGGCCGATCAGGAGAGCGCTCTGCGCGACATTGACCAGCGCGGCGAGGCCGGAGTCGAGAAGCGAGATCTCGATGTGCTCACCCTCGCCGGTCTGATCCCGGCGCCGGAGGGCCGCAAGGATGGCGACGGCGGCGTTCATGCCGGCGAGGACGTCGACCACCGCCACTCCGACCTTGGTCGGCTCAGCGCCGCCGGTGATCTGCATGAGTCCAGATTCGGCCTGGGCGATGAAGTCATATCCGGGCCGATCCTGCGGCTCGCGATCTGACCCGAAGCCGGTCAGAGAGCAATACACGATCTCGGGCCGGATGGACTGCAGGTGGCGGTATCCGAGACCCAGGCGCTCGACCGCGCTCAGCCGGAAGTTCTGGACGACCACATCGGCGCGCGCGGCCAGCGCGAGCACCCTATTGCGGTCGGCCTCATCCTTGAGGTCAAGCACGAGGCTGCGTTTACTGCGGTTGACCGCGAGGAAGTAGGCGGCGTCCACGCCGAGGAATGGCGGTCCCCACCCGCGCGTTTCGTCGCCACGGTCCGGCTGCTCAACCTTGATCACCTCCGCGCCGAGATCCGCGAGCACCATCGTGCAGTAGGGGCCGGCCAGCACGCGCGAGAGGTCAAGTACACGGAGGCCCGTCAGCGGCGGGTCGGTTCGCTTCATCGACGTCAGAACGTGATCACGCTGCGAATGCCGTCCTGGCGTTCCATCAGCTCGAACCCGTGGTTGACCTCATCGAGCGTGATTCGGTGCGAGATGAACGGGTCTACGTCGATCCGCCCCTCGAGGTAGAGCTGCACGAGCTCGGGCACCTGGTCGCGTCCCTTGACGCCTCCGAATGAGGAGCCGCACACGCGTCTGCCCGTGATCAGAAAGCGGGGAACGATGTCGAGCGTCTCGCCCTTGCCGGCCACGCCGATGACCGTGCAGAGTCCCCAGCCCATGCGGGCGGCCTCCACCGCTTGGCGCATCACCCCCACCAGCCCGGTGGCCTCAAACGTGTGGTCGGCGCCGAAGCCACCGGTCTCTTCCAATACGCGCGCGACCGAATCTGCCCCGCCAAGCCAGACATCGGTCGCGCCCTGACCGCGCGCCAGCTCGAGTCGCTCCTCTGAGAGATCGATGCAGATGATGCGCTCGGCGCCCTGGAGCCGGCACCCGGCGACCGCTCCGAGCCCGACCATCCCGGCGCCGAACACCACGCAGGTCGACCCTTCCCGCACTGAAGCGGTGTTCATTGCCGCGCCCAAACCGGTCGAGAGCCCGCACGCGAACAGGCAGGCACGGTCGGGCTCCGCATCGGGAGAGATGCGGGCGAGCGCGATCTCCGGCATCACCGTGTACTCGGCAAACGTGCTCGTACCCATGAAGTGGCGGATTGGCTCCCCCGAACGAGACAGCCGTACGGTGCCGTCCGGCAGGTATCCCTGGTTCTGCTGTTCGCGGATCGCCAGGCACAGATTCGTCCGGGGGTCGAGGCAGTGGACGCATTCGCGGCATTGGGGCGAGAACAAAGTGACGACGCGATCGCCCGGGCTCACGCTCGTGACGTCCGCTCCGACCCGCTCGACCAAGCCGCACCCTTCATGGCCAAGGACGGCCGGGGCGTAGCCGGAGGGATCCGCGCCGGAGGCGGTGTACATGTCGGTGTGGCACACACCGCATGCCTCGAGCCGCACCAGCACCTCGCCCGCTCGCGGGTCGGCCAGCTCGACCTCGCCGACGGTGAGTGGCTGCCCAAATTGCTCAAGCACAGCGGCGCGGATCTTCATGCTCGACGACGCTCCTTCCGGATGAGACCGAATCGCCCCAACGAGGCGGCTGACGTTGCAACGGATTAGAACACGTCGCTACGCGGCGGTGCCGGCTTCCGCCAGCGCCACCCGCACGCACCGGCCGAACAGCACCCGCACGAGCTGGCGCTTGTACTCGACCGAGCCGTTCGCGTCCTCGACCGGCTGGGCCTCGTCCGCGGCGAGCTCCGCGCAGGCAGATAGTGCTGCCTCGTCCAAAGCACGGACCTCAGCACCGACCAACGACTCCTCAGCCCGAACCAAGCGCTGGGCCGCCACACCGACCGACCCCACGGCCACGCGGGCAGATCCGACAACCCCATCGCGCACACCAACACGGATCGCGACCGTGATCGCCGGCCGCTCGTGAAACGACATCTTGCGGTGGACCAGCGCCGAGCCTGGCGCCAATGCAGGCACCTCGACCGCGACCAGCAGCTCAGCCGGCTCCAGCGCGGTCGAGTACGGGCCCTGCGTGAACTGCTCGACCGGTATCTGACGCCCGGAGCTGGTCAGCAAGGAGCCGCCGGCCGCGATCAGGTAGGTCGCGGGATCGGAGTGGGGGTCGGCGAAGCAGAGGTTGCCGCCGATCGACCCGACATTCCGCACGCGGATGTTCCCCACGTTGCGCTCCATCGCCGCGAGCGAGGGCCAGCGCTCACGCACCACAGGCGAGCGTTCGATCTCGCGGTGGGTGGTCGTCGCGCCGATTCGCAGCGAGCCGTTGATGGAAATGCCCGAGAGCTCGTCGATCCCCTTCAGGTCGACCAGGTCCGTGAAGTCGGTGAAGCCGAGCTTGGCCACGAGCAGCAGTTCGGTGCCGCCGCAATAGGGCAGGGCATCGGGTCCGAGCTCGCGCAGCAATACGACGGCCTCATCGACAGTCGAAGGGCGGTGCAGGCGGAAGGGGGAGAGCCTCACGTGAGCGAGCTCGCAACCTCTCGGGGCGCGTCCGAAGCCAGGACCTCCATCACGGCCTGCGCCCCACCACCGATGTCCACCGACACGCCAAGGTCAGCCAAACCTCGCCCGAGGGCCGAGACGGCGACCAGCGGGTACAGGGACCGGGCAGCCGGGCCCATGTGACCGAGGCGGATCAGCTTCTCCTTGAGCTCGCCGTAGCCGCCCGAGAGCTGAACGCCGTAGCGCTCGCGCACGTGCGAGAGCACCGCGGGTACCGAGACCCCGACCGGCGCCCGGACCGCGGTGACGCAATTGGCGGCGTAGGACTCGCTGCGCGGCCAGAGCTCGAGGCCGAGTCCGTGAACGCCCGCCCGGCACGCCCGCGCCGCCAGCGCGTGGCAGGCAATCGTCGCCTCCAGGCCGTCGTCCAGGAGCTCGGACAGCGCCGCATGCACTCCGCCCACGTCGGTGACCGAGGGTGTGTAGGGAAATGCCTCTCGGCCGCCGTCGATCCAGCGGTGTTTCCAATCGAGCAAGGACAAAAACGAGCCGCGCGGCGCCTGCGGGTTCGATTCCATCGCCTCCCAGGCCCGAGGGCTTACCGCGACCAGCGACATCCCGGGCGGTCCGGCCAGGCACTTCTGCGGTCCGGCGACCGCTAGGTCGATGTGCCACCCGTCGACCTGCAGCTCGGTACCACCGAGGGAAGACACGACGTCGGCCAGCAACAGCGCGCCGTGCTCGTGCGCCAGCTGCCCGATCTCCGCCAGCGGGTTCTCCACCCCCGAGGGCGTCTCGGAATGGACGACCGATACGACGTCAAACGGGCCACGTTCGGCGAGCGCCTCTCCGACGGCGCCCACATCCACCGCCTCGTCGTACGGTGCCCGCACCTCGTCGACCTCGGCCCCGTACTCCCGCAGCCAGTCGCCGAACCAGGCGGCATACACGCCCGAAACCAAATTGAGACAGCGCGTCCCGGGCCGTACCAGCCCGCGCGCCGCCGCCTCCAGTCCGAGCACCGCCTCGCCCTGCAGCAAAACGACGTCGTTCCGAGTCCGGTAGACCTCCGCCAGCAATCGTTCGGTCTCGCGGAAACGCTCCAGAAAAACCGGGTCGTAGTCGAAGATGATTGGCGACCCCATCGCCGAGAGCACGCGAGGGGAGGCCATCGTCGGCCCGGCTGTCAGCGTGAAATCCGGCGCGCGCATCGGTCCTCCTTCAAAGAGTCATCGGTACGTCATGACCGGGTCGGAAAAGCCCGCGTTGTCGTGGCCGCAGGGAATCGCCGAGTCCTGCTGGCTCGTCAGCAACCGCCCGCCGCGCAGGACGGAACAGTAGGCCTCGACGTGGGGATCGATGCCGAAGTCGACGTTGCAGCGCACCACGCCCACGCCTCGGAAGTGGTGCGGCGTGCGGACGCAGACGACCCAGTTGTAGTCGAGCCGCTCGGTGTGCAGTCGTGCGATCACATCGGCTCGGAAGGTGCGCAGGCCGGCGGTCGTGATCGGCCGAGTGGAAGCCCCGCCGCCGGCTGCCAGGGCGGCTGTCACGACACCGCCCGCGGCGCACAAGGCGACCACCAGCGCTAACGCCGATCGTCGAGAACGGACCCCCTTAACCCACCGCAAATCCACGGACGTAATAGTATCGGCCGCTGCAGATTGTTGACAGTCCACAGCCGACTCGTGCCGGGAAGCGTGGGACTCACTCCCTGGGAGGGTCCGATGCGGTGCCGGGAGCGTCGGCCGACCGAGCCGGAGGGCACGGGAGGAGCGAGCATGACGAGAAAGCGGAGGC
The DNA here is from genome assembly GCA_039583645.1 of Solirubrobacteraceae bacterium. Taxonomy (GTDB): domain Bacteria; phylum Actinomycetota; class Thermoleophilia; order Solirubrobacterales; family Solirubrobacteraceae; genus Palsa-465. The sequence goes on from JAVKSP010000020.1 coordinate 20,673, forward strand.
CCCTGGGAGGAGCGCAGACAAGCCAGAGCAACTCCCTGGCACGAGCGCACACAAGCAATGGCAAGCCCCCGGGCCTACCAGACACAGCCAGCGCTGCCCACCCGCGGTCAGCGCGCCGAGCCATGCGGCACCTGCGAGCCCCGGCAACCGCTAAATGGAGGTTCGCGGCCCTGGCCGCTCTCGCTCTGACCGCCGCGGCGTGCGGGTCGAGCTCGGGCAGCGGCAGCAGCGGCCCCAAGGGAAACCTCGAGTTCGCGATCTTCCACTCATTCTCCGGGCCTAACGCCGCCTATGGACCCGAGGCCGCCGCAGGTTGTTATCCCGCGGCGAGTGTGATCAACGCTGCGGGAGGGATCCTCGGGCATAAGGTTCATTGCACGCCGGTCGACGACAAGGGCGAGCCCGCCGACGCGGTGCCTGCCGCCAACCGCATGCTGGCCTCCTCGAGCTCGCTCGTTGGCGTGGTCGGCGCCGGATCCAACGAGGCCACTGCCGTCGTGCCGCTTTTCCAGCAGGCTCAGATGCCGATCTTCTCGACCACCGGTCAGGCGTCGTTCGACCACACGAACGCGACGTACTTCTGGCGCATTCTCTCCCCGGACTCTGCGCAGGGCAGCGCGATGGCTGCCGCCGCCAAGCATCTCGGTTTCACACGCGTGGGGACGTTGTTCGGCAACGACGTAGCAGCACAGGGGTCGGCGCCGACCGCAATCGCGGGGGTGAAGCGGATCGGTGTGAACCTGGTCGCGAACCAGACCCTCGCGGTCGGGCAAAGCTCCTACCGCTCCGAGGCCACCTCGATGGCCGGCGCCAAGCCACAGGCGATCATCTCCGAGGCCGATCCCCAGACCAGCGCCACCTACTTCTCGGAGCTCTCGCAGGTCGGCTCGGTGCCGAAGCTGATCACCGATCCGGTCTCGCAGGAGCCCAACTGGCGCAAGGCCATGAGTGGCGCGATCGGCACGAGCTTCCTCAACAAGCAGGACTACGCGGTCGTCGCATTCTCCCCGCCGACCTCCGCGGCCTACAAGGTCTACACGTCGGCGCTGAGGGCCTCCGCGAAACAGGTCTCCAACCCGATGCAATGGGATGCCGACCTGTACTCCGTCGCCGACTATGACTCCGTCGTCATCATGGCCCTGGCGATGGACGCGGCTCACTCGGACGCCCCGGCCGTCTACAACCGCTACATCACAAAGGTGACCGCGCCATCCTCTGGCGCAACCGTCGTGCACACCTACGCCGCCGGCAAGGCGGCGCTGGCGAAGGGCAAGCACATCCAGTACGTCGGCGCCGTCGGCCCGCTCCACTTCAACAAGTGGCACAACGCGGGCAACGCCTTTGCCGTCGAGCGCTACGTCAACGGAAACTGGAAGGTGACCTCGCTGGTCACCGCCGCGGAGATCAACGCCGCCGCAGGCTCCTGAGCGCACAGCCCTCGCAAAGTGACGAGGCCTCTGACGGGGCCGCGGTGACCGAGCGCCACTGATGGCGGTTTTCATCTCGGCTGTTGGCTTCGGCATCGTGACGGCGGCGATCCTCGCGATCAGCGCCGTCGGCTTCACGCTGCAGTTCAGCGTCACCAACGTGTTCAACCTGGCCTTCGGCAGCGTGATGACGCTGTCGGGCTTCGTGGCCTACTGGCTGAATAGCGCGGGGGTCAACGTCTGGCTGGCAATGGCGGTCGCCGCCGTCAGTGGCGGCCTCATCTCGCTGGCCATCAACGAGGTGCTCTATACGCCGTTCATCCGCCACGGCCTGAACTTGTTCGGCATGGTGATCGTGACGATCTCCGTGGCGGTGATCTTCGACCACGGTCTGCAGGCTGCCGTGGGCCCGACGTTCTTCTCCTACGTGGCCCCGGCCGGCAAGGCATTCCACTTCGCCGACTTCATCCTCACGCGGCAGGAGCTGATCATCATCGGCATCGCGCTGGTGCTCACCATCCTGGTGCAGATCGCACTCCAATACACGCGCGCGGGTAAGGCCATGCGCGGGCTCGCAGTCAACGCCTCGCTGGCTCGAGCCTGCGGCATTCCGACGCGCAGGGTGATCGCGCTCGCCTGGTTCGTCTCGGGAGTGCTCGCGGGGGTCGGCGGCGTGGCCCTGTTCCTCGACATCAGCACCTTCAGCGCCACCACTGGCTCGGAGTTCCTGATCGTGATCATTGCGGCGGCCGTGCTCGGAGGCATCGGCTCGCCGCGGGGCGCGGTGCTGGGCGCGCTGGTGGTGGGAATCGTGACCGAGGTCGGCGCCGCCTACTGGAATCCCGAGCTCAAGGACGTGCTCGCGTTCGGAGTGCTGATCGCGGTTCTGCTGGTGCGCCCGCAGGGGTTGTTCTCACGCTTGGCCACCGAACGAGCGATCACGAGATGAGCATCACGACCCAGTCGATCACGAGATGAGCGCCGCCACCCAGTACTACATCGCGACGATCCTCGTCTACATCTGCGTAAACGTGATCGCCTCCTGGGGCCTCGACCTCCAGTTCGGCGTCACCGGGGTGCTGAACTTCGCCTTCATCCTGTTCCAGGCCGCCGGCGCCTACACCGCCGCGATGCTGAGCCTCGGGCCCTCGAGCGCGAGCGGCGGCTTCCAGCACTACCTGATCGGGGTCAACCTGCCGTTCCCGCTGCCGCTGATCGGCGCGATGCTGGTGGGCGCGGCGCTCTCGGCGGTGATCGGGCTGATCACGCTCAGACGACTTCGCTCCGACTACCAGGCGATGGTGATGCTCGTGATCTCGGTCGTCGCGACCGTCGTGGCCGAGTCCGTGATCGGGCTTGCCAACGGATCCGCGGGGCTGTCCCTGATCCCGAATCCCGCCCAGCTGCTGGGCGGCTTCACCCGCCAGACCCAAACCTGGTTCTTCGTGGGGCTGTGCGTGATCTGCATGCTGATCGTCGGGGTCGTCATGTACGCGCTCGTCTACTCCCCCTACGGTCGGGTGCTGCGGGGAGTGCGGGAGAACGAGGCCGCGGTCGAAGCGATGGGCCGCAGCGCAACAAAGGCCCGCATGCAGGTGTTCGTCATCGGCGGAGCGCTGGCGGCGCTCAGCGGCGCACTCTTGGCCGAGTTCATTGGCGCGTGGGCGCCCAGCGAGTGGCTCTATCCCGAGACGTTCGTGTTCTTCACCGCGGTGATCGTGGGCGGGCGCGGGTCGGTGTCCGGGGTCGCGATCGGGGCGGCGCTGGTCGCCGTGGGGATCCAGCAGGCGGTCCAGTACATGCCGATCGGCAGCGACCCGACGCTGCTGGCTGCAATGGAGTGGATCATCACTGGCCTGCTGACGCTGATCTTTCTATGGATCAGGCCCCAGGGCCTGTTGCCTGAGCAGCGACGGAGGTATCGGCGCGCCCGGCAGCGCACGCCCGCTCGGGCGGAGGTGCGGGAACCGGTGGGCACGTGAGCGAGCTCGCCGTCCGGGATCTCGCCAAGAGCTACGGCGGCGTCCACGCGGTCGACGGCGTCTCGTTCGAGATCCCCAGCGGCTCGCTGACCGGCATGATCGGCCCCAACGGGGCCGGCAAGTCCACGGTGCTGAGCCTGATCGCGGGAGCGGTCAAGCCCGACCAGGGGTCGATCAAGCTCGACGGCCACGACATCGCGGGGCTGCGCTCGCACCGCACGGCGCGCCGCGGCGTGATCCGCACCTTCCAGGCCGCGAGCGTCTTTCCCCGCATGACCGTGCTCGAGAACCTGCTGCTGGGCACGCCCCCGTGGACCGGCGAGCGCATCTCTGCCTCGATGTTCTTACGCGGGCGCTGGCACCGTGAAGAGGGCGCCCAGGTCGCCGAGGCGCTGGGGCTGCTCGAGCGACTCGAACTGCAGCGCCATGCCGATACCTACGCCGGCGAGCTCAGCGGTGGCCAGAAGCGGCTGGTCGAGCTGGGGCGCGTGATGATGGCGCGCCCCAGCCTGCTGCTGCTGGACGAGCCGATGGCGGGCGTCAGCAGGACACTGGTCCCGGTGATCGAGGAGATCATCGCCGAGCTCCGCCACACGGGCCTCACCGTTTTGCTCGTCGAGCACGAGCTCGCCGTGGTGGAGCGGCTGTGCAGCCCGGTGATCGTCCTCGCTCAGGGGCGGGTTCTGGCGCAGGGCGAGATGGGCGAGGTCCGCGCCCACCCCGAGGTGCGGAGGGCCTACCTTGTCGGCTAGCAACGGTCGGCCGGTACTGGCCTTCGAATCGGTCTCAGCCGGCTATGGCGGGCACGAGGTCGTCCACGAGGTCTCGCTCGCCGTCGGCCACGGCCAGATCGAGTGCGTCGTCGGTCCCAACGGCGCGGGCAAGAGCACCCTGCTGCGCGCGGTCACCGGCGACGCCCAGTTCATGGGCGGGCACGTGTGGCTTGGCGGCGAAGACATCTCCAGGACCCCCGGCAACAAGCTCATCCAGCGCGGGCTGGCCTGGGTGCCACAGCTCGATGACGTCTTCACCACGCTGACGGTGCGCGAGAACCTGGAGCTGGGCGGCTACCTGCTGCCGCGCAAAAAGGTCGCCGCACGCGTCGCCGAGCTGCTCGACACCTTTCCGCTGCTGGCGGGAATGACCTCTCGCGTGGCGGGTCGCTTGAGTGGGGGGGAGCGCAAGCTGCTCGCGATCGCGCGGGCGCTGATGCCCGCGCCGTCGGCGCTGCTGCTCGACGAGCCCACCGCGGGACTGTCGCCCGAGATGAGCAATCTGGTGCTGCACAAGCAGATCCCGCGCCTCAAGGAGAGCGGGGTGGCGATCCTGCTGGTCGAGCAGCGCGCGATCGAGGCGGTCGCGATCTCCTCGCGCGTGCACGTGATGGTCAGCGGCAGCGTGCGCGCCTCGCGCGATTCTCAGGACATCACCGACTGGGATGCGCTCGCGAGGTTGTTCCTTGGCGAGGAGTGACAGGCTGAGCAACCACCCGCGCAGCTTGCACCCGACCCCACCGGCCGTTATGCTCATGAAGATTGTTGACAGTCCACAGCACACAGCCGACGCGCAACGGACGAGTGGGGAGTGGGGAGCGTGAACGGCCGGCGTCGCTGACGGACAGCCCTTGAGTTCCACCCGAGGAGGGACCCCTACATGCACATCACAGCCAGGCGCCCGAAGTCGGCGCTAGGTGTTGCTTGGACCAGGCGCCTGAAGTCGGCGCTAGGTGTTGTTCGGACCAGGCGCCTCACGTCGGCCCTGGGCGTCGTCGTTTCCGCTGCCGCGATCGCCGCTTGCGGCTCGAGCAGCAACTCCAACACCGGCTCAAGCGGGGGCGGCAGCTCCAGTAGCGGCGGCCATATCGCGATCGCGACGCCGGCGAAAACCAATGACTACGGGTGGAATGCCCAGGGCTTCTCAGGCGCCAAGGCGGCGGCCACGGCCAACGGCATGAGCGTCAAGCTGATCCAGAACATCGGCTACTCCAACACCGACACCATCCTGCGCCAGCTGGCGCTGGCCAAGCCGAAGCTGCTGATCGCCCACGCGAGCGGCTTTGACACGAGCGCTCAGCGCATCGCCCTGCAGTACCACGTCCCCACGATCACCTACGACATCCCGACGATGTTGCACAAGGGGAGCCTGTCGAACATCACCACCTCGAGCCAGCAGGGCGCGTACCTCGCTGGGATCCTGGCGGCCGAGATGACGAAGACCAACAAGATCGGCGTGATCATCTCCGCCTCGGACACCAACTGGTACGAGATGACCGGCGGCTATGCGGCCGGCGCGCACAGCGTCAAGCCGCACCTGCCGATCGTCTTTGGACAGATCGGCCCCGCCTCCTACGACGACTCCGCGGGCGGCAAGCGGCTGGCCACGAGCGTGATCGCCTCGGGCGCCGACGTGATCTTCACGATGGGCGATGACGCGTCGTTCGGCTATCTGCAGGCGATCGGCACCGCTCACCCCGGCCATAAGGTCTGGATGATCGGTGACATCGGCGACATGTCGCCGATCGACACCGGCCACGTGTTCCTGTCGTCGGTGCTGTGGAACTTCACCAACGCCTACAAGCAGGCGCTGTCAGACGTGAAGAACGGCAGCTTCGGCACGCACGGCTACAACCTCACGCTGGGCAACGGCGGCATCTCGCTGCTGAAGACGAAGTACATCTCCTCCAGCGTTTGGTCGAAGATCCAGACAGCCAAGCAGGGGATCATCTCGGGCAAGATCAAGGTTCCCGACACGACCAAGGCGGGCGCGGCGAAGGCGCTCCTGAACAAGTAAGAAGCCGGGAGTCGATTCCGGACTCGTGCCACCGTTAGCGCAACGGGATCGTCCCAAGCTCGGGCCGGCGCCTGATCAGGCGCCGGCCGTAGAGCTGCTGGGGATCACCAAGTCCTTCCCCGGCGTCCTCGCCAACGACAACGTCTCGTTGGCGCTGCCTCAGGGCGAGGTGCACTGCCTGCTGGGCGAGAACGGCGCCGGCAAGTCGACGCTGATGGGGATCCTGGCGGGCATGCTGCAGCCCGACGGGGGGCGCATCAAAGTCAACGGCGAGGAGACCAGAATCGACTCGCCGCGCAAGGCGCTCGACCTCGGCATCGGCACCGTCTACCAGCACTCGACCCTGATCGGCCCGCTGACCGTGGTCGAGAACCTGATGCTCGGGGAGAGCCGGGGGCTGCGCCTGAACTTCGCGGAAACCCGGCGCCGCCTCGAGGAGTTCGGCGCCATGCTGGGGGTGGAGATCGACCCCGATGTCAAAGCGGACGAGCTCGCGCTCGGCCGCCAGCAGCAGATCGAGATCATCAAGGCGCTGTGGCGGGGATCTCGAGTCCTGATCCTGGACGAGCCCACCTCGATGCTGACCCCGCAGGCGGTCGGGGAGCTGCAGAAGGTGCTCGAGCGCCTGAAGTCCACCGGGCTCGCGATCGTCTTCATCACCCACAAGCTGCACGAGGCGCTCGCGCTGGGCGACCGCATCACGGTCCTGCGCCAGGGCCGGGTGACGGGCGAGATCCCGCGCGAGCGCGTTCGCTTGAGCTCACCCGAGGAGCTCGAGGCCGAAATCGTGCAGCTGATGTTCGGCGAAAGCGGCAAGCCCGCCGAAGAGGTCGCCGAGCTCAGCGTCCGCGTCGAGGGCACCAAGCACGCCGCGACCACCCGGGGCGAGGTCGCGCTCGAGCTCGAGCACGCGACCGCTGCCGGCGAGGGCTCGCAACCGGGGATCAACGACGTGTCGCTCGCCCTGCACCTGGGCGAGGTGCTGGGGGTGGCCGGTGTCGACGGCAACGGGCAGCGCGCGCTCGCCGAGGTGGTCAGCGGCCAGCGCCGCCTCAGCCACGGCGAGGTCCGCTACCTGGGAGCTCCGGTGGGCAAGCTGAGCGTCGCCCAGCGGGAGAAGCTGGGGTTGCGCTACGTGACCGATGACCGGCTGGGGGAGGGGATCGTCGCGTCGCTGCCGGTCTCGCTCAACCTCGTGCTCAAGCGCATCGGCAGCGCCCCGTACTGGCGGAGGGGACGCATGCACCCCGAGGCGATCGAGCAGGACGCCAAGCGCCTGATCGAACGCTTCGACATCCGCACCCCGAGCTCGCAAGCGCGGGCCGGGACCCTCTCCGGCGGCAACATCCAGAAGCTGCTGCTGGCGCGCGAGCTGTCCTTTGAGTCCAAGGTGGTCGTCTTTCACAAGCCGACCTACGGCCTTGATCTGAAGACGACCCGGATCGTGCGCGAGATGATCGGCGATCTGCGCCAGGGGCGGGCGGCACTGCTGATCTCGACCGACCTGGACGAGCTGCTCGAGGTCTCAGACCGAATCGCCGTCATCTCCGGCGGGCGCATCGTGGGCGTCGTCGATAACGGCCCCACTGCCGCCGAGCAGGTGGGCCGGCTGATGATCGGCGACGTCACGCTGGGCGTGCAGGAGACACCCGAGCCGGTGGGGCAGCGGGCATGACCGACGCGGTCACCGTTCCTCCCCAGACCGGCGTCACCGCGGTAATCGAGCCACCGCCGGTCGGCCAGGGCGGCGCGCGGACGCGCTCCAGAAAGGTCGCCAATGCCCGCGACCTCCTGATCCGCTCGCTGGTCCCGGTGGTGCTGGCGCTGGTCGCGGGCGGCGTGCTTTTGGCGATCCTCGGGCGCGACCCGTTCACCTTCTACTCCAACGTGTGGCAGGGCGGGGTCCAGCAGGGCTCGTGGGAGGACAGCGCGATGCGCGGCGCCCCGCTGCTTTTGATCGGCGTGGGGCTGACGATGATCTTCCGCGCCAACATCTGGAACCTGGGCTACGACGGCCAGTTCCTGGTCGGCGCCGCGCTCATCACCGGGCTCGCGCCGAGGCTCGCGAGCTCCCCCAACGTGGTTAGCCTGGTGATCCTGTTCTTCGTCGCGATGGGGGCCGGCGCGCTGTGGACGATCATCCCCGCCTTCCTCAAGGCGCGCTACGAGACCAACGAGATCATCACCACGCTGATGATGTCGTTCATCGGCGTAGGGGTGGCCAACGTGCTCGTCAAGGGGCCCTTCCAGGACCCCGCGGTGAATATTCCCCAGACCAAGGTCATCCCGCTCAACCACATGCTGCCGCCGATCCCGGGGACCCGCATCCACGTCGGCGTGCTGGTCGCGCTCGCGGCGGCGCTGCTTGCCGCCTACGTGCTCAAGCGCACCTCGTTCGGGCTGCGCCTGCACGTGCTGGGCGCGAACCCGCGCGCCGCCGCCCACGTCGGCATCAACGTCAAGCGGCTGATCGTGACGGCGTTCCTGGTCTCAGGCGCGCTGGTGGGCGCCGCCGCCGCCGCGGACATCCTGGGCGTGTGGGGCTACATGCGTGCCAACTGGAACCCCGGCTACGGCGACACCGTGATCCCGTTCGTGTTCCTGGCGCGGCTGAACCCGCTGGTGCTGATCCCCTACATCGCCTTCTTCGCCGTGCTCTCAAACGGCGGCGACCTCGCCGCATCAAACGCGAATTTGTCGACCGATTTCCTGCTCGTGCTGGTGGCGCTGATCCTGCTGTTCATGACCGTGATCGAGTACGTCGGGCGCCGGCGCGACCTCGGCGGCAGCTATCTCACGCCCGGGCTCAAGAACGCGCTCAAGGCACCCCTGTTCCGCCGTAAGAAGGCGGCCGCGTCGTGAACCTCCTTCACTTCGCCGCCGCCAGCAACATCTTCAGCAAGGCCGTGCTGACCTCGCTGATCGCCGGCGGCCTGGTGGCCGGGGTGCCGCTGATGTTCACCGCGCTCGGCGAGTCGATCTCGGAGCGCGCCGGGGTGCTCAACCTGGGGCTCGAGGGGATGATGCTGCTGGGGGCCTACATCGGCTTCATCGCGACCTACTACGTGCACTCCGCGACGCTCGGCTTCATCGCCGGGATGGCCGGCGGCGCGATCGGCAGCGTGGTGATGGTGGTGCTGTGCGTATGGCTGGGGCTCGACCAGATCGTGGTCGGGATCGCGATCACGCTGGCCGGGGGCGGGATCACCAGCGTGCTGCAGGGCGCCCAGTTCGGCACCAGCTATCCCAGGCTCGGCGCGCCCGCCACCGCGGCCATCCCGGGCCTGGACAAGATCCCGGTGCTCGGGCCGAGCCTCTTCAACCAGCCGCTTTTGGTCTACATCGGCTTTGCCTTCGCGGGCGTGCTGGTCTGGATCTACGCCAAGACCAACGTCGGGCTGAACCTGCGCGCGGCGGGCGAGAAGCCTGAGGCGCTGGACGCCGCCGGGGTGAGCGTGATCGCCACGCGCAGCTGGGCGGCGATGGCCACGGGCGCGCTGGCCGGCCTGGGCGGCGCCTACCTCTCGATCGTGGGCGCGGGCGTGTTCACGCCCTTCATGACCCAGGGCGAGGGCTACATGGCGATCGTGATCACGATGCTTGCGCGCGGGCGGCCGCTGTGGATCCTGTTCGGCTCGTTCCTGTTCGGTATCTCGCTGTCGATCGCCACGGCGCTGCAGCTCGCCGGCATCAACATCTCGATCGACGTGATCAACATGCTGCCCTTCATCGCGATCATCCTCGCGCTGCTGATGTTCGCGCGGCGCTCCTACCTGCCGCCGGCGCTGTGCATCCCCTACATGCGAGGTGCGAAGTGAGCGCGACCAGGCCGCTGGCGGCCCCGCTTGAGAACCGCACCCTGCGCCAGCAGGTCGCCGATCACCTGCGCGAGGAGATCCTCTCGGCGCGGCTCGCGCCAGGCTCGGAGCTCGGCGAGGTGGCGCTGGCGCGCTCGCTCGGGATCAGCCGGGGTCCGCTGCGAGAGGCGCTGGGTCAGCTCGCCGCGGAAGGACTGGTGACGATCGTCCCCCGGCGCGGCGCCGTCGTCAAGCGGCTCACCCGCCAGGAGTTCATCGACGCCTACGAGGTACGCGAGGCGCTCGAGTCGCTGGCGATCAAGCTCGCCGTGCCGCGCCTGGGCGCGGCCGACAAGGCCGAGCTTCACCACATGTGCGAGCAGATGGAGCGCGCCGGTCAGAACAACGACCCCGATCGCTTCTTCGAGCTCAACCGCCAGTTTCACGCCCGCCTGGTGCGCGCGTCGGGCAACAGCAAGCTCGAGGAGGTGCACAGCCAGCTGGTCGCACAGATGGGGCGGCTGATGAAGCAGTCGCTGCAGCTGCGCGGCGGCATCGAGCAGTCGGTGGCCGAGCATCGGGCGATCCTAGACGCGGTCGACGCCGACGACCCCGAGCGGGCCGCCCGGCTGCTCGAGGAGCACATCGAGGTGCCCCAGCGGGTGCTGCGCTCGCTGGCGGCACAGGAAATATTCGAACAGGAAGAGGTGCCCGGAAACGATGACTAAGCCGCTCGAGTTCGGCGTCAACCTGAACAACCGCGAGCCGCTGATCGCGCCGGACTATGACCTCCAGGCGCTGCTCGATCTGTCCGAGCGGGTGGAGGCGCTCGGCTTTGACTCGGTGTGGGTGGGCGACAGCCTCTTCTCCAAGCCGCGCTACGAGCCGATGACGCTGCTCGCCGCGATCTCGCAGCGCACGCAGAAGGTCCGCCTGGGGACCGCCTGTCTGGTGAGCTCGATGCGCAACCCGCTTTACACGGCGCTCGAGTGGGCCACGCTCGATCACATCTCGGGCGGGCGCATGATCCTCGGCCCCTGCATGGGCAACCCCGAGGAGGGCGTCAAGCGCGAGTTCGCCGCGCTCAGCCTGCCGTTCTCAGACCGCGCGACGGTGTTCGAGGAGGGCCTCGAGGTGATCAACGAGGTCTTTCGCACCGGCTCGACCAGCTTCAAGGGCACCTACTACAACTACGACGAGGTCGCCTTTCACTCCGGCACGGAGATGGCGTCGCTCAAGCCGCTGCAGAGCCCGCCGCCGATCTGGGTCGTATCCAACCCCCGGCTGGTGGGCGACAAGCCGAGCGAGAAGATGCGCGCGATCATGGAGCGCGCCTGCGATCGCATCATCCGGCTCGGCGACGGCTGGATGACCTGCTGCCGCGCGCAGCACCCCGAGGAGCTGACCGAGCAGATCGGTTATCTCACTCAGGCCGCGTCGCGCAACGGCCGCGACTTCGACGACTACACGGTCGCCTACCAGGTGACGATGAACATCGGCGACTCGGCGGAGGAGGCGCGCACCGCCTTCGGCGACTACATCGGCAAGTACTACCCCGAGCTCTCGCGCGCGATGGATCTCTCCAACTGGGGTCCGGTGGGCACACCGGAGGACATCGCCGCCTGGCTCAGAGATTTCCACAGCCGCGGCGTCAGCCACTTCATCTGCCGCTTCGGGGCGATCGATCAATTCGGGCAGGTGCAGCGCTTCGCGCAAGAGGTGCTGCCCGCCTTCCAGACCCAGCAAGTGAGGTGATCAGATGAGTGTGAGCGAGGCAGTGCGGAGCCCCGACTCCGAGGCCGTGCGCAAGGACGCCGAGCTCGTGGTCGACGTGTGCATGTCGGTCGAGCAAGACGACGTGGTGACGATCATCTGCGACGACGAGCACGACGAGCAGGCCCACGTGGTGGCCGAGGTGTGCGTCGACCGCGGCGCCTGGCCGGTGATCATGAACAACGAGACGCAGGTCCGCCGGGGGCGCGCGGACACGCACTTCCCGATGGCGCCGCCGCGCAACCTGCACGAGGCGATGGTGCACTCGGACGAGATCATCATCATCACCAACCTCGAGTGGGCCAACCGCTTCGCGCACGTGCCGGCGGTCAAGGCCTCGTGCGAGAACAACGCCAAGATCGCCTCGGTCGAGCCCGGCATGGGCAGCTGGGGGCTGACGGTCGAGAGGCTGCACCTCGCCCAGCAGCGCGCCTGGGACGCGATGGCCGCGCTCGAGGGCATGGAGAAGGTCAGGGTCACCTCGCCCAAGGGCTCTGACTTCACCGTCACGATCAAGGACCGCCCCGCGCTCGAGGTGACGTCGATCAAGAAGCGCGGCCAGATGATGGGGCCGCTGCCGCTGTGGGCGGAGGTCGCCTTCGCGGCGGTCGAGGACCAGACCGCGGGCACGCTGGTGGTGGACGGGGTGATGCTCGGCATCGGCCTCCCCGGCCAGGTCACCGAGCCGATCACCTGGACGATCGAGAACGGGCGCGCCCTCAGCATCGAGGGCGGCGATGACGCGCGCAGGCTGCGCGAGGTGATCGAGGGCGTCGAGAACGCTGACGTGATCGGCGAGTTCGCCTTCGGCGTGAGCGAGGTGGCTCCGTTCGGCACGCCCTCTGAGAAGGGCCGCGTCGGCACCGTGCACTGCGCGCTGGGCGACAACCACCTCGCCTATCCCGGCGGGCAGAACGTCTCCAAGCTGCACCTCGACGGCGTCGTCCTCGAGGCCACGCTCCAGATCGTCGACAACGGTCGCTTCATCCTCAAGGACGGCCAGTGGGTGCTGTAAAGGTCGTTCGCCTGGACGACGTCGAACCCATACCCCTTCCCGGCGGCAGCTGGAGCCGGATGGTCCTCAACGACAAGTCGGTGCAGGGCAACGCCGCCTCGCTCGGCTACTCGGTCTTCACCCCGGGGTGCGTGACCGCGATGGTGTCGCACGAGACCGAGGAGGTCGCCTACGTGCTCTCGGGCTCGGGCGAGCTGCGGCTCGAGTCCGAGAACGTGGCCTTCGCCGCCGGCCAGGGGCTGTTCGTCCCCGCGGGCACCTGGCACGCGGTCGCCAACACCGGCGACCAGGACGTGGTGATGGTGTTCGGCTTCCCGCACCCCGACTACCCGCCCACGGAACGGAGGGATTCATGATTTTTTGGCCGGCGCACATGTGCGCC